>CAZIFK010000044.1:0-19974 GCA_964538995.1 uncultured bacterium
TTCACCTTTGTGTTTGTCAATTCCAATGTATACCAAACTGGCGTCCTCGTATCGCTTGAATTTATAAACTGCATCATTCATCAGAGCGCTGTTAAAGACCCCTAAACTTACAAGCAATTCGAAATCTATTATTGTCAAGCCGGTGACTCTCTTGAATAATCCTGGTTCCAACTGCGTAATCACATCACGAAGACACTGTTCTCGGTAATCTGTTAAATACATGAACAGCGGTATCCGAGTAGCAAACTTGATTAGTTTTTCCTGAATCTGTTTGCGCTTGCTCTTGAATTCTTTTTCTTCTTCAGTAAGTATTTTCTTCTCCTTGCGAGTAAGTTCTTCGTCGTTTTTCTCTCTACGTACTTTCTTTACCGCCTCCGATTTATTGATAATTGTCTCAATGTCCTGATTAAGATTGCGAAAACCTTCGATGCTCATTAATGCTTTCATGGCAGCTTCGTTGTTCATAAGTCGTTGCAAGGTCATATTATCCACATTTACCAACAAAGCGCTTTCCCAGCGTCTGGCAAGCAGAGTTGCGGAAGTTCCGCTCATTGCGATATCCAGAACCCCTGCAGCATCGATCTGTTTCATTGTGCTACCATCGTATGCTAGCACAGGTAGAAAACTGATAAATTCGTCAACTTTCTTTTCTGGGTTAGATTCTTCGACATTCAAGCGGCAGCTATAATCTGCAATTTGTCTCAAAGCACGGTCTGGCGCAAAGTCGAAGATATAGCATTCCTCTTTAATCACTTGCTCACGATTCGGAGTTTTACCTTCCTGATTAATAACTGACCAGGGTGATTGAACTCGGAAAGCTGCCTGGAAGTAAGTTTCCGGACTTGATAAATTGCGCAGCATCAATATCCCTGTCCACGGTCTCACCGTTACACCAGTTGTAAGCTTCATACATGATAGGGTAATTGTTTTGGTTTTCAGTGGATCGTCCATAGCCTTTAAAACCGGCGGCAAGGCAGCGGCTCCAATGCCTGCACTGCTTCCGGCTGACACAATGACCTGATAATCATGATAAAACCGGTTCTGTTTTTGTGAAAGAAGATTGCGCATTGCATAGCATGAAGCCACATTGGCTAAGAACCAAAAAGTATGTGAGAGCACATTCAACAGTCGGACATCTGAGAATGGAAACGGTGGTTTTTTCGCACCCAGTTTAAGGTTGTCAACAGAAGTAGCTTGTAATGCACCCCTGATCAAGTTTAACCACTTTTGCACCTCGTCTTCATACTTGAACGTTGCATTTTTTCCTTCTCCATTCGCTGAGAAAAAGATATTCAAATCAAATTCATCGAACTCGCCCTGCATTGCAATTTCTTTGATTGTATCTGGTAGCTGGTAGGTCATCAGAACCATTCGCGGTAAACAAGCGTATGGATTAGGATCTCCCTGCCAATCTTGCTTGGCACGTTGCTCATCCGAATAGGTCCAGTTGAAAATTTGTTCCTCAATAAACTCACCAGTAATAATAGCCCTGAAAGGTGTTCCGGACAAATAAAGGTAAGAATCTGTTGTGATTGGTAAGACTTCTTCATCGAAACCTCTAATGCCTTCTCCTTCACCAAATTTCCTTTCTTCATTATCTTCAGCCTCGAATAACTCCTTAGCGTTTTCCCTCCAAGCACCGTAATGGTATTCATCAAAGATCACGCAATCCCAGTGTGTTGTATGTACCCATTCATTCTTTGCCTTAATCCCGCCGGTGCTCCTGTTCTTACCAAGGTAGTCCTGAAACGAACCAAAACAAACATATGGCTTGCTTTTGTTCACTTCTTCAGGGGTCAGACCGCCAGGAGATATAAATTGCCATCCAACGAAATCGACATGTTGCTTCAGGTCAGCTTCCCATGCGTGCTGAACTGCTGGTTTGAAAGTCAGAACCAGTACCTTTCTCCAACTCATCTTTTTTGCAAGTTGATATGCGGCAAAGGTTTTTCCAAATCGCATTTTAGCATTCCAGAGAAAGTGTGGAGTCCTTTCTGGGTCTTCTTTTAATATGCGTTTCAAGTATGTAGCAGTTTTTTCAACAGCATTGACTTGTTCTGGGCGCATCGTGAAATCAAGTACGCGATTCTCCTCGTTCATCTGGCCAGTCCGCAGAGCAATCACGGCTGCTTTGACTTTATTTAATGGACAAGCGAACCATTCACCTTTTGGATTGCTAATACCTTGCTCTCTAAGATGACGGTGAACATCATGATCGGTAAACGTCGTACCATCATTGCGCATTGCTGACTCTTCCATCAAGATCCGATAAGGAAGCTTGCCGGGTTTTTTTGTCGGATACTGCTGTGCCACTCTCGTTTGGACATCTACTGTGGTATAGCCGACTTTGAGCAAACCCACATACTGGGGGTTCGTGTCTTCGTAGGCATAAATTATTGGATTAAAATCCAACCGTGGCGGAAAAAACTCTTGGTTCACTTTTCTATCTCCATTGGACGGACCATTGTTTCTATAAAGTCGATTTCGTCTTCCGTAAAACCGTATTTCTTATACAGCCTTTCATCGGACCAAGACAGAGTAAAATCCTGAATAGGAACAAAGTTGTAAACTTTTTGAGGAGCGTGTTGGGTGTTTTTAATCAATAAAACCAAAAACCGAAAAAAGCGGGTGCGTATATAACTCATAACATTTTCAGCTTCGCTTTTGGTCGAATATGGTCCAATAACAAGGTAGGTTTCAGAACAACACGTTTGTGGTTTACCTAAAAACGGTTTTCCGGTTACCCAAAATGATTTTGCTATTCGTTCTCCGTAAGCTGCTGAAATGTACACCTTATATTTTCTCAACCAGTTCGCGTTATTTACAACATCCTTTTTTGTGATAAAGGTAACTCCAGTGCTTCCGTAAAGAGTAACAGATTCGGTAAACGGTTTGCTTTTACCTTTTGCATAGGTTCTTAGTCCGAAAGGCTTTTGTGAACTGACTTGTTCGCTAAAGCTGTCCTCGTTAGCAGCAAATACCTTATGTAATATCGGTATTGCTTCATTGTAACGAATAAAAGTATTCTGTGATTCTTCAAGTAATGGGCGCTCCATAGTTGAACTTTTTCCTTCAATTATGGTCGTAATTTCACAGTCACCTCTATTTTCTCGATCCCATAAGAAGTAGCAAATACCGCCACTTAGGTCTACCCCGGGAAAACATTCCATCGAATTCGGATAATCAACAATTTTCCGTATTCTATTATCATGGAGCATTTCCTCTCTGAATTTATCCAAACCCCTTCCTCCTGCAAACCAACGAGATGGAATAATCATGGTAAGAAAACGTGGGTTGAGCTTTTTAGCATGTTCCACAAATTTGTGATAGAGCGGAATTGCACTGGCTTTTGCACCACCATCACTCAACTGATACGGTGGATTACCTATAATTACATCAAATTTCATATTAAAAATCTCCTCTGGGTTTTCACTGTGTATAAACTGATAAGCATGGGTTTCCAATTCATCACTGCGTTCATAGTTTGCCTGACTGGCGTGGCAAAAAGTGCAGCGGCCATTTTTCCAGGTGTGCTCAATTCGCTCGAAGTGGATATTGCCCTGCGGATCGTCAAAAGTCTCACATGCAGAGTATTTACCGTTGGCCGTCTTAGAACAATAAACTGATCGACGGGAAAGAAGGGCTGTTATTTCGGTAATAGCGATGCCAAAAACCTGTTTGTTGAAAATATGATTGATACGTTTCTGCTTTTCGGGAATTTCTTTTTCCAGTCCCTTATCGAGTCGCTTTGCAATTTCGCGCAGAAACACACCAGTTTTGCAAACGGGATCAAGAAATGTAACGGTTCTGTCTCCCCAGATTTCTAGGGGCAGCAGATCAAGAATTTCGTTGACCAGTCGCGGTGGAGTGAAGACCTCATCATTGCTCAAATTGGCCAGGCAGTTCAGCACATCGGGATTATAATTTTTACCGATCAGCAAAAGCAACCTCCAAAAAATGAATCAATGGATATTCTTTTTCCGGTGTGGGGATAAAAACATCCTCACCAAGATCCGAAAACAACGGCAACTCCTTTATGGATTCATGCTGCAGCAGACCCTTGAAAGTGAAATCACGTCGCTTGAGCATGTTTCCATTAACAGGCGACCATTCAGAAAACGCGATCGGCCGTGGGTTATCATCCACTGTCTCTAGTGTAAGCGCATCACCCCAGATAATATTACATCCCAGAATATATTTGACAGCCCTTTGACATTTGTTCTTTACTTTTGATTTGTAAAGATTTGTGTAGATTAAATTGAAGATATCAAAAAGTCGTCTACGACAGTCTTCAACATTATCTTGTAGAAGCTCAACGCCATAGATACTTGAGATGGCAAGGATTGCGTTTCGCTCAAACTCCAATTGGCTCTTTTTGTACCGCCATTCAACTACGTATAATTTCCGTTCGAGTATCTCACCAAGAAAATTACCATTACCGCAAGCAGGTTCAAGAAACCGTGATTCGATGCGCTCTGTTTCCTGCCTTACTAGATCAAGCATGGCATTTACTTCCTTCTTGAGGGTAAAGACCTCCCCATGATCTGTGATGCGTTTCTTTGAGATAAAATGTTGTTCCATTTAAATATTCGCTTTCTTAATAAACTTCGGATATTCCCGAATTCTCTCTAGCAAAATAGTTTTCTCATTCACTACCTATCCAGTTTTACCGCGCAGGGTATTTGCGATGTTCCAGAGCTGCTGTTCGAGGTGTTGATTAGTGTCGTTCATCCCAATAATTTGCCTTTAAAAGGCGGCTTTCAATATAAATAGGCTCTCAAATTAATTGAAACGTGAGTTAACATAACTTGCGATTTCCCGAGTTGGCAGTTCGGGTGACGAGTTCCCGCTTCTAAGATAAAACTTATCGGTTTTAATGCCATTTGCATCTGTAATTGTAGAATATAATGGTTTGTACCCAGGTTTAATCTCAACAACACATATTTCTGTGTCATTTACTTCAGAAAAAGTCACCTGAAGATTATTTGTTGTGAAATCCCTGCCATAGGCAACGCTAATAATGTTCCTAAAATGCAGCTCGAACTCATCTTTGGTGCCGTTATGAAGTGTTTGATAATCATGTTCAAGACCGATTATTTCCATGTCATCATTAACACCCATAATCAATGTTCCTCCCTGCGCATTGCTGAAAGCAGCTATTGTCTTTAAGATTGTCTGCTCTAGCTTTTTATTGACAGCCCCTGTCCTCATGTCATACCTGAGAGTAGTCTTAAATTCAACAAGATTGTTTTCACCAGCTGAGATCATATCAAATAAGTCCATTTTTAAATCATCAACCGCGGTTTCCGTGATGTTCTGCAGAAAATCATTCAGTTCATCGGCAAGCATCTGTCTCCTTGTTTCAAGAAATAGTTCGAAATTCTCCAGTTTCCACAGATTTTCATCATTTGGAATGCTCTGTAGCGCCAACCCGTTGGGAAACTTCTCATTTACCTCTTTTAAATAACCATCAGCATATTGAGCTGATTTTGTTCGATTAGCAGCAGCAGTCAAGACTGCCCGGTTAGTAATCTCCTGGGCATATTGATATTTTATCCGGTTGTTGACGTTATAGCCATTATCACGCAACACAGAATAGGGAAATATGTGGTCCCATTCCAATTCGTACTTTTTCCCCATATTCTTGCGAATATTAATACCGGTGGTCAGGCAAATGGCATTACGGCTTTTGAAGTAAAACTTCATTAATCCCCATAAAGGATGCTGAATGCCAACCCCTTCAAATTCTGCCGATGTAATCTCCAGATTACGTTCCAGGGCAATCAGGTTAAGCAGTTTATCAAACGGATTTTCCTCATCACGAATTATGGCAAGGTCCTTGTCCAATTTTTGCGGTAACTGACTGATATAGCGATATCTGATTTGTGAATAATAAAACCATTTAACGATTTTCTTTATCCTGAGCTGACTCAGGCTATTTGTTCCCTGATTAAAAGTATATACGATTATTGGGACGAAAGCGTAAACTGAATTAACTTCTTTAGTGTGATCGATATATGCCTGTGATTTTAGAATATTGAATACATAATCCAGTACTTCGTTATCCAGCTTTTCCCAAACTTCACGGATTCTTTCATTATTTGTATCATCGTGCAGTTTTTCCATTTTAGATCCCACATTATGTATAATACCAAGAAGAACATAAATAATAAAATCCAAATTGAATACAAAGCCGTTTTCGGCCAATTTCTTCAGCTTTGCTTTAAACAATGCTCTTGCCTGGGGCCAGTATCCACAAATTTGAGCTAAAGCCAATTCCGCATCTGTCAAGTTGACGCCGGCAGCATTGACTATATAGAAAATATCAATAGCTTCTTTGACACTTGCCTGTGTTGGGATAATTTGTTCTTTGAAGTCCCTATCGATAATCTTTTGAATTGCCAGAAAGTTATCATCGATAATATTGTCATCTTCCCTAGAAATGCGCTCCCCATCAAGCTGCTGTTCCAGTTGATCTACTACGTCCCTTTTACGGATTTTGCCTTTAAAAATATCTGTTATATGGATCCAAAGTGGATTGTTGGTCATCATATTTTTCTTATAGTATTCCAACTCAAGAGTTTGAATATTCACATACAGTGGTTTTATATCGTGAGTTATCTCTTCTTCATTATAATAGGGAGGGATTTCACCTTTCATTAAAATGTACAATGTTGTGATTCGCTGTTGACCATCCAGTATCAGTTTTACCGATCCTTGCTTTGGATCATACTTGTGATCACCTTTTAATTCAGGCGGTGTATTTGTTTCCCAGGTCAGCATTGTACCGGTTGGGTAATTCTTTATAAGTGAAGATATTAATCTTTTAGCATCCTTTCTCCGCCACACATATTCACGTTGAAATGCCGGTACAAACAGTTGTTTCTTATCAATATTTACTAGAATCTGGTTTATTTCCATTTTAACTCCATTCAATTTTGGTACATGTTACAAAGCTTCAATAAACTCTGGATACTCCCGAATTCTCTCCCACAAATTAGTCTTTTCATATACCTTGCAACCAGCCCTGTTTGCTTGATCTTCCAAGTGGTTGATCCATTCTCTTTGAGGTCTAAATTCTTCAGTTTTCTTTGAACCACCAGTAGCTTTTGATGCACTCGCCCCACCAATTATGACCCAGTCAAACACTGAAAGATTTGTGAAAGTAAGATCCTCCATCAAAGGTTCGCAGGAAAGAAATTTAACCTTGGCTTTCACCTTTTTAAAGACAGATTCGGCCTGTTTTACTCTTGATTGCTTCCAAACGGTTACACCTACCCATGCGTTATCTGGAAATTCAAGTCCCACATAGCGTTTAGGGTTATTTGCAAGTAAGATAAAATTCCATTGGGGATTTTCCCGAATAACTTTTAGGACAGCCTCAATCCACTCGTTTGGGACCCATTTCCCAAAAAGATCGGCCATTGAACATGTGAATACAGTTTTATTTCCAATTTGATCAACAGGATCATCATATTTCTTTTGTGGTACTTTAGCATTAGAGGGACCTGATAAACGATTCGGATGAATCACCGGCTGAAAACGATCCCCAGGAATTTTATGGTAATATCTATTAGCTCTATCTCGTGCGTAGCAGAACTCACAGCCATGGAGACACCCTGTGACGGGGTTCCATGTCCAGTGCGCCCATTCGACGGAATCAGTGGTTCTGTTAAATCCAGTATTCTTTGATGAAATTAGGGCATCGGCTTTTTCATCCTCGGTGAGAACTTTCCAATCATCAAGTGTATAGAAATCATCAATCTGCTCTTCAGAATCAGTCTCTAGTAGGCCTTTTCTCTTAGCATAATTATAGCCTTGCTCAACACTTTTATCCAGAGACTTTTTGAGTTCACTGACTTGCTCTGAATCTTCCACAGTATCAATCAAGGTAACGACCTTAATGGCTTTTTCAATCGTCCTACCGCTTTTACCCATACGTTTCCCAACCACATCCCTTGAATCGCCAGTTTGTCCCGGTAAATTTACCGGAACTGAATCACCAGATTTCCGCTTCTGGCGTATTTTAGCCAATTCGGATTCGATTGCCATTAATTCTTTAGCTTCCCGTCCGATCTGTTCGTTGGTTTTTGTACGACTATTATTACTTTCGACGAGAGTTACGCGAATCTTTAACGGATCTACAGATGAGAATACAGTGACAGGAACTTCAGATAAACCGAATTTCTTCGCTGCATCGAGCCTTCTATGACCACTTATGATAACGTTACCCTTTGTAATTAGTAGTGGGGTTATGATCCCATTTTCTTTAATACTTTTGATTAAGGGTGCATCAGCCTTATCATTATAAATTACAGCATTTTTCTCATGCGGCTTTAATTGATGGATTTTCCTCGTTTCGATGTTGGCCATAAACTTTACCCAATTTATTATATTTTATGTTTTTACTTAATATCCTAATAGGAATGTCATATTAGCGTGAAATCTAATATTGGATTACCATATATTGCAGATAAATCGATACTCACCAGAAACCATGGCGGGCACGAATCTTTCAAGTCTTTTTTGCACTCAAATAATAGTATCCCACTGACGGTTCACGCAGCCTACAAAATCACAAACAGCGGTCCTATTGCAATACTGTGTATTTCCGTTTTCTTTGGCTAAAAATAATCCGTAGGGTCAAATTCATCTGGTTCAATGTCGGGCCGTAATGCATCGGGGGCATCGCGCAGGTAATTGGAGTTGTCTTGCGATATGTCGGGCCCAGATTTCTTGGACGATCGATCTGTATCACGCTTTCCACCATTCCAAAATATTAGCCTGAAAAACCAGTAGAGAAGCATCCAGGCAAGTAATAATTGTAATATCCACATGATCTTTTTCCTCCAAATATGTCTAAATTATGTTTAAGAGGGTATATGCGTTTCTGCTAATAAATTACTGTTTTGTCGATGAGAATAGCGATTAAGGGCATAATGAACTTGCTCGGCGTTTCGGTACCAGAAAACATAGTTACGCGCGTTCGACAGGCGTTAAAACTTGTTTGTGTCTACTATACCTCAAAATTATGCATGAATCCTGTCCAATTTCTCAATGATTAATTCAACAATCTGAGTTTTGAGCTTGGGATCGAGTTCACGATCACCAATGTAAATGATTTTTCCATCCTCCCCGAAGAAACAACTAAGACTTTGAGTAACCGCAGAGTTAATATCATTCTCAGTCAAATATTCATATACTTGATTAGCGGTATCGTACAAATCTTTAATTAGTTCACGATTATATTGCTGTGTTATCCCTTCGATCCTTTCAATGCAAATTTCTCTAATTCTTGTTTTGTGGACTTCCGTGAGTGGAATTCTACATTTTTTAATTAGAGCTTGTCCTAAATATGTAAGAGAGCACTCCTCATAACTTCTTTCAACATTTAAGTTTTGAAACTTCAAAAGTTCTGCCTCTTTCTCTAGCTTTACATGGATTAAGTTTAGCCTAATAAGGCTATCAAAAAGAACATGTAATTGATCATCCGAAATCTCTAAAGCAGACTTTATTGTACTTGCCTCCTGATAACTTGGAAGTTCCCTAACGAATCGGTTAGCAGGAAATTGTTTTTCTTCATACATAAAGTCTAAGCATAATGCTTGATTTGGTGTGAGTTGACGAAGTAATTCAACATAAGTTAAATAGTTTGTGGTGGGCTCACCTTGATTCGCAGCGTTTGCTAATAATGCCGCCCATTTTGATTGCATATCTTCATTTTCTTCCCAAGAACTGTGTTCTAGAAGATCAGCAATAAATTTAAGGGGTACTTCCTGTGGATTACTTCCATAAAGCCCATGAAATTCTTTTGCCTTATGCAATATATTTACTTGCACCTTGAATCGGAAAAAACTGACCTGATCAGCCAGCAATCCTCCCAATTCTTTTGCTGGGGGCCTTAATATGTCAGCTAAGAATCCGAATACTTTTGTGGCGGTCTGCTTGCCAAATTCTTTTGCTGCTGCAATTTGAATATCTTGAAAAGGTACAATCTCATTCATTACTAATTTTTTTCCTTATAATATTTGAATATCATCACAATAAAACATTAATATCGTCACAAATGAAACGATACTTTATCTTTATAATGTACAATATTTAAAACTTACTTCAAATTGGGTTAGGATAACTTTTTTAGAGTTAGATTAGTAAAAATAATGATGGTTTTTACATTACATTTTCAAAAGGTCGGAAGTCTTCAACCAGTTTTCGTGAACTGCCCTAATCATACAGACGCTAAGGAAATTGTAATAAACTATCGATTCAGTTCTGAATCCTATTATACATAACCTGTATCCCTAAAAACGTATCCCTAAAGTGGTATTATTTGACAAAACGTGACAAAAGGTGAAGTGAATCTGGTCAAGACTACGGAAGCGCAGGTGATAGTTAATCGCTTTTGGATCATTTTAACTTATTTTCATTTATAGTGTATATTTCGAATTCAATTAATAGATTATAGAAGTCTGTTTAAATTTTACCTATGTCTGAACCTCTGATTAAAGAATTCTCTTCGTCGTTTTCCCTGAATAAGAATTTCACAGCTTGCAAAAGGGAGATGCTATACTAGACCGGCAGCACTTCTTTGATCTGTAAATTGAGACGATGAACAAATTAAAACCGATAACCACCAGTGACTCAAACTATGAGTTTATTGAGCTCAACAGAACCTTTACTGAGCTGTCTAACCTTAGTAGCGAAAACGACGATTTAGATATCAACCATATCTTCAGTGCTGACGAGCCCCTCCGCTGGAGCAACCTCATAAATGAGTACCGTCTGATCATTTTATCAGAGGCCGGATCAGGCAAAACTACCGAAATCCGCAACATCACACGCACGCTTAGGGAACAGGGAAAGTCTGCTTTTTTCCTACGCTTGGAACGTATCCCTAGAGATTTCGAGGAAGCTTTTGAGGTAGGAACCTTCGAGGCATTTCAAGAATGGCTGGCGACTAGTGATGAGGGCTGGCTTCTCCTCGACTCAATAGACGAAGCGCGTCTTCGAAGTCCGAGTGACTTTGAACTCGCGATCCATAAGCTAAGCAGGCGGATCAGTACTGCCAAAGACCGGACGCATATCGTCATAACCGGACGGACGACAGCATGGCGACCTCATACAGATCTTGTCCGCTGTACTTCGCTCCTGCCTTATGCGGTGAAAACCACATCGGAAAGTGATCAACAGGTCGAGGAAAATGATTTTGGAGAAAGTATACAGACCAAAACTGAAACGCCCAGCAGGGCAAAGCCGGTTTTCAAGATCGTTTCGCTCGATAATCTTACACGCAATCAGATTGCGGTGTTTGTCAAGTTTCGAGGAATCGAGCACAGCGAAGATTTCCTCGACGCCTTGGAACGCGCAGATGCCTGGTGGTTCACATCGCGTCCTCAGGACTTAGAGGAGCTAATCGAATTCTGGTTAGATAAAGGTCGGATAGGAACCCGCCTGGAGATTATGCAAAACAGCATTGATCGAAGGTTGTCTGAACGTGACCAAAGTCGTGCCTATGCCCATCCACTTTCAGCAGAGCGCGCTCGTCAAGGATCTAGACTCTTGGCAGGAACCACTACGTTAGCTAAGAACCCGACAATCAGGATTCCCGATGGGGCGGAGAACTCCAAAGGGATCGCAGTTCAATCCGTGCTTCCCGACTGGGACGACAAGGATCAGTCGACTTTGCTATTGCGGCCCATATTCGACGAGGCGATTTATGGCGAGGTACGCTTCCACCATCGCTCGGTACGAGAATACCTTACCGCCGAGTGGTTTGCCGAACTACTCAATCGTGAAACATCGCGCCGAAACATCGAAACGCTGTTCTTTCGCAATCAGTATGGTTTAGACATTGTTGTACCTACGCTGCGTCCGATCTTGCCTTGGCTGGCAATTCTGGACGAGAAGATCAGGGAACGTGTCCTTAAAGTTGCGCCTGAGATTATCTTTGAAGGAGGCGATCCTAGTCAGCTGCCTTTAAAGGTTCGTCGTTACATACTGCACGAAGTTTGCGAACAAATGGCAGCCGGTGCAACTGGCCGATCGATGCGAGACTATGAAGCGGTTCAACGTTTTGCAGATTCTGACCTGACCGATGACGTTCGTGCGTTGATCCGAAAGTATGCAGATAACGAAGATCTGACGGCATTCTTGCTCCGCATGGTCTGGATCGGACAGCTTGCGGGTGCACTACCCGAAACTATGGAAGTTGCGCTAAAACCTACAGCTGAATGGTACACCCGTATAGCTGCATTCAGGGCCATCAAAGCCATTTCTTCCTACGATGATCAAGAGCGCGTCAGGCAGAGTTTTCTGGACGAGGCATCTGATCTTAAGCGGGAATGGCTTACTGAACTAATCAAGGGTATACAGCCGACAGAAAAAACTTTGGTTTGGCTCTTAGCGTGCGTGGAAAAGAGCGAATCGAAGGAACGCTATACCGTTGATCATCTAACAGACGGTATAACAGAATTCGTTAACACGGCTGATATTGATCTGCTTCCAAAGATAGTTACCCGTTTGAACTATTTACTTGGTATTTCACCGGTAATTGAATGCCGACACTGCAAAGTATCAAAGAAGTTTGAGTGGTTGATGGAACCAGCATTATATGCGGTCGAGCGACTGATCTTTGCCCGTCATCCGGCTTCGCTCGAACCAGATGCACTTGCAATCTTGCACAAATTCTCAGCTGTGCGTGCCTATGGGAGCTCTGAACTGGCCGAAGACAATCACGAATTCTCTAAGCACATTCCCGCATGGAAGGAACTGAACCGGGTATTGTTCTGGTTCGAAATACAAAGATCGAGGGAGTCCCTTGATAAGAAGCATGGAGAGCGGCTGACCAACTTCTGGCGGGCTTCAAATTTCGGACCGTTTTGGCGGTTCGAAGAATACGATTTTGAGTATGTGGCTAAGGAGATATCACACCAAACGCTTCTGGACGACAAATTGGTTGCATTATCGCTAGCCTTTACTCTCTACGAAGCGGCTAGTCGGCCTAGCGCATGGCTTAAGCAGCTAAAGAAGTTGGTTTTAGCCAACGATGAGCTGTCTGCACGCCTTGGCACCTATTTAAAGCCGCCAGCTCAAAGTCAGGATTCACGTCGCTGGAAGAAGCGGGAGGCTAAATGGAAAAGCCGCGACGAAGCCAATCGAAGGAAACAGGAGAAATACCATGTGGGATGGAAGAAATACTTCAAAGACAATATTGAAGAGGCTCGAGAGGCACACCGCAACAAGCCCGGGACTCTTACAAATTCCTTGCAATATCTCTTCACTCGGACTCGGGACGAGAAGAGCACAACATTGCGGTGGACACAGTATAACTGGAAATCACTGATATTGGAATACGGAGAGGATGTTGCGCGATTCTATAGGGATAGCACAGTTTCTTATTGGCGACACTATGAACCAAAGTTGCGATCGGAAGGTGCTTCGCCCAACCAAACAACCTATGCAGTCATCATAGGCCTCACAGGTCTTGAGATCGAAGCTACTGAAACTAAAGACTGGCCAAAAAATTTGAGCACTGCGGAAGTGGAACGTGCGTGTAGATACGCATCCTTTGAGTTAAACGGCTTTCCCACCTGGTTTCCTAAACTTTTCGAGAAGCACCCGAGGATTGTGTGTGACTTTCTTATACAAGAAGTCCGGTACGAGTTGTCGATAGAAAATCCAAAGACAGAAACACACTACATCATAAGCGACGTGAGCTGGTCTGGTCAGTGGGCTTGGGACCAGCTCGCGCCAGACATCTATGATCTCTTGAAAAGGGAGCCAAAGAGCCTGTCTAATCTGGCCAATTTGCTAAAGATTCTTCAGGGTTCAACTATTGCTGATGATTTCATTGAAAAGCTGGCTTCCCGAAAATGCCGCACCCTTAAGGCTTTGAATCACGTGACTCGCTGGTTTGCCGTATGGGTTGGCATTGCTCCCGATACTGCAATTGTCTCTCTAAAAGCCCGAATTGGAAAGATAAAGGTATCAAAGGATCAAACTATGTTTGCGATGACTTTTGTAACTCATCTTTTTGGCGGTCACAGGGGTGATGGGACAGCCATGAGGCAAGCGTTCAAAACGCATGAGTACCTGAAGTCGTTATACCTGCTAATGCACAAGTACATCCGACCTGAAGATGACATCAACCGTGCTGGATCTGGCGTCTATTCACCAGGATTGCGCGACGACGCACAGAATGCGAGAGATGGTTTGTTCCAATTGTTGAATCAGATTCCTGGGAAGGAGTCGTATTTAGCGCTGATGGACATCGCTAAGTTGCATCCTGAAAAGACGTCCCGGCCCTGGATTTTACTTCAAGCCAAGACAAGAGCCGAACTGGACGGTGATATTGAACCTTGGTCGCCTTCGCAGGTGAGGAGCTTCAATGACAAACTTGAGCGTACTCCTACCAATCACATGGAATTGGCTGAACTTGCAATCCTGCGGTTCCGAGATCTCAAGGATGATTTGGAACACGGTGACAGAAGTAACGCAAGCATTCTGCAGACCGTTACTCACGAAACTGAAATGCGCAAGTATCTTGGAAAGGAACTTAGTGATAAAGCATTTCATCGGTATTCCATTCCACAAGAAGAGGAATTGGCTGATGCCAAAAAACCAGATATGAGATTCCGTGGGAAAGGTTTTGATCAGCCGGTCCCTGTTGAATTAAAGCTTGCCGACAATTGGAGCGGCCCAAAACTGTTCGAGCGTCTAGAAAATCAACTTTGTGGTGACTATTTGCGTGACAACCGCTCCAGGCGAGGCATCTTTGTCCTTGTATATCGGGGCAAAAAGCATAAGTGGGTCTTACCGGGAAGTGGTAATCGTGTGGATTTTGTAGAATTGACTACCGCTCTTCAGGACCTTTGGCCGCGGATTTCACCGAAATTTCCAAATGTAGACGACATCTCGGTTATTGGAATAGATCTGACGAAGAGGGCCAGCTAATTAGATCATACAGACGCTCCAGGAATTGTAATAAATTATCAATTCAGTCACAAATCGCGGGCTATTTGTAAATTGACTACTATATATGCCCAGAAAACGAAGAATTCCACTACCCGAGCAAGAAGAAAAAGCTAAAACGGCTGCTATTTATTGCCGGGTTTCAACTGTAGAGCAAGGTAAGAGCGGACTTTCGCTGAAAGACCAGGAGGAACGATGTCGTGGATTGTGTATTGCAAAAGATTGGGAAGTCCATAGGATCTATATTGATATAGCGTCAGCAGGAAGCCTTGACCGGCCAGAGTTTACTCGGTTGGTTTCTGATGCAGAGGCAAATAAGTTTGACGTTGTAGTAGCCCTCCGCCTGGATCGTATTTCACGTGTACCACGCGATTTCTATAATGTTGTACATGAATTCAATCACCAGAATATTGAATTTACTACAGTCGATAATGATATAGATACAACCACCCCTCAGGGCCGAATGCTTCTTGGCGTGTTATTGCAATTTGCAGCTTTCGAAAGAGAAATGGGAGCAGAACGCACAAGGGCTGCAATGCGCAAAAGAGCAGCGAAGGGACTACCTCCTGGTGGCATACCTCCTCTTGGCTATGATAGAATTGATAGTCGGTTTATTCAGAATGCTAAAGAGGAAAAGATTGTAAAACGCATATTTGAATCTTATATAAACGGCATATCCCCTGCAGAAATAACACGTGAATTAAATAGTCAAGGATATCGAACCAAATTACATACTGATCAAAATGGAAAGGCAACCGGAGGAAGAAAGTTCACGCGGAATATTATTACTAAAACTGTCACTAATCCCATATATGCAGGGATAATATATTTTAGTGGTGAGAACTTTCCGGGAATCCATAAACCAATTATAACTAAGGATGTTTTTTCTCAAGCGCAAGAAATAGTGAAATCAAATGCCGAGCGGCGCAATCTTGGTAGTTCTAGGACGAATCAAATGCTGTTAAATGGACTAGTTAAATGTGGGTTCTGTAATTCATATATGACTACAAAAACGGGTACCGGCAGAAAGGGGAAAAAATACTTCTATTACGTTTGCACCAAATTAATACACGAAGGGGCAGGGGCATGTGAGTCCGGGCAACTAAAACGAGAAGATATCGAAACATTTATGGTGCAGCTGATACGTCTGATTGCCAATGAAACTAAATATTTAGATGCCGCCATTGAGTCAGCAAATACGGCATCTAACACAGACCGTAAACGTCAAGAACAAGAGATTAATACTGTAGGAAGGACAATTCTGTCACTTGAGGACAAGCAACAAATCATTGCGAAGACAATATCGGATCATGGACTTGAAGAAATTGCCGGAATGAGTTTGGAATTAAAGGATCTACAAGCACAGATCAATTCTAACATTGAAAAACGTACTGAATTGATTAAACAAGCTGAAGAGGATAACGTTGGCAGCATCGATTCTGAAAAACTCATAAAAGTATATCAGGAATTCGATATATTATGGGATTGTCTGGAGAAGACGGACCAGAGATCAGTAATAAACCTTTTAGTGAACAAAATAGAAGTGCAAATCAAGAAGAAAGCAAAATCAGGGAAACTCATAGTCAATTTAACTACAGGAATTCCCCTGAATTTGTTAACCGAATACAAGATGGGTTCGTCTTCTTGCTCGGTGTTGCTCCGGAGGAGGGACTCGAACCCCCGACCTGGTGGTTAACAGCCACTCGCTCTACCAACTGAGCTACTCCGGATCGTAAGTTTTTAAATTTTCAATAAACAGCGAAGTTGGAAACTGCCTGTCCGCCGCCTGCCTGCCGTTACGCCAGTTCAGGCAGGTAATCACCGTTAGGTAAGGCAGGAGGAAGCTACTCCAGAATACTGAATTGTGGTTTAAAAAAAGCGGGCAAATTTATTGTACTTTAATTACCCTTCAAAGCTACATTTCTTTTTCTGCAGTTAATAAGCGCCCTGCCACAAACATACCGCCTTTTTGTTGTTCATCAGTGATATAAATTATGCCATCCTCACCATGTGGTGTACCAAATACAGCATGGATCGACTTCAACCCGCCCAGCCATTTACGCTTGTCACAAAGATAGAGTAAATCACCGGCATTAGCTTTCATCCTTCCCATATCATTCTCAGACAAGCGAATAATATCACCTTCACCATCGGCTATTTTCCAATTCAACTCAATTATGTCGCCTTCGCGATCATTTACCTTGCTGCCTTTAAATCGCTCGCGGGCAGTTTCCATGGTCCAGGATGTCAGACCAACAGTGTGAAGAGCCTCATCATAATGACCAAAATAGGTAACAACTATTGGTACTGTTACCACAATAAATATGGCCGCACTCATTAAGAAGGAGAGCGAACCGGTATTCAGAGCAATCATCACAAACAGTACGACATTCACGCCAACGATTCCGTAACCGATTTGTCTATGGTTACTAATCGTCTTAAGTCTGGCTACCACATTCTTTTGAATTTGTGTAGTAAAGGTTATCAGAACACCAACGCCAAAACACATCAGCATATTATACAAAGCGCGGATATAGGAGTAGGGATGATCCGGATCCATTACGATTCCGTGATCAAAGGGCGCGATAAAAACTCCGGGATATCTGGCTCCCAGCATCATTAAAGCCACTCCCCCAATAAAGGTTGTCATCACAGCAGCTGGAGTGAATTTTTTCCAGAAGACTCCTAGAAAAATTGCCACAACCAAGGGCGGAGTCAGGGTAGAGTGAAAGAAGCCATGGGCTTCATAAACCGTCGGGAAATTTTTAAAGGCCAGTACTGCCAACACACCAGTAGCGGTAATTGCAATTGAAGCAATTCGTGCTGCAAACAATTCTTTTTTATCGTCGACCGCTTTTGCTTTTTGTTTTCTTTGCAGAAATTTCTTAGTCGGTCGATAAACATCATTGATAAAAATAGCAGCGGTAGCATTAATCAAGGTATCAACGGTTGACATCAATGCCGCAGTCAGTGCAGCCATAATAAACCCGAAAACGCCCGGCATAGCCACGATACTGGCAACGACAACAAATATCTGATCCGGGGAAGTATTTGGTGACACAACACTCGGATCAGCAACAGCAATTGCTTTTCCGATCCAACCAGCGTTACCGACTACAACCGCTGATATTGGTAGCATAAATAAAATGTTAACGGCCGCTGCTTTGCGCCCTTCATTCACGCTGCGGGTGGCCATAAACCGCATGATCAAACCCTGATTCATAAACAGGAATCCGATTGATCCGGCTACGCCATCCTGCCAGAATATGCCCACAAAATTAAAGCTGGACGGGTTATTATAATGTGCCAGGGGTAATTTCCATTCTACCGGTAATAATTTCCAGAATATGCCAAAGTCACCAATATAATCAATACCGAGTGCAAACAGTAAGAGTCCTGCGAATATCAGGATAAATCCCTGTAGTAAATCAGTGAAAATAACTGCTGTCTGACCGCCAAATGTGATATAAATCCCGGTAATAATGGCGATCACAATTACAGCCCGCATGAGGGTAATATCAAAACTAGTACCTAACAGGGTCAACGCTTCCGGCATCATGGGTAAAATCGCTTTACCCAAAGTTAAAAAGCCAATTCCGATATAGCCGATCATGTACAGCATCAGTAGTATTGTTGCCAGAAATCGTGCGGAAGGACTGAATCGTTTTTCAAAATATTCCGGAATGGAACGCACTTTAGTATAAACGATGATCGGCAGCCAGCCAAACAGGAAGAATGGTACAAAAAACCAATCATTGATGTAGGTCATGGATGATGAAAACCCATGCTCGAATGCCTTGGCGGAATATTTTACAAAACTATGACTGCCAACACCGGTAGCCACAATTGACATGGCAATCAGCCACCAGGAGAATCGTCGGCCACCAAAAAAGAAATCTGCGGTATTGCGAGTGTAACGGCCAAAATAACTGCCGAATAACATGATTACCATAAAATATACTACCATGACAATCCAGTCAGTGGATGTTCCGATATTATGAAATGTATCCATCGCTTACCAATTCAATGCTGCATAGGTTAAAATCGCGTGCATAACCATAAACCAGAAAAATCCAAAAATCAGTACCCGGTTCCACATCCGGTGTGATTTTTTCCTAAGATCGATAGACCCGCTTTTATGAATTATTATCATGCCTAATAAAAAAAACAAACCACCCACGCCGTACAAATACAGATATGGTATCCAGGTATGTTGTAATGTCAGCATATTTTCGTTACCTTTTTTCTTAACTCAATTGGTCAAATTCCGGTTTCAGTAAATCAAAAGTCTCCAGCAAACCCTGGACCATAACTTTTGTGTGCCCCACAATTGGCATAAAATTTGTGTCACCTTTCCAACGCGGAACAACATGAAAATGAATATGTTCTTCAATCCCAGCGCCGCCAGCACTGCCGATATTCGCTCCGAAATTAAACCCTTCTGCCTTCATCGCCTGTTTTAAAATTGTCATCGAAATATCTCCCAGTTCCATAATTTCAGATCTTTCCTCTAGAGACAGATTATTTGAATGATCTGTATGGGTGTACGGAGTAATCAATAAATGACCATTATTATATGGAAATAGATTCATCATGACAAACGCAAGTTGCCCACGATGAAGGATCAGCATTTCTCGGTCATCATCCCTTTGTGGTTTATCACAAAAAATACAACCATCCTCTTTTTCAGATCGGATGTATTCCATCCGCCAAGGTGCCCAAAGTTTATTCATGGAAGATGGGAAATGGTTGATGGAAAATGGAAAAAAAATAATGGGAAATAATGTTAATCATTATTCTGGGAATTAATTTTAATTGTGGTGAATATTTTTTTGAATTCAATAGATTCAGAAATCAATTTTTGTAAAGTAATTGAATCAATATTATTTTCATCTTTTGACACAGCTTCTATGATTCTTAACCAATAATTACTTTCTCTAGTTTCTTTAAGAACAATTCCAATTTTATGAATAAAATCTTTTTTGGATTCTCCAGCTTGAGCTT
>CAZIFK010000045.1:0-19960 GCA_964538995.1 uncultured bacterium
TCTTTTGGATCGAAACATTCAGAAATGCAATCAGGGCACACGGCGATATCCGGTGAAATAAGCGTATTAACAGATACATTTTTTTTGGATTGAAGAATCGAAAACTTTGTGTTCTTTTTCAAAGGAATTTCAAATGAGTCCATGCTGGAAATCATTGAGATAGGAGGGGCTTCGGCTTGGATAGAATGTGAGAATTTATCCATTGCAGATTCTCGTCCTTGAACTTCGATGATTACTCCGTCAGCTGAATTGATAACGGTTCCGGTAAGATTGTATCGATTCGCCAGATTATAAATAAAAGGCCTGAAGCCAACTCCCTGGACGATACCATTTATTCGGATTTGTTTACGGATAAGATCCGATGGCGTATTGGTTAAGATTTCTGCTGCTGTTTCAGCCATGTGATCCAGTTGTCCAACCCTTCACCTGTTTTTGCGGAAAGTTCGAAAAATTTCAATTTATAGTTAACTTCCAAAGCGAATTGCTTACACTGGTCTATGTTAAAATCCACATAGGGTAGAAGGTCAATTTTATTGATGATGCACATATCAGCAGCATCGAACATATGGGGATATTTCTGTGGTTTATCATCACCTTCCGTTACGCTTATAATGACAATTTTCATTGCTTCCCCGAGGTCAAACAGAGCCGGACAAATCAGGTTCCCCACGTTTTCGATGAATAAAACCGAATTCGATTGCAGATCCAATTCCTTAATGGCATGCTGGATCATATGGGCATCCAAGTGGCAGCCGGTTCCCGTGTTGACTTGAACTACCGGAACGCCCGTTTTGTCAATCCTTTCGGCATCACGCATAGTTTGCTGGTCGCCTTCAATCACCGCCAGCGGAATTTCCGGTTTAATGGCTGTAATGGTTTTTTCAAGAAGGGTCGTTTTGCCTGATCCGGGTGAACTGACAAGATTAAGCACGGTGATTTCCTTAGCGTCAAAGAAACCCCGGTTGCGTTCCGCCAGGAGATTATTTTCAGTTAGAACATCTTTTTGAACATCTATAGTATGATCATGATCGTGATGATGATCATGATGCTGATGGTCGCTATGAGGTTCGTTTGGTTTTTGAATTGTGGCATGTTCCTCTGGATTTCCACATCCGCAAGTATCACACATTTGATTTCCTTTCTAACAATTGATAATTGGTTTCCTGAAAATAACGAAACGATATTTGTATTGAGATATTCATATTTTAAATAACTCCTTTATGAAATGTAAATATACAGCCAAGCGAACAGGTATTCTGCCAATCATAAATTAATCAACATTTATGGATTTTATTTTTAAATCTTTACCTTCTAATATATCTACAGAGAATCCTTGACAATGCGGGCATAATGTAAAAAACGTATCTGTCTCAAACGTCTTATCGCAGTCTTTACAGTGCCCTTTACCAGGAATGGAAATAATGTTCAATTTTGCATTTTCAGCTAGTGTATTATTTTGGGCTGCTTGAAAACAGAAGGCGAGGGAATCTTCCAAAACACCAGCTAGTTTTCCAACTTCAATTTCTATAGAATTTATTCTTCCTGCGTCGTTTTGTTTTGCCGTTTGACAGGCAATATCTACAATATTAATAGCAAGTGACATTTCATGCATGATTTTAAAATAAGACCAACTGTTCCTAATATATCTTTATTTTCTGAATTTAGCAAGAATTATGAAGAGCATTTTTGCATTGAAAATGGTAAATATACATGGTATTTTATAATAGGATGTAAAGGTCTTGAATAAGGTATTATGCTCTTTCATGATTCTATAATGTACTGTTATCAACAAACAGGGTTATTTATAACCTTCTGGTAGTTAAGATATAAAAAAGGAAGGGTAATATAATGAAAAAATATATCTCAGACGGTTCCGTCAAACATGCCCTGAAAAAAAATAATTATCGCTTGGAAAAGAATCCTTTTATGTTTCAACAAAAAAGGGAATCCAACCTATGCTAATTAAAAAATTCAAAGAAAAAAATATGAATCAGAATTTAATCCCGGTTTCCATGAAAGTATATTCCGTGCTCTAACTAATTTTTGCACAATTTCCACCAATCTATCCGAAAAATAGTTGAAAAAGAGGATTTTACATTGATAACAGCGAATGCAATAAAATATAAAAGTGATCCTACACTGATGACTGAAATTCGGACGTACGGCAAATTCAACACAAATGCCTGTTTACAATGTGGAAGTTGTACTATCAGTTGTGATCTGACAAATAACTCAACCACATTTCCCCGAAGAACTATTCAATATGCCCTTATGGGTTTGAGAAATCCCCTGATAAGGGGCTTAGAGCCTTGGTTGTGTTATTATTGCGGAGATTGCTCTGCAACCTGTCCGCGACAAACGGAACCCGGGGAAGCAATGATGACATTCCGACGCTATCTCACAGCACAATATGATTGGACTGGCCTCGCCTCAAAAATTTATAGGTCAAAAATATGGGAAATAGGTTCTCTCTTGGTGATAGGATTCTTCGTTTTATTTCTTATTGGATACTACCACATAAATATGGCAGCCTTGGAATATGACCAAATATTTTCTGAAGAATCCATAACCGAGACCTTTGAAGTATACTTTGATGTAGAATCCCCACAAGAATATTTTATGGGGCATATGTTTAATTCGGAATCAAAGCTGGCTCAAACTTTTGTAACGATAGTGTTTCTGTTTCCTCTGGTGATACTATTGTCCAATGCCTCTCGCATGTACTGGTTCACAATGCACAAGGGGAATGATGTCAGTATTCCTTTTCGACTATATCTAACAGAAGCAAAAACATTATTGGTACATGGCATCA
Organism: uncultured bacterium; assembly: GCA_964538995.1. GTDB lineage: Bacteria > Fidelibacterota > Marinisomatia > Marinisomatales > TCS55 > JADFRD01. The sequence continues at coordinate 2,813 of CAZIFK010000045.1, forward strand.
CACAAAAACGATTCAAAGATTGTACTGACAAAAACCGCTGGATAAAACACATGCTTCTTGTAGGAGCATGTGTATTGATGTTTGGTATCAAACTTTTCTTCCTGGCTTGGTTTCAAACCGACGAGATCTATGCCATTTACCACCCACAAAGATGGCTGGGTTATTTAGCTGCTGCTATTTTAATCTATGTTACAATAGAGATCCTACTCGGCCGCATCAGGAAGAATGATCAGATTCAGAAATTCTCCGAGCTGAGTGACTGGACTCTTCCTATATTGCTATTGCTTACAGCGGTAAGTGGAATGGCTGTCCATATCTGCAGGTATTTGGAGTTTTCAATGGCAACACATTACCTGTACGCTCTTCATTTAGCCATAGTTGTTCCAATGTTAGTCATTGAAATACCGTTTGGCAAGTTGGCACATATAATTTACAGACCCCTGGCAATCTACTTTCAAGCGGTCAAAGACAAAGCTGTTATTATAGTCTCAGCAGAAGAACCTGATGAGGAAGAAGCTTCAGCGCCTCAAAAGCCGTTGAATAAAGAGGAAATTCAAGTTCATGTCGAATAATACGACAACAAACGTAAATATAGGATCTGCCTTAGTCGTCGGCGGTGGGATTGGTGGTATGCAGGCGGCACTGGATTTAGCCGAATCCGGAATTAAGGTTTATATGGTTGAAAATAAGCCCTCTATCGGCGGGGTAATGTCGCAACTCGATAAGACGTTCCCAACAAACGATTGTGCTATGTGTACAATGGCGCCAAGGTTAGTTGAAATTGGCAGACATAAGGATATCGAGTTAATTACAATGGCGAACATCGAAACAGTAAGTGGAAAACCTGGAAATTTCCAAATAAAGTTAAAGAAAAATCCAAGATATGTTGATGAAGAAAAATGTACCGGTTGCGGTGCTTGTGTTTCAAACTGCCCTACAAGAAATACGGTTCAACTTGTAGAGCAAGCTAATATCGAGCTAGAACCTCAGTACAAAGAAAAAGTGACAGAAATTATTAATAAACATAAGACAAGGCAGGGTCCTTTGATGCCGATTCTTCAGGATATCAATGCAGCTTTTAATTATTTTCCGGAGAATATATTGAAATATATCTCACAGGAAACCGGATATCCATTAGCACATATCTATCGAATAGCAACGTTCTACAGCGCATTCAGCTTAAAGCCCATTGGTAAACATGTAATAAATGTATGCATGGGAACTGCTTGTTATGTACGTGGATCAGAGATATTACTGGAGAAATTCAGTGAAATATTAGGAATTAGCGTAGACGAAACTACAAAAGATATGCTTTTTACATTAAAGTCAGTTAGATGCATCGGTTGCTGTGGACTTGCACCTGTATCCATTATGGGGGATAATGTCTATGGTAAACTTCAATCAAAGAATATTTCCGGCATAATAGCGAAGTATCAGACGGAGGAGCAATAAAATGCCCAAATTGACAATAGAAGAATTAAGAAAGAAAAGAGAATCCACAAAAAAGAGTATTTATTTAAGAGAAGGGAAATTCAGGGGAAAGGTGACTGTTCACATGGGAACCTGCGGTATTGCAGCAGGCGCAAGAGAAATAATGAGTGCTTTCCTGGATGAACTTGATAACAGCGGTTCAATTGATATTATGTTCACTTCTTCCGGCTGTGCCGGGTTGTGTTCTGAAGAACCAATGGTTACAGTAGAAATGGAGGGTTCCGCCCCTGTAAAGTATGGGCAGGTTACGCCGGATAAGACCAAAAAAATATTTAACGAGCACATAATTGAGGGAAACATAGTTGAAGAATGTGTACTAGGTATTGGTTCTGAAAGAGCAGGATGATGGCTGAAAAAAAACGTGTAGAATTAATGGCGTGTGCAGGAACGGGATGTGTTGCTGGTGGTGCGTTCCACATTATCGAAGAACTGCGAAAAGAAATAGATACTTGCGGGCTTAAAGAAGAAGTTTCTGTAGTACAAACCGGTTGTAATGGTTTCTGTGGTCAGGGTCCACTCATGGTTGTGATACCTGATAATATATTCTACGGTTGGCTTACACTGGATGATATACCTCATCTTGTCGAAGAACACTTTCTAAAAGGTAGACCCGTAAAGAAATTAATGTTTACACCGCCTGAAGAAAAAGAAGTACTCCCCATGCTTTCGGATATACCATTTTTCAAGAAACAGCTTCTTGTTGTTTTGAGGAATAAAGGGATTATTGATCCTGAAAAGATTGACGACTATCTCGCGAGAGATGGTTATATAGCTATGGAAAAAGTTCTCACTTCAATGTCACCTGACGAAGTCATTGAAGAAGTGAAAAATTCTGGTCTACGTGGTCGGGGTGGTGCTGGTTTTCCAACAGGTGTGAAATGGAAAATCGCAAGTCAACAGAAAAAGACACCTAAATACTTAATTGCAAACTGTGATGAAGGAGATCCGGGTGCGTATATGGACAGGAGTCTGATAGAATCAGATCCTCATGCTGTTGTTGAAGGTATGTTTATTGCTGGATATGCAATCGGTTCTTCTGAAGCATTCATATATATAAGGACTGAGTATCAACTGGCTTTAGAACGAATGAAAACCGCTATCGCTCAAGCCAGAGAATATGGGCTTTTAGGTAAAGATATTTTAGGTTTCGGTTTTGATTTTGACATTGAAATAAGAGGGGGCTCCGGTGCCTTTGTATGCGGAGAAGAAACTTCCCTGATACATTCGATTGAAGGTGACATACCCGAGCCCAGACAACGTCCACCTTTCCCAGCACAGGAAGGCCTTTGGGGAAGTCCGACAGTTATCAATAACGTGGAGACCCTAGCGAATATACCGGTGATAATTTCCAGAGGGGCAGACTGGTATTCGAGGATAGGTACAGAAACATCAAAAGGAACTAAAATATTCTCACTCGTTGGGAAAATAAATAATACCGGACTTATCGAAGTACCCATGGGTATTAATCTACGTGACATTATTTACGATATAGGTGGTGGAATTCCAAATGGAAAAGAATTTAAAGCTGTTCAGACCGGTGGACCTTCTGGTGGGTGCATTCCATCTGTTTTTTTAGATACTCCAATTGATTATGAATCACTACAAGAAGCAGGTTCCATGATGGGATCTGGAGGTATGATTGTCATGGATGAGGACACCTGTGTGATTGATATATCAAAATTCTTTATCCAATTCACGAATGATGAATCCTGTGGAAAGTGTGTTTCCTGTCGTGATGGGAGCGAAGCATTACTTGAGGTGCTTACACGAATTTCGGATGGCAACGGTCGTAATGGGGATGTCGAATATTTAGAAGAATTGAGCAGAGCCGTTAAAGATTCTTCAATGTGTGGATTGGGTCAGACTTTGCCCAATCCAGTGCTTTCGACATTACGATATTTTAAAGAAGAATACACTGCACACATTGAAGATAAACGATGTCCGGCGCTTGTTTGCAGGAACTTGATCCAGTATTATATCGATCCGGATAAATGCGTTGGTTGTCTTAAGTGCCTAAAAAATTGTCCCACGGAAGCGATAATAGGAGAGTTAAAATATATTCACATAATAGATCAGGATAAATGTTCAAAATGTGGACAATGTTTGGAAGAATGTCCACCAAAAATTTCAGCAATAGTAAAAGTAACAGGAAATGATATGAATAACCTTACACAGTTAACAGAAATTATTCCGTGTCCGAAAAACCAAAAGAAGAATAAATAATGAAAATCACTAGAATAAAAAAACTACTCGATGCGGAGATTCTTTGTGGTGAAAAATTTATCGATAGAGATATAAAAATGGCATGTGGTTGTGACCTTATGAGTGATGTGCTTTCGTTTATAAAATCTGATAATACACTGCTTTTAACAGGTCTAACAAATCCTCAAGTGATATACACTGCTGATGCGGCCGATATAAAAGTGATCTGTTTCGTAAGAGGTAAACGACCGGATGATAAGACAATCAAACTTGCAAATGAACGTGGAATAATTCTTTTATATACTAACCTACCATTATTTGAAGGCTGCGGAAAGTTATATAAAGAAGGTTTGATAGGATGTTCCGAATATGAATAATAAAGAATCATCTTTAATAATTCGGGAGCTTGCTTATGAGCTGAAAATTGAAGATGCAATGTCAGGTAATATTATAACAGTGACTCCCAATGATACGATTAGTGATGTACGCAAATTACTTAAAGATAAACGTATTTCCGGATTACCGGTGGTTGATGATGATAAAATAGTCGGAATAATAAGTTTAGAGAACTTCATAAAATGCATTATGAATGGAGAGATAGACAAAAAAGTAAAAGAAAGTATGACTTCCAGAATCAAATTTCTTTACAGTGATGAACCGCTTATACATGCAATAAGGAAGTTTGAAAAATACAGATACGGGAGATTTCCGATAATTGAACATAATAGTGGAAAACTGGTAGGTATTATCACAAAAGGTGATATTATAAAATGTCTCCTCAAAAAACTTGAAATGGATTATCATCAAGAAGAAATCTCCAGATATAGAGCAAGTCATATATTTGACGATATTAAGTCGGATAAGACTACGATAAAATTTAAATATAAGATTAAGGGAGGTGATTATAAAGTAGCAGGTGAACAGAGTGGATATCTTAAAATTAATCTATTAAGACTCGGAATTCATCCAAAGATATCCCGTAAAGTTACTATTGCAGCGTGTGAAGCCGAGATGAATATTATTATTTTTACTGAAGGAGGCGAACTTGAAGTCGGTGTTGAGAAAAACAGGATTAAAGTGAATGCCATTGATAAAGGACCGGGGATTCCGGACATTAAAAAAGCTATGCACCCCGGGTTTTCTACTGCACCGGACTGGGTTCGAGAGATGGGTTTCGGCGCAGGAATGGGATTGCCTAATATAAAAAAATGCTCCGATGAGATGAACATTGACACGAAAGTTGGAAAAGGAACAAACCTGGAATTCATAATAAATACAGCATGATGAAACTATCAGAATTAATTAAAAAAATAAAGTTTGACATTAAATCGGGTGCTGATCTATTAGACCGGGAAGCTACCGGTGGATATGTGAGTGATATGTTGAGTGATGTGATCGCCCATGCTGAAAAAGGTGATATATGGGTTACTTTACAAACACATCTTAACATAGTTCCAGTAGCAAGCATGAAAGAAATTTCAGGTATAATCATAGTAAATGGTCGTCAACCAGATGAAAACACATTGAAAAAAGCAGAAGAGGAAAAAATACCAATATTAGGAACCGAAATGAATGCTTATCAGGTAGTTGGAAAATTGATAAAATCAGGTGTTAGCATAAAAAATGAAAATGTTTAAAACTGACCTGCATATACACTCTTGTCTTTCTCCTTGTGCTGATCTAGAAATGTCACCCAGGAATATCGTTAGAGAAGCTAAGAAGCAGAAACTGGATATTATCGGAATTTGCGACCATAATTCCTGTGAAAATGTACCATACATAAAAAAATCGGCAGAAAATGAGAAATTAAATGTTACAGGAGGAATGGAAATTACTTCCAAAGAAGAAGTGCATATACTCGCTCTGTTTGACAATGAAGAAACCCTTTTTGCCATGCAGGAAATTGTATATGAACATTTGCAGGGATTAAATGATGAAAACCTGTACGGAGATCAGGTAATTGTTAATGAAAACGATGAAATTGTCGATTTCAATAAACGTTTATTGATAGGGGCTACAGATCTCTCTGTAGAAAGTATTATAAACAGAATTCATGAGTTAAACGGTATTGCGATCGCGTCTCATATTGACCGTCCCAGTTTTAGTTTGATATCCCAGCTTGGATTTGTACCAGAAGGTTTACAAATCGATGCCTATGAAGTATCAGTTGAAGAAAATATTGATGTCTTCAAATATGAATATTCTCCAGTGGTTACATTTTCTGACGCTCATACTCTCGATGGAATAGGAAAAAAATTCACAAACTTTTCTATGGAACATGCAAACCTGCAGGAAATGGGGAAAGCTCTACTTGGAATAGATGGCAGAAAGGTATTTGTGTGATGGAAGATTTATCTCTTCATGTCATGGATATAGTTGAAAATTCCCTAAGAGCAGGTGCGAAAAATGTGAGCATAAACTTAGTAGAAGATATAAATAATGATAAACTTACTATAGAAATAGAAGATGATGGTACGGGTATGGATGGAACTCTATTGAAAAATGCTGCAAACCCGTTCTTTACAACAAAAAATGGCAAAAGATTTGGTCTCGGGCTTTCTTTGTTGGAGCAAGCTTCTACACAAGCAGGTGGGAACATGACGATCAAAAACAGAGTGGATAAAGGAATACAAATTGTCGCCACTTTCGATATAACCAATATTGATATTAAACCTGTTGGGGATATGGAAAAAACTATGCGTGTTTTAGAAGCCACGCATCCTGATGTAAAGTTTTCGTTTAAGCATTTAATCAAAAACAGAGATTTGACGTGATTGAGCTGACCATAAACGGTACTAAATCTGAATTTACCGAAGGACAAACACTTCTTCAATGTATTGAGAGTACCGGAATAAAAATTCCAAAATTATGTCATCACAAAGCTCTTGAACCTTATGGAGCTTGCCGTTTATGTCTCGTCGAAATTGAGCAGGAAGGCAGACCGCCTTCCGTCCAGGCCTCTTGTTCATATCCGGCGTTAAACGGTCTTTCCGTCAAAACCGATACCGAGAGAGTTAAAAGAGCACAAAAAATTGTTGCAGAACTTCTTCTTGCAAGATGTCCAGATTCTGAAAATATCCAGAGAATTGCTTCTGAACTAGGTGTTACGGAACTCAGGATCGAGAAGAAATATGATGATTGCGTCTACTGTGGGCTTTGTGAAAGAATTTGCCGGGAGAGAATGGGCAGAATGGCTGTCGGTTTCTCCGGGAGGGGATCGAAGAAAAAAGTTGAACCGCCATTTGGTAAGCATAACGAAATGTGTTGGACCTGTGGTGCCTGTGATTTTATCTGTCCTGTCGGGAAAAAAGTGTCTGAGATGACAAGTAAAAACGATCCAATACCAATTCCTAACCCTTTTAATTTCGGTCTGGATGAAAAACCTGCGATACATATTCTCTATCCCCAAGCTGTCCCAAATACACCTGCAATTGATAGGGACAAATGTATTCACCTGAATTATGAATTGTGTAAAATTTGCGAGGAAGTGTGCGAAGCCAAAGCAATTGATTATGACCAGAAAGAGGAAACTATAGAACTGAATGTTGGTGCCGTTGTTTTATCGCCGGGAGCAGAATTATACGATCCTTCTGTGAAAGAAGAGTTAGGTTATGGACGCTATCCGAATGTCATTACATCAATTGAATTTGAGAGAATATTAAATGCTTCGGGTCCCTATTCCGGTCATGTTTTAAGACCCTATGATAAAAATACACCGAAAAGAATCGCATTTATCCAATGTGTCGGTTCACGTGATCATGAGTGTGATTATTGTTCCTCTGTTTGCTGTATGTACGCAACGAAAGAGGCAATCATTGCTAAAGAACATATCAGCGGCGGAGTGGAAACCGATATTTTCTTCATGGACATACGGGCATACAGCAAGGGTTTCGATGAATATTACAAGCGGGCTCAGGCTCAAGGTGTTAACTACATTCGTTGTCGTGTACCTATTGTAAAGGAAATTCCTGATACTAAAAATCTATTAATTCAATATCTGGCTGAAGATGACCGAAAAATTGAAAATGAATACGATCTTGTTGTTTTGTCAATCGGATTGAGGCCGCCAAAATCAGTAAAGCAAATCGCAGAACAATTTAGCATCGAGTTGAACGAATTTGATTTCTGTAAAACATCGGTGTTTAATCCAACCAAATCTACACGTGACGGAATTTTTGTAGCGGGTCCATTCACGGAACCAAAGGACATTCCCGAAACTGTTATGCAGGCGTCCGGTGCAGCTTCGAACGTTTTATCATTACTGTCCGATGTAAGAGGCAGTCTGATAGTCCCAAAAGAATATCCGCCTGAAATAGACATATCTGGACAGGAACCAAGAGTTGGAGTATTCGTGTGCCATTGCGGCACAAATATCGCTGGTGTTGTAAATGTTCCAGATGTTGTTGAATATGCGAAAACTTTACCGAATGTTGTATATACAGAAAACAATTTGTATACGTGCTCAAATGACACCCAAGAAGTAATAAAAGAGAAAATAATAGAGCACAACTTGAATCGTGTTGTAGTTGCCTCTTGTACACCAAGAACCCACGAACCTCTTTTTAAAAATACGCTTCAGGAGATTGGGCTTAATCCGTATCTCTTTGAGATGGCAAATATCAGGGATCAATGTTCATGGGTGCATATGCACGAGCCGGAAAAGGCGACGAAAAAATCGAAAGACCTGGTAAAAATGGCTGTCGCCAAGGCAAGTTTATTAGATCCTCTGCAAAAAAGGTCGCTTGAAATCAATAAATCCGCTCTTGTTATCGGCGGTGGACTTGCTGGAATGACATCCGCTGTTGAACTGGCAAAGCAAGGATTTGATGTTTATCTTGTCGAAAAAGAGAAACAACTCGGCGGTAACCTGAATCGCATTCATTATTTGATGAACGGAGAAAAACCACTTGATGAATTAAGTACTATCGTGAAAAAGGTGAACTATGACGATAAAATACACCTTTTCACCGATGCGAAAATAGAGAGTCTTGAAGGTTCGATTGGGAATTTCACCACAAAAGTCTCGGTAAATGGCCATTCGGAGGAATTTGAACATGGAATCGTGATTGTCGCAACCGGTGCCAGCGAATATCACCCAAATGAGTATTTATACGGCGAAAGTGAGAATGTTGTCACGCAACTTGAACTTGAAAAACGTTTGTCAGAAAACGGTGAATGGCTGAAAAACGATAGAAAAAAACAGTCGAAAACAATTGTCATGATTCAGTGCGTTGGTTCACGCAACGATGAAAGACCTTATTGCTCTAGGGTCTGTTGCACAGAATCAATCAAAAATGCGTTGAAAATCAAAGAGCAGTCACCAGAAACGAACGTTTACATACTTTACAGAGACATAAGAACGTACGGATTTAGAGAAAGTTATTACACGCAGGCAAGAAACAAAGATGTGATATTCATGCGCTACGAAGAAAAAGAAGAACCGAAGGTTTCAAAAAATGGAAGTGGATTGAAAGTCGAAGTGTTTGACCAATCATTGAAATTTCCGATTGAAATATCAGCAGATATGGTGGTCCTGTCGGCGGGAATTGTTCCCAGCGGAGATAATGATACAATTGCACAGTTCCTGAAAGTTCCGCTCGACAACAACGGATTTTTCCTCGAAGCACACATGAAGTTGCGTCCGGTTGATTTTGCCACAGACGGCGTGTTTTTGTGCGGTATGGCGCACTCGGCAAAATCAATCGAGGAGAGTATAATCCAAGCGTTAGCAGCGGCCTCACGGGCGGCGACAGTACTTTCCAAAGACAGCATTGATCTAGCTGCAAACATTTCTCATGTCATCGATGCCAATTGCGATGGCTGTGCATACTGTGTTAATCCTTGTCCGTATAATGCTATAACACTGCTGGAATATATGAAAAACGGTACCATCAAAAAGGTGGTTGAAGTGAACGAATCTGCATGTAAGGGATGTGGTTCTTGTCAGGCGACATGTCCGAAGGAAGGCATATTCATATGGGGATTTAAATTGAAACAAATAAGTGCTCAAGTCAGTGCAGCATTAGGAGTCGAATGATGCCAGATGATTATGAACCGACAATAATCGCATTTTGCTGTAATTGGTGTTCTTATGCCGGTGCTGACCTTGCTGGTGTCTCCAGGTTGCAGTATCCGCCAAATATCAGGATCGTAAGAGTGATGTGTTCCAGTATGGTACATCCCAATCTCGTGATCGATGCACTTACAAATGGTGCCGACGGAGTGATAATGTGTGGTTGCCACATTGGTGATTGCCATTATATTGATGGAAATGTAACAACGGAGGGTCGGGCTGATGCAATTACACTGATGCTCGAAGATTTTGGATTGGAAGAAGAGCGTTTCAGGCTTGAGTGGATATCCGCTTCGGAAGGACCAAAGTTCGCACGGATCATGAAGGAAATGGTTGAAACAATAAAAGCACTAGGACCAAGCCCGTATGCTAATTAGGTTGTTTAAATTATGTCAAAGTTATGTTTTTAGAATTAAGTAAAAACAAGGAGTCTAAAAAATATTGGATGTTGTAAAAATAATTGACGGAAAGAAATTCATGTGGGACGGTGAGGATTATGAATCCGACTCAGCTGCCAAGGAAAATATTTCAAAATACGAAAACGACGAATTTGAAACACAGCTGATTAATGAAGATGGGAAATACGCTGTCTATACAAGACGGGTTGTAACGGATGTTGTTGCTGAAGGTGACTCTGTATAGTGTTAACATAATAGTAACAAACAAAAAAAGGAGTTGATTATGGCAAGAGTAGCAGAAGAATGGCTGAATATTTGCGGTGGATGCGAAGTAGCCATCCTTGATTTGGGAGAGAAACTTCTCGATTTACTCCCATTACTCGAATTTGTCCATATGCCGGTTTTAATGGATCACAAGTATTTTGGCCAGACAGGCGAAAAAGATGAACTTGAGATCCCCGAAGCCGATGTGGGGATGATTTCAGGTGGAATAAGAAACGAGAAGGAAAGGCATGTAGCCGAGGAGATGCGAAAAAAGTGCAAAACTCTAATTGCCCTTGGCTCGTGCGCATGTTACGGAGGAATTCCGGCGCTTGCGAATATGTACACTAATGACGATATCTTTGAGAAGGTTTACAGGGATTCTGTTTCGACCGAATCCAATGGTATACCTTCTGTGGATATTCCGCCCTTTACGGACAGAGTGTACGCAGTTAGTGAAGTTGTCGACGTAGATCTTCTCATTCCTGGCTGTCCGATGAATCCGGTAATTATCCTGGAAGCGTTGACCTGTCTTCTCGAAGGCAAGCCATTTGAACTTCCCGAAAGAAGTGTGTGTGACGACTGTCCAACTCTACGGAAAGAGAAGAGTGACGTTGGTTTGAAACGACCGCTGCAGGATGCAGAGTTCACACCGGGTGAGTATGACACCTTGAGGTGCTTCAACGAGCAAGGGATTCTTTGCTTGGGTCCTGTTACGAAGTCCGGGTGTGGAAAAAACTATGATCCGGCAAAACAAGTTGTACCACGGTGTGTAAAAGGGTATATGCCTTGCCGTGGTTGTTTCGGTCCAATAAGAGAAAGTTCCAGACCACTGGTTGACATGATGACGGCACTTTCAAGTGTTGGACTTGATGCGAAACTTGTTGATGATCGGCGAGCGCTACTGAACAGATACATCGGTGCACAGAATCGTCTGAGACCATTACCAACCGCTGGAAGGAGATAATCGAAATGGGAAAACAAATAGTAATACAACCGGTTACACGGATCGAAGGACATGCTAAAATTGCAATCCAGCTTGATGATACAGGCAACGTAGCTGACACCAAGGTACATGTTGTTGAACTGCGAGGTTTCGAAAAATTCTGTATTGGCAGACCGGTAGAAGAGTTACCTAGGATCGTAACGAGCATTTGTGGGGTATGTCCGTGGTCTCATCATCTGGCATCCGCTAAAGCTAATGATGCAGTCTTTGGTGTAGAACCACCACCTGCAGGCAAGAAATTACGCGATCTATGTAACAGCATTGCCTACACAGAAGAACATATCCTGCACTTCTTTTTCCTGTCCGGTCCTGATTTCGTTATGGGGCCTGACTCGGATTATTCGGTGCGGAATGTAATCGGAATTGCACAAACTAATCCTGAAATAGGAAGGAAAGTTGTGCGAAATCGTCATCTTGGTACCCAGATGCTGGAGATTGTCTCCGGGAAGTCAATTCATCCGGTTACTGCTGTTCCCGGTGGATTCAGCAAGCCGTTGACTGAAGCAGAAAGGGTCGAGGTCCTTGCCATGGCAGAAGAAGTGCTGGAGTTCGCTAAATTCTCCATGGCTTTTGCTAAGGAGAGTATCTTTCCGAAATACCTGGATACTATCAAGATTCTTGGGGTGATCAACACCGGTTTCATGGGAACTGTGGCAGACGATGGATCTCTGAATGTTTACGATGGTAAACTCCGACTCATGAAACCTGACGGAACTTATGTTGACTTTGCCTATGATCAGTACACCGATTACATTTCTGAAAAAATTCAGGACTGGACATATCTGAAGTTCCCATACGCTAAATCCTGGGGTGATGGTTTCTCGATGGACATTAATGATCCGAAAGGAATCTATCGAACAAATTCGCTTGCCAGAATCAACGTTGCGGATAAAATGGCAACACCGCTGGCACAGAGGGAATTTGAGGAATTCAGAGCGGCATTTGGTCGTCCTGCACAGTTGACATTGTTGTATCACTGGGCAAGGTTGATTGAACTGTTGTACAATGCTGAGCATGCTGTGGAACTCTTGAATGATCCGGAAATAACCAGTCGGGAAACTCGTGTTCCAGTAACTCCGAGAGCAGGGAAAGGTGTAGGTTGTGTAGAAGCACCAAGAGGTACGCTCATTCATGATTATGAAACGGATGAAAACGGTATAGTTACAAACATCAACCTGATTGTCGGTACAACACACAACAATGCACCAATCAATATGTCTGTGAACCAAGCAGCGAAGGCGCTTATCAAAGATGGAAATTATGATCAGGGCATTTTGAACAAGGTTGAAATGGCGATTCGTGCTTACGATCCTTGTTTCTCGTGCGCCACTCATAATCTTGACGGTAGCATTGCGGTACGTGTTGATATTCTGGACGCTGACGGAAAACTGCAAGATTCGTTTCAGAACTGATTAACTGAGTTATTAGAAAATACTGCAAAGTATAACTTTCCTTTATTTTTTGAGGAAATTAGGAGGGGTACGGTTCTTGGATAAGCTGTACCCCTTTTAATAATTTACACCTGATTATGATTAACTATTGGAACAGCGAAATACTGGTTTTAGGATGTGGTAATATCCTTTTTGGAGATGATGGTTTCGGCCCTGAAGCAGTGGAATATTTACAAAAACACTATGAGATTCCACAGGATGTTTGCGTTATTAATGCCGGTTTAAGTGTAAGAGAAATTTTGTTTCCCATTGTCATCAGTGATACCAGACCTAAAAGGATAGTGATTGTAGATGCCGTTGATGCTGGTAAATCCCCAGGCGAGATATTCGAACTTGATGTTTCCGATATTCCGGAAAAAAAGATTGATGATTTTTCTATGCATCAATTACCCACTTCAAATCTTCTGAGAGAATTAAAAAACATATGCGGGGTTGATGTTCGAATTATCGCAATACAAATAGAAAATATTCCCGAAGAAGTTTCACCTGGCTTATCAAAGATCATTAGAGATTCCATCCCTGCTGCATGCGAGAAAATAATACAGCTTATGAAATCAACTTAATCGAATAAGTTCAAATCCCTCTCTAAAACAATGTATGCAGCCAATCCTTGCCAATGTTGCATAACGAAAAAATTATATCTGTTTCAAATGACTGATCGCAGGTCCCACAGAGTACTTTACCCGGGACATTTCATGCATGAAATAATTTAGGAGATAACTATCTTCATTAATAGCGAATAATTAAAATTCTGTCTGCTAAAAGACAGAATTATTTACAAAGATATTCGCAAGTTAAACTCCTAGTTTAGCCTTGTAATACCGATGTTTTATTGATCGTCCACAGATAACCTAAATGAGTGATATCTACTCTTTTAATCGAATAATTTCATCACGGAATTGCTTTTATCATTCGTAAATTCCAAGGCTAAAAAACAATATTTTTCATCATGTTAAACTTATTAAAAAAATAGAATTGAGATAACAAATAAATGAGCAGAAAAATTGTAACAATTGACGGCAATGAAGCCGCTGCATATATTGCACATAAAACAAATGAAGTTTGCGCTATTTACCCAATTACTCCTTCTTCTCCCATGGGTGAGTTGGCAGATAGTTGGTCAGCCAATAATGAAAAAAATATTTGGGGTACAGTACCGGATGTAATCGAAATGCAAAGTGAAGGCGGCGCTGCTGGCGCTGTTCATGGTGCACTTCAAACGGGTGCTTTAACAACAACGTTTACATCTTCCCAAGGCTTACTGTTGATGATACCAAACATGTATAAAATTGCGGGCGAATTAACTCCAACTGTTTTTCATGTTGCTGCCAGGACCATCGCAACACATGCTTTATCTATCTTCGGTGATCATTCTGACGTGATGGCCACCAGACAAACTGGTTTTGCGCAATTATCATCCAATAGTGTTCAAGAAGTCATGGACCTTGCACTTATCGCTCAAGCGGCAACTTTAGAATCTCGTATACCTTTTTTGCATTTCTTCGATGGATTTAGAACTTCTCATGAAGTTATGAAAATTGAGAAATTGAGTGAAGATGATATTAAGGCGATGATAGATAATGAATTGGTTCATCAACATAGAAATAGAGCTTTAAATCCGAATCAACCTGTATTGCGCGGAACTGCACAAAATCCAGATGTTTTCTTTCAAGTTAGAGAATCCGCTAATCAATACTACGATAATACACCAAAAATCGTCCAAAACATCATGGACAAATTCGCTAACATTGTTGGGAGACAATACCATTTATTCGATTATGTCGGGTCCCCAACAGCAGAACGAGTGATTATTCTGATGGGTTCCGGTGCAGAAACTGTCCATGAAACAGTAGAATATTTAAATAAATCAGATGAAAATGTCGGTGTTTTAAAAGTTCGTTTATATCGACCTTTTTCAGTAAAACATTTTGTTGATGCACTTCCCAAAACTGTTAAGAAAATTGCGGTTCTTGATCGAACAAAAGAATCAGGTAGTGTTGGTGAGCCGCTTTACCTGGATATTGTGACAGCACTTGCTGAAAATCCAATAGAAAGCCAGCCAAAGGTTGTCGGTGGACGCTATGGCTTATCATCTAAAGAGTTTACACCCACGATGGTTAAAGGTATTTTTGATGAATTGAAATCTGAAAAACCAAAGAATCATTTTACGATCGGAATAAACGATGATGTGAATCATACCAGTTTGGTGTATAACTCATCATTTTCTACTTCGTCAGATGAAACATTCAGAGGAATTTTCTATGGAATGGGGGCAGATGGAACTGTTGGCGCGAATAAGAATTCTATTAAAATCATTGGTGAGACTACTGATAATTATGCGCAAGGTTACTTCGTGTATGACTCAAAAAAAGCCGGTAGCACGACTGAATCTCACTTACGATTTGGAACTGAAGAAATTAAATCAACCTACTTGATTTCTAGAGCGAACTTTATTGCATGTCATAATTTTGAATTCTTGAAAAGTATTGATATGTTGAAAAATGCAGTAGATGGTGCAACATTTTTGCTAAATAGCCCTTATCCATCTGAAGATGTTTGGAATCATTTCCCGAAGAATGTTCAAGAGCAAATTATCGAAAAGGATATCAAAGTTTATTCTATCAACGCATTAAAAGTTGCCAAAGAAACGGAAATGGGCGGTCGTATTAACACCATCATGCAAACCTGTTTTTTTGCAATTTCCGGCATTATACCAAAAGATTCAGCAATTGAAAAAATTAAACACTATATCGAAAAAACGTATGGACTCAAAGGCAAAAAAATTGTTGAAAAAAACTTCAATGCTGTTGACCAATCTTTAGCAAATCTACACGAAGTTAATATACCTGGTACTCTTACCGGGAAGGAACTCGATGATTTGGTTTTTTCGAAAGAAGCTCCGGATTTTGTACAAAAAGTAACAGCTGGAATCTATGCAGGTAAAGGTAATGATTTACCTGTAAGTGCATTCCCTGCTGATGGAACATGGCCAACGGGGACGGCAATGTGGGAGAAAAGAAATATTGCACCGGATGTACCGGTGTGGGATCCTGATATTTGTATCCAGTGTAATAAGTGTGTAATTGCTTGTCCACATGCGGCAATCCGTCCAAAAATATATGATAGAAAATTACTTAATAATGCACCTGAAACCTTTAAATCTTTCCAAGCGAAAGGTAGAGACTTCAAAGAAGAAGTCTACTCTCTTCAGGTTGCCGTCGAGGATTGTACAGGATGTACCATCTGTGTTGATGTTTGTCCGGCTCGAAGCAAGGAAGACCCAGATCATAAGGCCATCAATATGGCTGAACAGTTACCATTACGTGATGCAGAATCGGACAACTGGGATTTCTTTTTAAATATACCGGAATTAGATAGAGATAGAGTTAAACATAATACCGTAAAAGGTTCTCAAATACTTCAACCATTATTTGAATTCTCAGGGGCTTGTGTAGGTTGTGGCGAAACTCCTTATATTAAATTGGCATCCCAATTATTTGGTGATCGAATGGTTGTTGCCAATGCAACCGGATGTTCATCAATTTATGGTGGTAACCTGCCAACTACTCCTTGGGCAAAAAATAATGATGGACGTGGACCTGCTTGGTCGAATTCACTTTTTGAGGATAATGCAGAGTTTGGATTAGGATATCGTTTAACTATTGATAAACATATGCATTATGCACAAGAGTTGTTGCTTTTACTGAAAAATGAAGTTGGTGCGGATTTGACTGAAGAAATCCTAAATGCGGATCAGTCAGATGAACCAGGTATTTTTGAACAACGCCAAAGAGTTGATACACTTAATGATATTCTTTCAAATCTAAATTCAGAACGTGCAAATGAATTGTTGTCTGTTTCGGATAATTTGGCTAAGAAAAGCGTTTGGATAATTGGTGGTGATGGCTGGGCTTACGATATAGGCTTTGGCGGATTAGACCAAGTTATGGCATCCGGTAAAAACGTAAATATTCTAGTATTAGATACTGAGGTGTATTCGAATACCGGAGGACAAGCATCAAAAGCAACGCCTTGGGGAGCCATCGCAAAATTTTCTGCTTCAGGCAAAGATATCGGTAAAAAAGATTTGGGTATGATCGCAATGAGTTATAGGAATGTATATGTTGCTAAAGTAGCAATGGGTTCGAACGATACTCAGACGGTCAAAGCATTTATAGAAGCTGAAGCCTATGATGGTCCATCAATCATTTTTGCATATAGTCATTGTATCGCACATGGTTATGATATGGCTAAAGGCATGCAACA
>CAZIFK010000046.1:0-19585 GCA_964538995.1 uncultured bacterium
ATTCGTATACTTTTGCTAATAAAAAGCCGATATCAGGATGATCCGGGGCAAGTTTTAGCGCTTCCTGCAGCCATTTTTCAGCTTGTTCCAGTTCTCCCATCATCCGCATATAGGTCAAACCAAGGTTAGCATATCCCAGGGGTTCTTTAGGCGCTATTTCAACTAGCTTGTGAAATTCTTCAGCAGCATTTCCAAACTGACCTTCCTCAAAATAGGCCAGCCCGAGATTCCTGTGTTTAATCATTTGTTTTGCAGTTTCCGGACTAATCTCCACTTTTTGTTCACAACCAATGAGAAACAAAAGTAATGTTATCCCTGCTGCAGTCAGTGCGTTTTTAATTAATTTGAGTTTCATATTAATATTTTCATTTCTTTTTAATTTGTTCAAAATATACATCAAATTTCCAATAAAGAAATTAATGTTTCCAGATGATTTGATGCTGATCTTTTTTAACAAGCATAAGAGAGACCAGAAGTCATTCCTAACTTTTCATTGCTCCTGAACATTTCATTTATCGGGGATAGTATATTATTTTTCGGGATAGACGTTGTAGAACAGGTTTCGCCTGGTTACCGCCACCATTATCCCAAGAAATTATTCCTGTAACACCCTTAAAGCCATCATTCAGTTCAATAGAATTCCGTAGAAGGGCCCGGTTTAAACCGCTGGTCTGAATTGACTGAACCAATAAATTAACAGCATCATATGTATAAGCGGCACATGGGGTTGGAGGTAAACCATATCGCTCTTCGTAGACCTCGACAAAAACGGCATAAGTCGGGTTTCCCGCTTCCGTAAATGGCTGTACATATAAAATATCTCCTTCGTATTGTTTTGTGAGATCTTCTTCCAGTAGACCCGGAATCCATGGAATTAATATAGGAATATCAACAGCGTTGTATTGAAAACAAGACAGCATTTCGAGAGTTTTAGCCCATGGCAGACGCATGATGACTCCCGTAGGATTGAACTGTGCTACCCGATCGACAATGTGATTAAAAGTAACATTGGAAATAGGTACCTGAAAATGAAAAACGGGAGGAATATTCTTTCTAGTCATGGCCCGTACCATTTGTTCTGCAAATATACGCCCATCATGATCAGTTGAAGTAATCAACCCAACGCGTTGTAGCGACAAGGTTTCTATGCCCAGGTCAAAAATTACCTGTGCCTGTACCTGATCATTGGGTGGCAGTCGAAATATCCACGGAATACGAATATACGTAAGCGTAGGATCAGCGGAAACAGGAGAGATCAGTGGTACCCAGGCTTTGGTTATTACCTGTTCCGCTACATGAGTAGCCTTGCCGTCCACAGAGCCAATTAATGCCCATACACTGTCTTGGTAGACCAGTTTGATTACTTCTTTAGAACCTGCACCCCAGGGATCGCTCGTCCAGCGCCTGATCAGCCGGAAGGGAACTCCCTGGAAACCGCCTCTACGGTTAGCTGCTTCCAGCGCTAATGTTGCTGCATTAAACATCGGTACCCCAACTGGATCAGCCAAGTCTTCCGTCACAAAAAAACCCAAACGAATTTCCTGTAGTTTTTCAGGATTCACAGTTGCTCCTTTCCATCCTGAAAAACTAACCGGTGTATCCAAAACATTTGGTGGTGGTCCTGATTGGTCAACACTCTTAACACTTTGGGTTTGACTATATATTAGGATCGAACTAAAGATAAAGAACCTTATAATCCAGACCGATTGACAGATTTTCATATTAGTGGTGAGGTCAGTTGCCCGGATCAAATTTATCCGAGAAAATTTCTTCCTGGGTATAAAAGTCAAATTGACCATTTTTTATGATGGCCAGAACGGCGGGACTTCTGTTGCTGAAGACCGCATCGAATTCTTTTCTACCGGTAACGCCTTCATAACTGGTGATTGCTGCTAGTTGATCCCGAATAAGTGCTCTGTTTAACCCGGCTTTTTTGATGGCTTGAATGAGTATATTCATGCCGTCATATGCGTGAGCTGCATACGTTTCCGGTTCTTCCCCGTAATGATCTCTAAAGTCCTCAATAAATTGTAGATATTTTGGATCTTTTCGAGTGGGATCATAAGGATAACCAGCAGCGACATTGCCATAATTATTTCCGACTATATCAAGGAAGTCCTGTGTAACCATGCGATCGCTGCCAAAGAACCACTGATTCATCCCCATTTCCCGCATTTGCTTTAGTAGTAGTGCAGATTCTTTTGCATTACCGTAAGTAATTACTCCATCCACATTCAAAGCTTGAAGCTTTTTTAACTGGTGGCTGAAATCGGTATCACCCTCTTGATACTGCAATTCGGCCAAAAATGGATTTCCCAGCCTAGTGGCAGCATCGCGAAACTCATCAATGCTCATACGGCCATAGCGATTCACAGCGCGTATGGCGGCGACCCGTTTTAGCTCCAATTTTTTAAAAGCGAAATCCGCCAGTAAATAACACATCTGCCGATCGTCAGTGATACATCGAAATGCCCATGGAATACTTGTTTCAACAAAGGTTGGATCCGTGTTCGCAGTGTTCATTATGGGAATTTCAGCTTTCAGGCACACCCTGATGGCGATGTGACTGTTTGCTCCGTCCACAGTGCCGAGAATGGCCCAAACACTGTCTTTGTAAGCAAGAGTAATAACTTCTCTGCCGGAGGAGCGCCAGTTTCCGTTATCATTTCGAACAAGTAATTTGAAGGGGACATTTCCTCGATAGCCGCCATTTGCATTTGCCTGGTCGATGGCAAGCTGGGCTCCTTGGCGCATCTTAACCCCGATAGGCGCCAGGTGGGATGCCTGGTATCCATCCCAGCGAATCACGCGTTGGTTCACTTTTAATTCTATTTCTTGAGAACCACCTGTCGACCCCGAAACAAAACCAATAATTGGTCCGATGAATCCTATTTTCACGGTGTCAATTCGTCCAGGCTCAGGAATATGTCGCCCGTAACCGGGGTATTCCAGGGTGTTCAGAAAAAATCGCGTGTACGGATCCTCAAAGCGGTTATAGGGTAAATATTCCCAGGGAGTTTTCCCATATAATACATTATCAGAATCATCAGCAGTAACGGGTAAGACCGTTTGTGCGTTTATATTCACACTCACAAAAAAGGTTGACGCAATTACCCAAATTGCTAATAGTGTTCCCAATGTTTGGTTTTCATTTTCATACAATACAACTTTGTAGTTTTTATACTTCTGTGGTTTCATAATTTTTTCATTTTCTATTTTTGGGGACAGAAGCCTTGGAGACGCCGGACGTCCTGTCTTGGCCTCTTAACCCTGGAAAATACCCCCGGCCAATACCTCGGGCCAGCCCGTGGCCAGTGCCAATCCAGACATCATCTCCAATGAATTCCACGGCAATAATAAAATCATTCGGTAAGTCCAGATTCGTGGATAGAGTCTTGATTTCCCGGTTCCCTGTTATGATATGAGCCGACCATGTTTTCGTATCTTCCGTATCCCGTTTATAAGTCACCCAAGTATCTCTTTCAAAATCAACCAATACACCCAACCCCTTATCAGTGCAGTTATAGGAAGAAGTTCCGCTTCGGCCAACCGAGAGATTAATAAAATTACTGGGAAGACCACTATCGTGATCCATGTACCCTCGCCAATTACGTCCGTCATAGCGACTTAATCCAAAATATGTGGAAGCCCAAAGTACTTTGTCGACGTAAGATGCAGAAGTAGTAATCATGTGCACCAGTCCATCGTCGCGATAAAGATCGATTTCCATCTCTCTGTCGGGATCAACATAATCCTTCCAAGTCTGGCTCATTACGTCCCACTCCAGGATACCGCCGCCCCAGACAGCAAAATAGACTTTGTCTTCTGATGCATCCACATTGTAAGTCCACACCTCTTCCATAGGGGCATGTTTCTCATTGAATACGCTCCATTCACCAGTTACCTGATTGTACCGACTGATTCCGGCAGTCGTAGCAACCCAAACATTATCCCCTTGGATATCTATTCCATATGCTACATCATTCAGCAATCCACTGTTCATCTGAGTGAAATGTTCAAAATAACCGCCACTGAACCGGGCTATGCCTTCACCAAACAGCGCCAGCCATAAGTCACCTGTTTTCGGATCCTTGGCTATCCCCATCACTACATTCCATGGTAGACCGTCTTTTTCCGTCCAACTTTTCCAAGTTCCCCTTTCATATAGTATCAACCCGCCCTCAGTACCAATCCATAAACTATCCCCATCTGCTTCCAGAAAGAAGATGTGGTCATTGATCAATTGACCGTGAGTTGATTCCGTTGTAAAGGACTCCCATTCAGTATAAACAAAGGGATCTCCATTTTGGTTGGTCATGGTATCAGCTTGACTCAAGCCCTGAGAATTAAGAACGAAAAAGATCAAAAAATAACTCAATAGCTTCAACATATCCTATGATCCTCTCTATAGTGTTTTCAGATATTCAATAAGATCGTTCAATTGATCCTTAGTTAGATCATTGGTTAACCCATGCGTATCGTTTGGATTATAGATGGTCCAAATTTCTTCCAGTGAATTAGCCCGACCATCGTGAAGATAAGGTGACGTCGCGTAAATATTGTTCAGGTGGGGTACATCAAACGTTTCGTGGGTATCTATCTGTGAGGCTGTTCCAACATTTGATAATTCCCGATTTGTATAATATGGGGGCATATGACAAGTAATACATCGATTGTCGGGCGGTATTTTGTTACCGGAGTTGTCATATCCCCGTTCAAAAATCTGTTTACCTCGCCGCTGTGCAGGTGTGAATTCTTGGCCGGTTCTAAAGCGGTTTGGAGGTCGAGGAATGGTGACAATATATCGTTCTAATGCCTCTGATTGTTCAGGTTTGAAGGGATCAATTCGCGTAAAAAATGCTGCCAGCCGGGGTCCACACTGCCGTTTTAGTGTGGGGTTTTTCCCAGTCCATTTGAAGGGGGCAGTGTCATTGATGCCTCTTAAGGTCCTGTTATCAACGGGATTGATACCGAGGCCATCTGGTTCAATGTCATAGGTTATTCCGTCAACGCCGCCGTCCGGGTGGCAGGAGTGACAGGAAAACTGTCTGGCAAATGTAAACTCTGCACTGTGAAAAATGTGCTCGCCATAGCGGGCTTGGTCAATTTCTTTCGGACCCCCAAGATCGATGACATTAACACGCTTTTGATTTTTGATATCAATAACAGAAATGGCGTCATCTAATCCATCCGCCACATACAAATATCTGTTGTCTTGGGAAACCACCATACCTCGTGGACTTTGTCCCACCGGAATCCGTTTAAGGACATACTCTGTACTTATCCCCAGATGATTGGGTAGTATTTCAACGCGTTCCTCCGGGTCAGCATTCCGTAAGATTTGTTCCATTTTTCTGACATCAATCACGGCAACTTCATTCACTCCACCGCCGCTAACAAAAGCGTAGTTACCGTCGTTTGAAAAAACCACATCAGTGGGATCGGCAAAAAAGTCGTTCACCCCATCCAGCAACAATTGATCCACACGGCCATCGTGCCACAGAATGCCGATACCATTGGTTATGATCCAGCCCTGGATATTCCGTGTCATCGGAACCAGGTTTTTTGTTCGGATTAAAGTCACCAGCGCAAATTCACCGCTTGGAGCAAAATCAATCCCTTGGATCAAATTGGCGGCCGGCACTGTGTAGCGGTGTTTAACAGTAGAACGATTTGTTTCGATAACCGTCACTTCCGACATGGGGGGAGTCCGAAATTTACCGAATCGGGGTAAGTTGTTAGTTACATAAATATACTGACCATCAGGGGAGAGTGCAACACCCCACGTCCCACGGGAGGCTGCCAACCGTTTGGCTTCTTTACCTTTTTCTAAATCAACCACGGAGACGTCATAGGTACCGGCGTTGGCAACATATAGTATAGTCCCTTCTGTATTGGTTGCCATTTCGTGGGGTTCATCTCCCACGGTGATGGTTGCAAGCACTTGGTACGTTTCTGTATCGATCACAGAAACATTGTCCGAACCACGGTTACTAACATAGGCATGCTTTTCGTTAGGGGAGAGGCAAACAAAATGCGGCTGCGTGCCGATTTCTACCTCAGCAAGAATTTCTTCAGTTTGGACATTAACAACTATCAGACTGTTTGAGGCCTCACAAGCGACAAATAGACGCTTACCATTCTGGGTGATAGCCAAATTGAATGGCGTTTTATACTCTAACTCAGAATAGTTTTCTTCCCATTTAGAATGATTGATTTTGGGCCACATGGTTTCAAAATCAAATTCATGGCCGTGAATGCTTTCAGTGTGGCAGGTGACACAGACATCTTTATCTACGTTACGTAATCGAGTTCTTGCGGCTGCTGTATCTTTTGCTTCGACTGTGTGTTCGCTTGCGGGGCCGTGGCAACTTTCACACTGCACCCCTTGAACCAAATCGAAACTGTCGTTGAATCGACCGGTTGGTTCTCTACTGCCGGTGATATGGCAATTCAGGCATTTATCTGACTTTTGTGGATTACTGAACACCCCGATCTCACGGGCGATCTCATTCGCCCGTTTGGTGTTGAGGACAGCGTAGGCCTGCGCATGATTGGAAAAACGCCATTTATCATACTGCCGATCATCTGATGTTGACCCGTGACATTTACTGCAGAAAAGGGCACCAACATATTTTGGACCAGGAAGTAATTCTGCCGGTGATTCACTTTTGGGGAACAATTCATCAAGAATTTGTTGTGCTTTATAAAGTAACTTAAATATTCCTTCGGGGAAGGGGTGGGCGATTTCCTCAAGCGCTTCCTCATAATTAAATTTTTTGACATCCAAAACTGCTGTATGCGAACCTTTCTCTTTGTGGCATCTCATACAGTCGCGCTCCTCCGGTATGATTAGACCGGCCTTTACAGCCTTTTCTCTATCCCGCATAATGTCGTTATCCAAATACTCGCTACCGGGCCCATGGCAAAGTTCACATTGCACACCATCCTCAAAATTAAAAGCGTCATCCCGTTCCCACGCTTCCACATTGTAAGCGGTAGTATGACATCCTAAACAGATGGGACTCTCATAAGGTTCTACGTCAACACCAGATAATTCTGCAATCTGTTTTGATTCCGGCATGGACAATGCAGCATACGCTTTGGCATGTTTGGCTAGCCTCCAAGGGTTAAACTGATCCCTTTTCCCGGGACGGTAATGACATGAACGGCAAGCTTTCTCACCTACATACACACGATCTTTGGCATCCTGACCCAAGCCGTGATTAGTTGGAGGAAACTTCAACTTAACTAGCACGACCATGCCGAGAAGGATAATAAGAAATAATAAGGTTACATACTTTTTCATTTTTTTTATTTTACGAGGGCTATGCAAAGCCCTCTTTACGTTTACGAAGTTGGCTCCCGAATCGTCATTATTTGGTTTGGTTTAATATTTTCAAGGACTTGGATTTTGCCGGTAGGCCAGTGAATTTCAATTCTATCAATTTGTTTAATATCCTCCAACCCAAAATGTAGCCGGTAATCGCCTTGCGATAGGTAGCCGGAACTGCTCATCCGCCATCTGGTTTGCGTTTTATTTCCAGTAGTTATTCGAACTCGGGTACCAATTGCATCCCGGTTGCTTTCTGTCCCAATCAGGTGGATCATGAGCCAGTTTTGTCTATTGCCCCCATCGTTACGAAGCAGACGCGGGCGGTCATTCAGGTTCATTATTAGTAAATCCAGGTCTCCATCGTTGTCGAAATCACCGGGAGCTGACCCGCGCCCAACAAATTTCTCCTGGAAATCCAAACCCACATTTTTTGAGATGTTAACAAATTTTCTCCCCGCATCATTAAGTAACAATAAATCTTCCTGCTTGATCAGCCGCTGTACATGCCCGTTGGTAATGAAAAGATCCAAATAGCCATCGTGATTAAAATCGAAGAAATTTCCAGACCAGCTGCTGTATTGCCCGCAGGCCTCAGCTAATTTCATGCGAGCACTCATTTCTTCGAAATAGCCCGCACCAGTATTTTTATATATACAGCTGTAGACCATATCCGGTACAACTATATCGACAAAGCCGTCGTTATCAATGTCACCGAATTCGCCGCTCATCGAACCGGTTGCTTCTCCGTTTTGTCCAAAGGCTGTGGCCGTTTGTAATGCAATATTAGTGAATGTACCGTCGCCGTTGTTACGGTAGAGGTAATTCAACATGGCATCATTTGCCACAAAAATATCCCAGTCTCCGTCGTTATCAATATCACAGGAGGTGACGCCCATTGTTCTTATTTCCGGGTTATATACACCTGCATGCTTGGTTAAATCGGTGAATGTACCATCCCCGTTATTGTGGTAAAGAATATCCGGTTGACCATGATAGGACAGGGGTCCGGGGAATTTTTGCGCGGCATAAAAATATTGATAATCCGGATCATATTCAATATAATTCCCCACATACAGATCCAGGTAACCATCTTGATCATAGTCCAGAAACGTACTGCCGATCCCAAACAAGTCATTTTCCAATCCAACCTTTTTGGTAACATCTGTAAACGTTCCGTCACCATTATTGCGGAAAAAGACGTTTGGTCCCCAGTTGCTAACAAAGATATCCTGATCCCCATCATTATCATAATCAGCTGTTACTACGGCCATACCCATACCTTTGTGGCCAACCCCAGTTACGACAGTTACATCCGTGAAGGTGCCATCACTATTATTTCGAAATAAGGCGTTTGAAAGCTTACCCTTATTTGTGCGCCAGCGGATATCACTGAATTCCTTAACCCAGGCGCCATTAACTAGATAAATGTCTATATCATTATCATTGTCATAATCGAAAAAAGCACAACCACCGACGTTGCCTTCGACAATATTAGACATATCGTCATCGCCGATGCTATGTATGAAGGTAATACCAGCCTGTTTAGTAATATCAACCAACTGTGGCAATTCCTGTTGTGCATGCAGTGTCAGAGTTTGGGGGAACAGGTTGAATAATCCAAGTAAACCAATTAAGTATTTCCGATGGTTGTCGTTCATTCAAACTCCAGGATTAGTTATTTCCCATTATATTGTGATTAAGAGTATCCACATTAATTGCGGTTTGTATGTCCCATTGCGCACCCAAGTCAATCCATTCAATAAACAAAATGAGTTCCTCTTGTTTGAGCCGTTTTTCCAGAGGAATCAGTTTGACACTCTGACCAGTGGGAGTCGACCCAGATCCAGTTTCTTCACCTAAAAGATGCCACATTAATGGACTTTCCCTTGCCTCTCCGGGAACTATGTACCGGTAATCTTCCCTGCCTTGAACGGAGTCTGTAAGCGTCTGATATACCGGGCTGATTCTCGAGTTAGATATAACTTCAAAATTTGGTGGGGCTTGCCCGGAAATATGACAATCGGCAATAGCGCATTTTGATTTGATCATGGGATCAATTTGATGGCGAAAATCAACCGTTCGGCGTTGCTCTGGCGGAATCGTAAGTTCTACTGGCGGTTTCATAATGGCATTTACTATCTTATTAGGAGGTGCCATTTCCAGGTCTTCATGACATCCGATACACCCGCGATTTTCATTCCCCATCACCCAAGTCCAGGCTTTTTGTGTACGAATAGCCATGTCATTTTTATCTAACATCTGAAAAGTAATTGGGATTTCTGCCGGAACCCGGATATGGAATGAACCATCTATTTCAACGGGAGCCACACCTAAAATTCTTTGTGGAGCAAAAGCTTCAGTTGAATAGGTTTCCTGTTCAACCGGCATTCCTTCGATTACCCGCACATGTTTAATAGTTCCAGGGGCGATATTTTCTCCATAATACAGATTTGTCCTGTAACTGTTCAGACAATAGAATACACCAGTAGTAGTTCCTGGAATCAACCAATTTGAGCGGCCTTTTACTTTGGGATGTGAAGCAAGGATATGAACATCGATGGAATGCCAGCCTATTTCCTTAAAAATTTCCTTTTGCCGTTTTCCTGTTTCAGGATTAACAATGTAAAGTCCATAAAATGTATTTTGTGAATTATTTCGATATGACGCTATCAAATCTCCACTAGGAAGAATGCAAGGGCTGTGGAAAAGATCGTTTAGAGTTCGACTTAATTTATGATATGTGCTCAACGGACGACTATAAGATACATAAGCAATATCACCACCACCTAACCACGTGGCTTGATTTGATTCAATAAAATAAATCCGTTCATCGAAACTGGAAACATGTACCATGTCCATAAAGACCGGCGCCTCATGATCTTCATAAAAGGACATTAAATCAGTACCATCATTGTTGATGGCCATTAAGGTTGATTTTTCAGTTGGATTATATCTATCTCCAATAATCTGCATACTGGTGAAGACAATCCGTCCATTGGGTAAAATATCCGGTGAAAAGTCACTGTGGAGGTTAAAGGTTAAGCGTCGAGTGGTATTTCCGTCCAAATCAGTACTGTACAATGCCAACACGGGATCCACTTCATTTATATTTTTCCAACCATGCCCCGTTCCAACAAATATAATCTGTGGCGTTGGCTGCGGATCGTTAAGATAGAATCGGGTTCCGGCATACACAGGGGCAAAACAATCTCCTGCTTCCTGAGTGATTTTGATTTTTTGGGAACCGTCTTTTTTCATGGTCCATATTTGCCAGGTATCCTCCGGTTTTCTTTTCCCGGCAAACGCGATATTTCCTCCGTCAAAGGATACATCCGGATCGCAAGCCGCAGTGAATTCTGGTGTGAGATTCACTAGTTCATTTAAAAAAGGACGGTAAATTACAATTCGGGCTCCGTCTACATACTTGTTCATGTCCATATTCAAGTATGTTACCACCGGGGAATCCGGTTCCGCTTGAGTGGGGATTTGTACAAAAATCAAATCTGGCAGAGGTCGGGCAAATACAGATACAGTGTTTACTATGAGGAAAAGAGAGAAAAAGAACCACTTCATTAAAATTGTTATATTTTAAATGTTGTTTGCAGGATTCTTGTTGTAAGCATATGTTTTTATCTTTTATTTGTAGACCTATTTCCCAATACGATAAAGATTTTTCTAGTGGGAAAATGTTGGAATTAAAATGTCCCTCCCAACGGCTTTGGCAACTTTCTGAATTTCTTTCATCATTAGGTCAAAATCTTCCGGATTCAGAGATTGCGGTCCATCACTTAATGCCACCTTTGGATTATAATGTGCTTCTATAAGTAGACCATCGGCACCTACAGCAACCGCTGCTTTAGCCATCCACGGTACCATCCATTGATGACCGGTTCCATGACTTGGATCAACAATAACAGGTAGATGGCTAGTCTTTTTTAACAGGGGAACGGCGTTTAAATCCAATGTGTTGCGTGTAGCCGTTTCGAACGTTCGTATACCCCGTTCACAGAGGACGACTTGCTCGTTGCCCTGATTAAGAATATACTCAGCAGCAAACAAAAATTCGTCAACGGTGGCGGACATGCCGCGTTTCAACAATATTGGTTTATCACTTCGTCCCACTTCTTCTAAAAGCGGAAAGCATTGCATGTTTCGGGATCCAATTTGAAGCATATCCGCATAACAGCTTACTAATTCTACCTGGCGTGGGTCCATGACTTCAGTAACAATTGGAAGCCCTGTTTCTAACCCAACCATGGCTAGCAATTCCAATCCTTCTTCTTTCAACCCCTGATAGCTATATGGGGAGGTTCTGGGTTTAAAAGCACCTCCTCGCAGTATACTGGCCCCACTAGCTTGAACAGTCCGTGCGGTTTTCAGCAATTGCTCTCTATTTTCTACTGCGCACGGTCCCGCAATAACCACCAACTCTGATCCACCAATTTGAATCCCTTTAACATTTACGATGGTACCTTCAGGTTTTGTCTCCCGATCCACTAATCTGACAAGGGGGGAGTGTGAACTTCTATGGTTGTTGTTTTTATTTTTATCCATTAGTTTATTCGCAGCTCACTGGATTCTTACAATCCTTCATGGTAATGATTAGTAATGAGTCTCACTAATCTTTGCTTGAATCTGCAGGGCACAAAGCTATTGCTTCGATCTCCACAAGCAGATCTTCGCGGCACAGACGCGCTTGTATGCCGGTGCTTGCAGGCAAAGGGTCTAAACCCCACCAGTGGAAAAAGACAGTCCGCACTTCATTGAAATCATTATAGTCTCTTTCAATGTCTCGTAAATAACAAGAAGTTCGCACGATGTCATGCCAAGTCATATTTTCAGATTCAAGAAGAGAGGTAATATTTCGGTACGTTCTCCAACACTGAGCCCGGAAATCTCCAACATGGATAGTATTACCGTTTTCATCTACGCTTGCAGTTCCAGAGATTAACAATAATTTATAACCATTTAAGTTGAGACATAGAGCCCGAGAGAATGAAGATGGCCTGGGAAAGTAGTCATAAGCTTCGTTGAGTACATCTGGTGTGTGGACAATTTTTTTAGGTACTGGAGGTCGTTCATGGGGATGTATTGGTGAATGCTGGACATGCCCTTCTGGTGAAAATATTCCCAGTTGTATTAGCTCCTCACGCTCATGATTTGAAGGCTGTGACTCATCAATGAGTTGTTTTATTGTTATACTTCCATCGTGTATCATTTTTCATTCCTTTTTATGTTACAATTTTTTTTGTTCAACCGACTTAATTCGATTGATGTATCATATTTTTAACCACGCTTAGTTCATGCACAAATTAATGAGGATATAAGCATCCTCTAACCATCTTTAAAATTACAAGGTCAGTTAAGAAACTGCAATAAAGAATTCCGTATATGGCGGATTATATTTGATACACCCAAAATTATTTTTCATTGTTTTGAAGTAATTACCAGGGGGCTTTGCAAAACCCTCTTTTTCATACAATTTATAGGTATTAATTCTTCGAGTATAATTATACTATTAAAAATAGAGTAAAAATGTCTGTTAGAAAAGAATCCTAGACAATTAAATCATTTCTCTGATTTCTTTGAGAAAGGCATCTAATTCTTCGTACCGATTGTCCATTTGCTTTGAAGTCATAATCTCATCCATATTTGATAAATCTCGAATAAAATCCTCAAAAAGAGTTTTATGTCGTGATGATTCTGATAATTTAAATGAACGTCCTTCTTTCGTATCTCCCTCGCCTAAAACACCCTCCACCGGTAATTCCGGATGCGAGTACTTTCCTGCTTTTTCCAATAGAGTTAAAGCCATCTGTGGATTTCCTCTTTTCCACGCAACATAGCCATTTAGAAAATGCGCTTCTACACTTTTGTAATTTGAACCTATTACTGCATCAAAGTAGCGTTGGGTTTCGGACAAATCACCTCGAATAAGAGAAACATAACCCAGACGAAGTGTTGGTGCGGTTTCTTCCTTATTGATTTCGTGAGCGCGAAGATATTCAGCTTCTGCTGCTTCGATGTTGAATAACTTTTCTTCTGTGAAGTTGATATAAAGGTCTCCCAATTGGAAATGTGCCCTGGAGCTGATAGGGTTAATCCTAATCAAACTTTGCCAAGATTTTTCTGCGTTTTCAAATGCATCTAATTCTAGATATACATTACCCAAATAGTACAGAGCATCTTCATGCTTTTCATTGAATCTAAGCGCTTTGCCATAGGCTTCGGCGGCGGCTGTCATTTTTCCCGATAGACGATACTGCGTGGCTTGACGGTAAAGTTGCCAAAATTGTTGAATTTTTTCTTTCTCCACGATAGTTTTTCCGCTGTTTTGATGTTCAAATATTACGGATGTAGAACGCTTTTTTAACTGTGAGACTATAATAAATAAAGTCAAGAAAGAGATCAGCAGTATAATAATAGTTCTACGCATGTTTTTGCAATTGGCATCCCCGCCAGCTGTCCACGCTTATAGGGAGTTGTCTCCCTCTGTTATTCTAATTATTTGATTCGCTGTTATATTAAGTAAAACCTGTCTGTTCCCACTGGGCCAAAGAACCTCAAGGGTGTCCACTTTCGATCCAGTTCCAAGACCGAAATGTTCAATCAAACTATTTTGAGAAAGATACGAGCTTTGCGCCCCTATTTGGCGTATTTGTATACCGTTACTAGAAACTAAACGTAGTTTCGCTCCAATAGCCTGTCGATTACTTTGCACCCCTTCCAAACTCACTCCCAGCCATCGATTCCGGTTGCCTCCATCGTTTCTTAAAAGAACTCCCGGCCCGTCATTATTTACGACGAAAATATCTACATCGCCATCATTATCATAGTCACCAAAGGCGGCGCCTCTACCCACATATTCCGATTTTAGACTTTCACCGCTAACAGCCGAAACATCATAGAATCCCTCGTTAGCTCCCCGATTCCAGAAAAGCTGGTCCGGCATGGGAATCAAAAGCCATGGTTTCTGTTTTTGCTGAAATGTGCTTCCATTCACGACGAATAAATCCAATCTACCGTCATTGTTATAATCAAAGAAAGAAGTACCCCACCCGATATAATCGAGAGCAATCTGTCCCAATCCATAACGATCTGCTTCATCCATAAATCTGGTAGTGTTTGGAGTAGATATTCCCAAAGAAGAAAATTGGGATCGTAAGTTACTGTAAAGCGCATTTTCCTGGGCAATCCAATGCGTAATAAACATATCCATGTCTGCGTCTCCGTCCCAATCTCCCACTGCGATTCCCATGGCTCCACGGTAGTCCGCCACTAAAGCTGTATGGCTTATTTCTTCAAACGTTTCATCTCTTAAATTTCTAAAAAGAACATTATCAGAAACATCATTTGCAACGTATAAATCAGGCCAGCCATCATCGTCAAAATCACACCAGACATTTGACAGACTGCGCCCTTTTAAGTCTTCAACCCCAGCGGGCCCGGCAATCTCTGTGAACGTTCCATCACCATTATTTCGATAGAGAAGATTCCGTTCCGGTTTAAAGGAAGAAGGATTAAGACTCACAGGAACTTCTGCTTTGTACTGTAGGGTTGACTTCTGGTTCTCCTGATATGAATATTGTACATACCCGCTCACATATAAATCGAGAAAACCATCCCGGTTAAAATCACCCCAAGAGGCTCCAGTCCAGAATCCTGGCAGTCCGCCAAATCCTGTTTCATTGGTTCTATCAGTGAATGTGCCGTTTCCGTTGTTCTGGTAAAACACATTCTCTCCATACGAAGAAATAAAAAGGTCTAACCAGCCATCGTTATCATAGTCGCCCCACGCGGGTGCCATCGCCCAACCCCGGAAATCAACCCCGGCTTGAATACTGACTTCCTCAAAAGTCCCATCCCTGTTATTATGATAAAGTACACTGTGTGCTTGGGAATTAATAATATCCTCATTACTAAGAGAGAGGGGTCCTGCTTCGTTGGCTATGAACAGATCCAACCAGCCATCATTATCGTAATCTCCCCAAGCAGCGCCTGACCCCATATCTTCGGGAAGTTGAGTTGATCGCTTACCGGAGAAATGCCTAAAGGAAATCCCTGCATCTTGAGTAGCATCCGTAAAAACGATCTTTGGATAATTGTCCGGAATATCGCGGGCTAAGTCAGTCGTTAGTCCTTCAATTTTTTCACCTGGTCTGTAAGGTGAATCCGGCTTTGAGAGTGACCAAATTGTAACGGATACCAGTACAACAACAATGAAAATACTAATCGAGGTCGTAAAAATACTACGTTTTCGCTGGGAGAATTTTACTGGCACGTATTTACAATTTTTCTATAGATACGACTTCTATTATTTTCTGGTCTTCAGAAATAACTGAAATCGGCGCTGTCACGCCAGATTCCTCACCAAGAAGAAAGTTAAGTAAGAATTGATCAATTTTTCTGTAAAGCAGTTTTGCAGAAATATGTAATTCTGTGATTTGGTCATCAGAGACTTGAAACTGAAACTCATCTTTGGTATCGGATTGTTTTTCTTCGGAAGAAACATTACCAGAGCAGGAAAAGGAAAATTCGGCCTTATCGGAGAAACCGGGAAATAGAACCCGGCGATAACGGACTCCTACCATTTCCCACAGATTATGCCGGTCAATAAGATTACCATATTGGTCAACTGATTCCGCTTTAAATATGAAAGATCCCGGTTGTATAAAATTCCGGTCATCAACGAGCCCTGAAGAAAAAACCTCGTTTCCATTTTGATCTGTCACAATTAATTCCACCCAAGCTTGAATAATATCCATAGGGCCGGTAGGGAAATCATGCCCTACTTTATTGTTAAGAATAATCGTCTCAATCTTTACATCCTGACCAAACGCAACCTTTTCCGGCACAACCAATTCCAAAGGAACCGCCGGACCTTGGTTCCATTTGTCTTCAATTTCAGGAATTTCTATTTTACCCTGGAGCCATTTTTCTGTCAGAGCAATCTGCTCACTTGCGCCTGGGAGGTCCAGAAGCCGCGGTATGAATTGATTGGCTCCTAAAAACCTGTGGCTACGGTGCTTTTTATCGTTGATATTTCGATTGTAATCCAACTGATCTCCACTCGAAGGATCTCGCGAGTCTGTCAACGGCATATGACATTCACGGCATTCAATTGTTTTTGTCGGATCATCCGGGTGGTTCCATCTGCTTTTGCGCCAGTTATCAAATTGATTTTGGAGTTGAACCCACCCCACCTTATTAATCTCCTGATCAATGAACTGTTTATGGCACGCAGCACAAAATTCCGGACTTTTAAATAAACGGTGTTGCAGACTTTCGACATGATATTTTGGATATGCGCGAATTAAAAAATCCCTTAATACTTGGGCTGTTTTTCCTTCATGCAATTCAAACATGTAACGCTTTGGTTGAACAACCACATAACTGGCATTCCCCTTGACATCGGTTTCCTTTATTCTATGACAGACAATACAGGAAACACCTTCTTGATATCCAATAAGATTGGTTAATTCTTCTGTAAATATATTCTTCGTTCCTGAAAATAACGAGATTGGGTCGTGACACCCACCACAGTAACGAGTTGATTCAGGGCCATTTTGTTCAGCCATCACTTTCTGGACGAGCTGAAAAGCCGGATCCATAGACGAGTAGCGGTGAGCACTGACCTCCCATTCTCTCACGATCTCCTCATGACATCCTGAAGTCCCACAGCTTTGAGACCCACCTAAAGAACGGGAATCATAAGCTCCACCTGAACCTGTTTGTGCCAAGCTGGGAGCAAAAGGACGGTCTTCTCCAAAAAGGTAACTATAGTCTTCAGGGAATTCATTCACCAGTTTTACCGGTTCATATGCATACACTAAAAGAGCGGATACGACAAAGAGTGACCCAACTATTAAAAGAGTATACAAACCATTTTGTTTTTGTGCTGCCAGGACCGGTTGTATGGTTTCTCCTCCCCGTTCTTTAAAATCCCGTACCACGATAACGATAAGGTGTGGGAGTAAAGAAGCGATAAGAACAAACGTTATAATGATGTGAACCAGATCCCAACCAGGACTAATTTTTGTCTGAAATACAGCTTGAAAGGTCAAAACCAGACCGGTAACAGCTAATACTACCGTCGCAGCCATGGAAAAATAACCGGTTAGTTTAATATGATGCATTTTCATAGAACGATAAACCATCCAGTGGCGGATTTGATACCATGTAAAAAGTAGGACGAAAAGAAGGCCAATTGCCGTATGCAATAACACGATGACTTGATTAGAAATACTAAAAGGGAGCAAATAAATAGAAAGGCCTGTTAACGTTTCGAACAATAAAAAAGCCAAAACGGATAAAAGCAACCGATGTTGCCACTCTTTTGCTCTGTCGATTAGATTTGATTGGTTATTCATGAATTTGACCTTTTTATTATTATGATACTGTTAGTTTCAGATATTTACATTTATAATTCTCTTAATAAAATTTACGCTTCCGGCTAAGAAACTTCAATCACAATTGGTTTTTTAATTAATAATTATCTTAAGAAATATTGGCTCCATTTACTCAAGTTGTTACTTCTAATTATCACGGTATGATTTCATATATTTGAGTGAGGGCGTCATTTTTTGTAATTATTAATACCTTTTGCCTCTTTTTCCACGTAATTGAAACCATATCCCGAACCTGGCCACTGATGGACAGTCCACTATTCTGAATAGATAAAGGTACGAAATTCTCGTCCCCAGTATTTTTTAATAGAGTACCATAGCTAGCATCGTACCGCCCCAGCTGAGGTTTTGCACCATAGAAGTTTCCAGCCAGAAGCAGATCCTTATTACCGTCGTCATCAAAATCTTTGGCTATGATTGCATAGACTGGCGAAAACTGTGCCCCCGCAGGAAGCGGAGACTGCTGGAAGGTTCCATTCTTATTACCGTAGAAAACAGTTGTAGCAAAAGTATAAGCCTTACGGACCACTGCTCTCTTCAGCTGTTCTTGACTAAAAATATCCGTTATCTGCTTTCCGGCATAGTCATTATGTGTCGGAAACTTTTTCTTTAGGTAGGGCAGCTGATTTACCATATCGGGTCTCAGGAGCATGGGGTAGTTTTTGCCAAGCTTATAATAGCATACTATCTGTTCCAACAGACCGTTGCCATCGAAGTCCGATATATAAATTGTTGCCGGTTCTGTTACTGACGCTTGCATTTTCGAATTCTTACCGAGATTACCGGCAATTAGATCAACACGACCATCGCCATTAATATCATCAACCAGAATACAGTTCCACCATCCGTTTGTTTTGCCTAAGCCGCTTTGGTCTGTAACGTTAATTAGTTGGGAATCATTATTTTGCATGATAGTAACAGGCATCCATTCACCAACAACAATTAAATCTAAATCCGAGTCATTATCATAATCAATCCATTCTGCATCAGTCACTAATCCTATGTTAGCTAAATCGGGAGCATATTGTTCAGTAACAATTGAATAATTCCCCAGCCCGTTATTTTGCAGTAAATAGCTGGTGGGGGTTAACCCATACCTCCAAGGGATACTTCGACTCCCAACAAATAAATCCAGATCGCCGTCACCATCGAAATCTCCCGGTCTAACGCAGGAACCGCTGGCATAAAACTTTGGCAGCTTATTTTTAGAAAGAGAAAAGTCACCCAGTCCATTATTGATATACAAACGATCCAGAAGAGCAGGTGCTTGCCTGGAATATTCATTTCCTCCGGAAACAACATAAAGATCTATATCTCCGTCTCCTTCCACATCGAAGAAAGATACTCCGACATCTTCAGAAATACTATTTTGTTCAAATAATTTTTCATTTGTGCTTATAAAAGCACCTGACTCTTTTTGAATAAACAACTTTCCAGGAGAACCCTTTGCACCCCCAATATAGAGATCTTCCAACCCATCGCCATTCACATCCCCCTTAACGATTTTTGGACCTTCAGTTGACAATTTATGCGGAATAAGGGATTCACGTTGAAAGTCTATGAATTTATTTTCCTTATGTACATATCGGAGTTGGAACTCATTCGTTATTTCACGAAAGACCGGTGCAATATCTTTTATCTTTTTTTGAGGAGTGGGAACACTTTCTTGTTGCCGAATCGTAATCATAGTGTCCACCGCAATATTTTCTAATTTACTTTGGGCTCCATCCGGCCAAAGAACGATTATTGAATCTACCTTTGTAATTTTTCCCAACCCGAAAGTGAGGATATAATCATGTGATGATTGGAATGCTCTCATGGGCATCTGTTCCAAAACAAATAA
>CAZIFK010000047.1:0-18563 GCA_964538995.1 uncultured bacterium
TTTACAACATCAAACGAAGTCCACCCTTTTGGTTTATACATATTCAAGATCATGAATCATCTTTGTGTAAATCATGAAATATTTTCATCATATGATCTTCATGTTTTAAAGAATCATCTTCAATAAACTTTAAATCGGGTGTGTTTTTTGTTCTGATTTCTTGTCCAAGATATTTACGAAATGCTTTTGCAAGTGCATTTAATTCTGAATTCACACGTTCTAGAGAAAATTTCTTATTCAAAACACTATAAAATACTTTAGCATGTCGAAGATCTGGAGAAATGTTGACTTTTGTGAATGTAATAAAGCCAAGATGGGAAATATTAATGTGCTTCGTAGTTATTTCGCCTAGAATTTGCAAAATTTGCAATCCTACGCGATCCGTCCGTTTATAAGGTTTTTGATTTGTCAAGATGTTACAAGAGTCCGCTTGATTTCCTGGATTTCAAAGACAACTATTTCATCATCCGCTTTGAACTTTTGAAAGCCCTCTACTCCAATACCACACTCGAGACCTTCCTTCATTTCTTTCACATCATCTTTAAAACGCTTTAATGAATTGATCATCGATTCATGAATAACTTCTTCATCACGAATCACGCGAGCTTTTTCACCTCGTTTGATAATTCCTTCATCTACTTTACTTCCAGCTATAAAACCAAGTTTTGGAATTTTAAATGCTTCTAATACAGTCGCACGTCCAAGAATATTTTCAACTTTTTCAGGTTCTAATAAACCTTCAAGTGCCAATTTCACATCTTCAACAGCATTGTAAATCACATTGTAAGATCTGATTTCCACGCCTTCTTGATTTGCTAATAGTTTCGCATTTGAACTGATTTGGACATGAAAACCAATAATAACTGCGTTGGATGCAGACGCGAGTAAAATATCTGATTCAGTAATCATACCTACAGCTTTATGAATTACCTGGACACCCACTTCCTCGTGTTCAATTTTTTCTAACGTTTCAGATAACGCCTCGATAGAACCATCCACATCACCCTTAATCACAAGAGGCAACATTTTAATAGAACCATCTTTAATCATCGCAGACATGGCGTCTAATGATTGGGTTATGACTCTCTTTTGTTCTATTTCACGTTTCAGGCGTTGACGTTCTGATGCAATTCGTTTTAAATCTTTTTCATTTTCAAATACAGCAAAAATATCAGCTGCTTGAGGTACTTTTTCAAAACCAAGCACCTGTACAGATTCTGAAGGACCGGCTAATTCAATACGTTGCCCACGTTCATTCATTATCGCCCTGACTTTTCCGGAATAATTGCTGCAGATAAAGGAATCAGTAACTTTTAATGTCCCTTTTTGAATGAGTATCGTTGCAATTGGACCATGACCTTTATCAAGCTTTGAATCAATTACTGTTCCACGAGCTTCAGTATCCGGATTGGCTTTTAATTCTAAAACTTCGGCTTCCAGCAAAATAGAATTCATTAAATCCCCTAAACCATCTCCACTTTTTGCAGAAACAAGTATCGCCTGGACTTTTCCACCCCAATCTTCTACTAATACATTATGTTCCGATAATTCTCTTTTAACCTTATCTGGATCAGCTGCAGGCAAATCCATTTTATTTATGGCGACAATCATGGGTACTTCTGCCGCTTTTGCATGATTAATCGCTTCAATTGTTTGAGGCATGACTCCATCATTCGCTGCGACTACAATTACGACAATATCAGTGACTTGGGCCCCTCTTGCACGCATGGCTGTAAAGGCTTCATGTCCAGGTGTGTCTAAAAATGTAATTTGCTGACCATTTTCTACGTCAACTTTGTATGCACCAATATGCTGCGTAATTCCACCGGATTCCCCGGCGACAACATTTGTTTTTCTAATATAATCCAATAATGACGTTTTCCCATGATCAACATGTCCCATTATCGTAACCACCGGTGGGCGAGGTTTTGCGTTTTTAATATCTTCCTCTGTTTCATCTATCGAAAATATTTCTTCACCTACATTGGTTATTTTTTCAGCAATAAATCCAAAAGAGTCTGCTAATAATTCAATGGCGTCCCAATCAAGTCTTTGGTTCATCGTAACCAACTTTCCCAGTCCTAAACATTCTTGAATAATCTCACTGGGATTTACTTCGAAATATTTACTTAATTCTTCAACATTAGAAAATTCGGCTACCTTAATTGCCCGTTTAATGTCATCACTGATCTGTTCTTCGACGTCTGCTTTCTTATCTTTTTTATACTGCTTTTTCTTTCCTTTAGTAACTATTTTTGACAACGTTTGTTTAACAGCATCTTTTACACTTTTTTGAATCTTTATTTCTTTCTTGTCGGCTTCCTTCCTTTTCGGTCGGGATGTTTGGCCAATTTGTGCTTCAATTTCGGAAAGATCTATTTTACGTAATTTTTGTTTTTTAGGTTGAGCGAGTTTCTTTTTTTCATCTTTCGCTTTCTTTTCTACTTCCTCTTTCTTCTTCTGGTCTTCTTCTTCTTTTCGCTGTTCTGCTTCTTGCTTTTTCTTTGCTTCTTCGTCAGCATTAATTTTTTCTAATTCTTCTATCTGACGTTGTTCATCTAACGATAAAAGCTTAATTTTTTTTGTGGCTTTTTGCTGCTCGACTATTCTGGAATGATGAATATCCCGGCGAACCTGCTCTTTCCTATATCGAGCAATATTTTCCTTATCTTTAGCGAATTCTGATTCTATAAGTGTGATGGCACTCTCGTCAACCGGTGACATATGACTTGTGACATCAACTCCGTTATCTTTAAGGAAATTCACAATTTCCGTATGGGAAATATTCAGTTCTTTTGCTAGTTGAAATATTCGACGTTTTGCCATATTTTAGGACTCAATTTCTTCCATATTTTCTTTTGAACCTTCATTAGAATCACTAAGTGTAGATTTGTCAGATTCATTAGTGTTATTTTCTGATTTTTCAGGATTTTCATTAGATAATTTTTCTAAATTATCTTCAGACTCTTCTTCTAAAACTAATTCATTTTCTTCTGTATCTTTTTGATCAATATCCTCATCTTTTAAATCATCAGCACCAGCGAGAATTTTATCTATATCGATTTTATCCTCTTCTTCCTCATCCTCTTCTTCTACTCGCTCAATGAAATCCTGAACGACATTAAAACACGTTTCCAATACTTCATTATCAAAATCATCGATTGCCAAAAGTTGTTCTTCATCTGCGTTTAGTAGGTCGGAAACGATACTAACATTATTATCAGCTAATAATTTTGCAATTTTCTTATCGAAGTCCGGAACTTCGGTTAATGAGGTGGCTTGATCTGTTTGCTGGCGCTCGTATTCATTTTTGCCAAATGCATCGATTTTAAAACCAGTTACCTTGGAAGCTAGATTAATATTTACGCCTCCCTTACCAATGGCAAATTCCAATTCATTTTCATTAAACAACGCAACACAGTATTTCCGATCGTCATCGATGTACAGATCAATTGGTTTCGCAGGTGACAAAGCCCTTGAAATCAATATTTCCGCTTGCCCGCTATGATTAATGATGTCAATTTTTTCATTATTTAATTCTCGGACAATTGCCTGAATCCTGCTACCGCGCATGCCTACACACGCTCCAACCGGGTCGATTCTTCTATCCTGTGATTTTACTATAATCTTTGCACGATCACCCGGATGACGTGCGATCGCTAAAATTTCAATAATTCCATCGTCGATTTCCGGAACTTCCATTTCAAATAACTTAAAGAGAAAATGGTTATCACTTCTAGACACAATGATTTCAGGTCCGCGAGGAGTCACTTCGACCGATTTAACAACTGTTCTTACTGTATCTCCCCTGCGATAGCGCTCCGATTGAATTTGTTCACTTTTTGGCATCCGTAGTTCTGCCTGCTCAATATTGATGAAAATATTGTCACGCTGGACTTGATGTACTACACCGATAACAATTTCACCGATTCTTTGAGAATAATCTTCGTAGATATAATGTTTTTCAACATCCTGTATTCGTTGACTGAAAAACTGTTTTGCCGTATTGACCATTCTGCGACCAAAAATTCGCGGATCAATAACTTCAACAAATACGTCACCAATTTCAAATTTTTCTTCTGGCATCTCTTTTTGCGCATCTTCCAATAAAATTTCTAAAACAGGATCGTCTAATACGTTCACAATGGTTTTTTCAGCATATATCTCTATCTCACCCTTATCAATATTTACAATAACACTACAATTTGTGTTTTCACCGCGCTCTTTTTCGATAATATACAGAAAAAGCTGTTCAAGGATACTTCCAAGTTCAGACCGTTCAACATTTTTTTCTCTGGCTATTTCTGAAAAAACGTCTATTAATGCTCTATTGATCACATCGGCTCCATATTCATTTAAATTGAATGATAACTTTTGCTTGTAAAATATTTGCTAATACTAATTGAAAATGACCTTTATTTTTATTCTGTAAAAAAAGGGTTTCTCCGTCAAATCCTGTTAGTTCTGCTTCAACGTTTTTTCGAAATCCATTTTTATCATACGTGATATTTAGTTTTCGGCCAACATTTTTTCTGTACTGAAATGAATGAGTTAAAGGTTCTGTAACTCCTAAAGATGTCACTTCTAAAGATGCACCGTCAGAATAAAATTGATTCAAAACACCAGAGTTTTGAATTGATTTCGATATCATGGTCGTATCTTCAAGTGAAATAAAATCTTCACTATCAATTAAACAACGAACCAATCCTTTGTGCGGATCTTCTTTTATGTCCATTAAATAGAATCCTGTTGGCATTAATTTTTCTATCTTATTTCTTAATTCATCCATGTCTATACATACGAAAAGTGGGCACGCAACCCACTTTTCGGGCGAAAAATTAAGCTTTAATATTCAGGTTTACAAGATTATTGTTCGTCGGAAATCGCTCTATCAATACGTCCTATAATTTCATCGATTTCATTTTGAACTTTTATTGGTTGGTTAAAGGGTTTTGACATACCCTCCAATAATGATTTTGCATCATTATAGTAACCAATTTCTAAATAATATTTTATTAGACTAACTTGAAGTTGATTTTTCTGAAGATTGGTCGATGAAAATTTTATAGCCTTTTTATAATTGCTTATGGCAGGTTCCAGATTGAGGTTATTTTTTTCAATCTCGGCCAATAGCAGAAACGCACTGGCATTAAAGTCATCCGATGGATCGTCTAAAAAGTCGTTTAGATAGGATTTAGCTGTCAAATAATCTTCCTTTTCATAATAATTTTTCCCTAATAAATATAATCCTCTTTGGGCTGGTCCCGATCCGGAAAAATCATCAATCAATAGTTCCAATAACAAAAGCCCATTGTCTATGTCGCCAATAGTCAAATTCACCATTGCCTTTCCCAAAGCAGTTTCTGCCGCTTCATTTTGGGCCATTCTTTTGTTGTTCAGAAAGGCAATGACAATAACGGCTAAAATAACTCCGATAGATATTCGAGTAATTTTTTGTTTGTTATGATCAAAATATGTTTTTATTGAAAAAAGGCTCTCCAAAAATGGATCTTTTTGTATTTCTTTTTTTGTTATCTTTTTTCTAGCTTTTAACATACAGTCTTTATCTCCATAAAATGGTTAATCATTTGTGCCCACAAGAGGATTCGAACCTCTGGCCCCAGGTTTAGGAAACCTGTGCTCTATCCTGCTGAGCTATGTGGGCAAAAACGAGGCGGGAAAATTACGATAGTTGAATTATTGGAAAAAGAGGGAAAACTGCTTTTTATTTTTCAGATACTAGGTCTCTATTCATTAATTCACTAATTGCTTGTTTAGGATTTTTTCTTTCAAACAATACTTCATCCACCGCTGAAGATATCGGCATCGAGACATTATATTTTTCCTTCAATTGACGTACAGACACCGTCGTTTTCACTCCTTCTGCAACCATTTTCATTTCATCAAGAATTTCATCCAATGTTCGACCTTTGCCAATTTCTTCCCCGACATATCGATTTCGGCTATGCCGGCTCATACAAGTGACAATTAAATCACCTATTCCACTTAATCCTGAGAAGGTTTCTGATTTGGCGCCCATGATTGCTCCAAGTCGTGTAATCTCGGTCATGGCTCGAGTCAGTAAAGCGGCTTTAGTATTATCTCCATAACCAATACCATCGCATATTCCTGCGGCAATGGCTATTACATTTTTTAATGAACCGCCTAACTCAACACCAAGAATATCCGTATTTGTGTATACTCTCAGCACTTCAGAAGAAAACGTATTCTGCACAAGCATAGCTGTATCCAAAGATTCGCAAGAAGATACGATTGTTGTTGGCATCCGCTTGGCTACTTCTTCCGCATGACTTGGACCATAAAGGCTCACAACTCGGTTCGGGGATATTTCTCCGACTTGTTGGATGACTTGGCTCATTGTCATTAACGAGTCATTCTCTATTCCCTTTGCAAGATTTACATAGGTTTTCTTATCGGTTTTCACCCCAGCTATCGATTCCATTAGTGACCTAACGATATGAGATGGAACTGCAATGACAACGATTTCCGCATGGTTTACAGCATCTTGTAAATTCATTGTAAATCGAATTGAATCTGAAAATTTTAATCCCGGAACTAATGGATGGGTTCTGGTAGAATTTAATTCCTTAATCTCTTCCCGGAATTTACTCCACGCAACAACTGAATGACCTAACCCGGCCAAATGTTGGGCGATGGTTCCTCCCCAGCTACCAGTTCCAAGAATAGAAATATTACTCATAATAATTCAACTTATATAATACTTTAAGGTATATTACCCTATTCTTTATATATACTATCTAATATTTCTGCGTACTTTACTTCAACTACCTTACGTTTTACTTTAAGCGTAGGAGTTAATTCTCCCGAATCAACTGACCATTCATCCGGAATTAATTTAAACTTTTTAACTGTTTCATATTTT
Source organism: uncultured bacterium (assembly GCA_964538995.1). Lineage (GTDB taxonomy): Bacteria > Fidelibacterota > Marinisomatia > Marinisomatales > TCS55 > JADFRD01. The sequence continues at coordinate 6,905 of CAZIFK010000047.1, forward strand.
GCGAAGTCTTTCATGGATTCTTTGACTTCATCTTCAAATAATTGGATCGTTTTAGGATCGTTCAATATGTCTTCGCTCAATCCTTTTCCTTCAGCCCATTTAGCTAATTTTGCCATTGTTGGGACTATTAATGCTGAAATGAAATTTCGTTTATCGCCAATAATGATTGATTGCTCTATATATTGAGACATAATCAAAGCAGTTTCCATAGGAGCTGGTGCAATATTTTTGCCCCCTGAAGTCACAATTATATTCTTTTTTCTGTCAGTGATACGTAAGAATCCCTCATTATCAAATTCACCAATATCACCAGTGTAAAACCAATTATCCTTATCAATCACTTCAGCTGTTGCTTCAGGACTATTATAATATCCCATCATCACATTATCCCCGCGACAAAGAATTTCACCATCTTCTGCGATTTTCACTTCCACTCCGTCAATAGGCTTACCAACTGTACCAAACTTTACGGACTCTGGGGTATTCATAGAAATCACCGGGCTTGTTTCTGTCAGACCATAACCTTCTAAAATAAGAACATTTGCTGAAGCAAAAAATTCTGCAATTTCTTGTGATAGCGGAGCGCCACCTGAAAGAAAAAATCGTAAACGGCCCCCCACTTTTTCTTTTATTTTTGAAAATACCAATTTTTCAGCTAATCCAAATTTAAATCTTAACACACCTCCGGGGCGTTTTTGTTTCAATAAATATGGAGTTACCTTTTTACCAATTTTAATAGCCCACCAAAATATTTTTTGTTTAATAGGTGAATCATTATTTACTTTATCAATTATACGAGCATACATCTTTTCATAAAGACGAGGAACACTTGTCATAATCGTTGGTCTCACTTCCCCCATATTATCGGCAACTGTTTCAACCGATTCAGCATAATATGTTTGAGCTCCGCCATAAAATGCGGAAAAATGACCAGCCATTCTCTCGTATACATGGCTTAAGGGTAAAAATGATAGAAAAACATCATTTTCATCAACGTAAATTGCTTTATGTCCACTTTTGACATTTGACACAAGGTTTTTATGTGACAGCATTGCACCTTTGGGATTTCCGGTTGTACCACTCGTGTAGATTAATGTAAGCAAATCATCCTCATTTATAGATTTCGCATTTTCGCTAAAATTAAAACCTGAATCTTTTTTATACGTTATCCCTTTTTCAATTAAGGTTGAAAACCCAATAACATTATTCATACTACTTTCACCATCATCCATCAGGATAAAACCTTCGAACTTTTTACATTCATTTACCAATGTTAGTGTTTTATCCAATTGTTCAGCATTTTCTACGAAAGCGTATTTTGTTTCAGAATCATTACAAATATATTTTATATGAGGACTGGTTAATGTTGGATAAACGGTTACTGTAACTGCACCAAGCCCCGTGATAGCGTAATCAGCGATAGCCCAACGGGAAGAATTTGTGGATAGAATGGCTATTTTATCTCCTTTTTTAATTCCGAGCGATGTAAGACCACAAGCGACATTTTCTACTGCTTCACCAACTTCTCGATATGTTATTCCCTCCCATGAACCATTAATTTTGTCAAATAAACATGGATTATCAGCATATTTTTCAATACTGTCCAAAAGCATACCAGGTATTGTTTTGTAACTCATTTTAAAAATTCTCCCATAATATTATGTGCAAATATATAGACATTATAGTTAATATTTCGTCCAATAAATACACCGATATTGCCGAGGTGGCGGAATTGGTAGACGCGTTGGTCTCAAACACCAATGGGGGCAACCCCGTGCCGGTTCGATTCCGGCTCTCGGCACAATTTTGATTTTTTTCTTGCATCTTCTCATTTAAACTTTTACTTTAAGCGTGAAGGTGCTGGTTTGGTACCTTTGGTATGTGGAAGGGGTAGATCTTCACTTAGCACCGAGGTCTTTGTGAAATCTACCCCACTTTTTTAATCTTTATCTCATTCATTCCTTCTGTTGAACCACCTCTTTTATATACTTTATTAACACGTCCTATCAACAGATTCACTTCAACTAATTCTTTAAGTTCATTTTTTGATTCGAGCAAGCGATCCAAAGATAATTTTAATAAATAATCCCCGCCTCTTTTTCTTCCACTTTTATAATTCAGATATGCCCCAGTAAGCATTATAAGGGGTTTCAGGGATAATTTAGTTTTTGAACTTTCAAGTATTTTCCAACAATGCTCCCAAGTTATATGAGCTTTATAATACTCTTGATCATTGAAAAATTCAATCCCTTTATTAAATGATTCTATATCTAGCATGTCCATAAACACTAAAGGGCTTTTTTTTATAAAGCCCTTTAGTGTTTTTTCATTAAAATAAATAAGTTTAATTACTTTTTCTTTTTATCCTTTTCGAAAACTTTTTCCGTAACAGTATTTAATTCTGTTTCTAACAAAGTAAGTTTTTGATGAATTTCAGAAAGAGTTTGAGTAGTTTTACGACGTAACCTTCCAAGATCGTCTTCTAAATCTGCAATATCCGTTTCTACATCGCTAAAACGCTTAAAAGTCTCTCGTTCCACTTCATCCAAATTGTATTGAACCTCTCCAATCATATCAGCTAAAGAATCAGCTGTAGTATTGATTAATTTCGTATTTGCTATAATATCTTGTTGAGCTCTTTGCAAATGTTTTCCTCTGCCAATAAACTGCAAATTTAATACTCGAAGATCCTCACGAAATTCATTCTGTACAACGTTTACATGCTCCTTATCATTCAGATTTAATGTATCCATACGCTTAATCATCTCGCCGGACATATACTGAAAATAGCCACCTGCCAAAATCAAGATAATTAATATACTAAAAACAATTTTATCTTTTACAGTCATTCTTCTTCCTCAAATGTTAGTTACTCAGAGTTTCAAGCCTTTTTTCCCATTCACTCATTTCTTTTACTTCTTCAACAGAGGAACTTTTATCTGAAGTTTGTTTTTCAGATTTGCCTGCTTTAATGCCCTCCATCATTTTTTCTTTTAATGTAGCATTTTCTTTAAGATCACTTAATAACGAAAGAACCTCATCGTTAAAATCAGTAATTGTATTTTCTAAACGTGAAAGCAATTCATTCGCAAGAATTTTACCATAATTTTCATTAACACCTTTCAAAAGTGTTTCTAGTTTTTCACGTAATATATAGTCTGCTGACATATTTAAATAAGTATCATAGGTTATTTAGAAGTCTCGGAAATTGATACGCCTGAAGTATAAACAACAAGCCATATTTTATGCATCTGCCATTGAATTATTATATAAGTGATTTTCGCTGCTGATTGTTTCAATTAGAGTCAGACTATTTTTTGCAAATTCATCAATCAAAGGCAAATAAATTTTTTGCTGTAAAGAATATGGCAACCAATCCACTGTATCCATTTCGGTCATTGATTTGCCCCCGCCTAATGATGATTCGGAACTGCGTTTAAATATGTGCTTTCGGGCAATGATATATACTTCTACTTGATCTGCCACGATTACAGCTAAAGAATAATCATACCTGCGAAAATCTTTTTTTATGGGTGTATTGAATGTTTTAATTAAATGGCTTTCTTTTGTGTAAAATTCAATTTCATAGCCTAGATTTTCTAAAACCGTACGACTTATTGAAAGCGCTTCTTTTTGGCTTACTTGATATCGAAAATGCCTGGCCATCCGTGGAGGATTTGGACAAAAGGAAAATTGCACGCTAATTAAGACAGCTAACAAGCTTCTGGTAGCGAACATTATTAATATATTTCAAATATTGATGGAAGCTCTTCTATTTGTTTTTCTTCTTTTCCATTAGTCATAAAATCAGGATTATAATACACTAATCTCAAAAAACTAATATTACCTTCTAGTAAACTACTTTCAGTTTTGGGTTGCTGGACAATACCGTTAAGGACTAGGACGATTCTAACCGGCGAGGCATTCCAAGATGATCTATAAAAAGCACGAGAGTATTTTACGTTGAGGAAATTATTGTATGAGTTTGAAAGTCCATTGACTGTTTGATCAGTGGAGAATGGATTGCCGTAGACCTCACTTACATTTTTCTCTATCCGCAAAAATGACTCAATCTGTTTGTCTATATCTTCAACTAATTGAAAGTCAATTTCAGATTTCCAAAAACCACTATCACTGTATACAAATGTTACTCTAGTAGAATCCAATCCCAGCATTCCAAACATTAACATACTTTTACTATCGGAACCAGGTTCTGCACCTGACATATTTTGTAATCGCGGTAAGTTTGATATATTTGAACCCCATTGATACCCTTTGTAACCAAATTCCAAACTGAAGTCTATGTCTTCTAATGCCAAATTGACTTCAGACACATCGCTAGAACCTTCCATAACTTCTAATTCGACTTCAGAAGTGTCATTAGCCCCCCCCGGGAATGCCAATTGGACTTCAGACGTATCAATAGTTTCGTCCACGAGCGTTGTATCCACTGGTGCTTCAGAAATTTCTTCTTCCTGTGCAATAATGAATGAAAATATAATTATTGGGATTAAGATTCGGTTCATTTTTTCTCTTACTTCTTTAATTTTAGTTTTGTCTAATGTAAAAAAATACAAAGCTAATTAAGTTAGTGCAAGGTGAAATATACTACTTTATAATAGTGCCAATTCGATTAAATCGCGGTATCCATGTATCTAGATTTAAAGACATATATGTAAATAATGCTTCACCTAGTATATGATCTTCCGGTACAAAACCCCAGAATCTTGAATCGAGACTATTATCTCGATTGTCACCCATGGCCCAAAAATAATTCTGTTCAACTATATATTCATCAAGATCCATAATAGGTTGGCCATCAAATAGTAATTCACCTCTTGGCATATTTGTGGACCAGGGATTAATCAAGTTGCCATTTGGGTAATAATCATCAAAAACATCATATGAATTTTTTCGCCGGTATAAATCAGTTGGATCAATCGTTGTGAATTCATATTCATGATTTTCGTTTTTTAATGTCAAGTTATGACCATCGAACAGCATTATTTGCATGGCAAGTAAAGCTGTTTCGGGTTGTATAAATATTTTATCCCCCTTTTTGGGAAGGATTAATTGAGAAAAATTATCTTTATTTCCTTTTCCTAAAAAAATATTTGGATCTTTTTTTCTAGGATCTGCCATCGGAAGAATAAACCGCCCATGCTCCGGTAGCTCAAACTCTATTCCATTTATGTACACTTTCCTATTAACTATCTGCAGCGTATCTCCAGGTTCAGCGATACATCTTTTTACATATTTTAAATGAGGATCACGAGGATATTTAAAAATGATCACATCTCCTTGATGTGGTTTTTTAAATTCAGGAAATCGATAGTATGGGATTGAAAAACCGAGATCAGTATAAGGAATCCCAATCCAATCCGGTGTCCTCATTCCATAAACGAAGCGGTTGCCGATGAGAAAATCTCCCACCATAATGGTTTTTTCCATACTGCCTGTTGGAACGATGTATGCCTCAATTAATGTCACTTTTAGTGTAAAAACTATAAGAATGATAATTAGTAAAGACCGTGATTCACTTAAAATTTTCTTTTTATTCATGATTAAAATTAGGAGTTATGTTTCTATAAACAATGATTATTCAATTTCAATGCCTTTAAAATGTTTCATCTTCGGGCCATTTTTTCGTAGTGTAATTGCATAAACATCTAATCTGATATCTTTTTTTACTTCGTTATCCATTAGGTATTGATTAATAGCATTTGTCAATTTTCTAATTTTTGATGCGTTTACCTGATCTTCCACATTTCCCATTGTTTTACTTGCGGCTGTTTTTACTTCAACGAATATTAATTCATTTGCCTTTTCCGCAACAATATCGATTTCACCGTATGGTGCACAATAGTGATTTAATAAAATGATTTTATATCCTTTTTTATATAAGTCTAAAGCCGCTAAACGTTCCCCGAAATATCCGACTTTTTTGTTTTTCTTTAACCATTGAATTGTTGGAAGATGTTTATTTACCGGCTTGAATGTTCGCCTATGAATCGGCGAAGCTTTTTGTTCAATTAATTTTTCAATATGTTGTTTTGTACCATAGCCTTTATGCTGGGCAAAACCGTATTCTGGGAAAATGATATTATATTGTATCATAATTCGATCACGAGTCACTTTTGCAATGATTGAAGCAGCCTTAATGGAATCTATTAAATCGTCTCCGCGTATAATTCCTTCGTTCGGTACTATTTGGTTTGGTAAAGCAAAGCCATCAATCAATGCTTTTGTGGGTTGAGGTTTTAATGTTCCTAACGCTTTGAACATTGCTTTATAAGTCGCTTTTAGAATATTCGTTCTATCAATCTCATCCCTATCTACTATTCCAATGCCGACACTCAATGCCAGTGAATTTATTTCAACAAAAAGTTTTTCACGTTTCTTTTCTGAAAGCTTTTTTGAATCGGCCAATCCTTCTATTCGATGATCTTCGGGTAAAATGACGGCAGCTGCCACGACAGGACCAGCAAGAGGACCTCGTCCAGCTTCATCTACTCCTGCTATCAATTCCATTTGACTTCCATAATATTTTTCCCATCTGATTGTATCCAAAGGGCACCTTTCAAATCGGTTCTGTGAATATTTATTTTTCTCGATCGAAACCGCTCCAAAACGATTGGCGACGGATGGCGAAACTTATTTTTCCACCCGACAGAAATTACAGACAATGTGGGATTTACTAAATCCAATAATGGCTCTGTTGAGCTGGTGATAGAACCATGATGAGCTACTTTCAACACATCCGATTTCAGCAATTGTTGATACGGAATTAATAGTTTATCGCCCTCATGTTCAAGATCACCGGTAAATAATATACTTGTTTCACCGTATACTAATTTAAACACTATACTGGCATTATTCACATTATGCTCTGATACTGCAAAAAGAGAATCCGGGGCTAAAACAAGAATGTAAACATTTTCTGATAATCTTTTCGTTTCTCCACTTTTGGGACGATTTATAATTATACCATTCGAATCAGCAAAATCGATAATTGTATGATAAGTCCATGATGTATAAGGGATAAATGTGTCCCATAACGTATCAATTTTAACTTCATTTAATATGGAAATTATTCCACCAATATGATCACTGTGGGGATGGCTCATAACGACCCAATCGAGCTTTTTTATTCCTAAATGGTTTAAAAGAGGCAAAACGACATCCTTACCCATATCTTCATGACGGCTGCGTTGTCCAACATCGATCAGCATCACTTTTTCATTCGGAAGTCTTACAATAGCTGCATCTCCCTGTCCCACATCTAAAAATATTACATCCAGTTTTCTGTCATTAAACGACCACTTCCAAATACTAATATTCAAAACAAAAAGAATGATATATAATCCATATTTCCGTTTTTGTTTGTCAAATATGAAAACAATGGAACCTAAAACCAAAAAGTATGCAATCACTAAAAACAGTGAAAAATTGATATTTAATGTGGAAAATGAAAATCTTGAAAACGTATAAGTAAAAAATGTGATGATTTTTGAAATAAGCCAAGCTGAATTTCCCAGTGTAAAGCCCATTCCGGGTATCCAACCCAAAAATAAAAGAAAAAATCCAATTCCGACTAAAACACCAATCAACGGTACGATCAACACGTTTGCGATAAGGGCAATCAACGGTAATTTGCCAAATACATACGCTGTCAGTGGTAATGTACCAATTTGTGCGGCAAGAGATACTAAAAACAGCCCCCAAATGAATTTTAATGCTTTATGACTAATTTTACTGACTTTCACTCTGTCCGGAAGCACTTTTTCAAACCAATTATAGAAAAAGATGATGGAACCGACTGCTAGAAAACTCAATTGAAATCCCAAATCAAATAGATCCAATGGTCGAAAACACAAAATACCCAATGCAGCGCCACCAATAATATTCCAAATATTCGCTGTTCGGTTAAAAACAGGCGCCATAACGTACAAGCCAGCCATAATGGATGCCCTGATAACACTTGCCTTCCCTCCTGTTAAAATAACAAATATCACTAGACCAATAATGACGACAATGCGGTCTACACCCCAGGGGAGTCGAAATATATTTTTAATTAGCAGCAAAACGACTAGCACATAACCAACATGCAATCCTGAAACGGCCAAGACATGGATCACTCCTGTATTGGCAAATGAATCTCTTATGTCAGGATCGACATCGGACTTATCACCCAGAATCAATGCGCTTAATAAACCACCGGCATCACCGGGTGCATATTTATTGAAATGTGTTCTGATTTTTTCCTGGATTTCGTAAATGAATCGACGAAAATTGAAATGATTGTTTTTGAGAATCGTCACATGTTCATTTTTATCCGGAAATATCCAACCATATAAATTTTTACGATTGAAAAAGGACTGAAAATCAAATTCTCCTGGGTTTCTTGCCGAACTGATTCGTTGAAATTCCCCTTTTCCAATTAATGTATCGCCAATGTCACAATTCAACTCTGTTTTCTGGTAGAGCCAAATATCAATATTTTGATAATCGAATAAATGCAATCGATATTTAAATCCCTTTTTGGTTTGTTTTATTTCAGCAATATCTCCCTGATACTCAAATATTGTTTCGTGGAATTCATCTGTGATATATTTATGATGGTTTTGATGGATTAAAGTTGTTTGCATTCTTTGGGTCCCAAACGATATTAGACAGACTAGAATACCGAAAACAAAAATCGAATCTTTTTTAATAAATAATGAACACAATCCAATAATGAATATGATAAGGGTAACAAAAGCGGATGAAACGAATTCTCCCAGAATTAACCCGAAAATAAATGTCAGACTAATAAATACTAAAGGTGTCTTTTTAAATAAATCAACTACATCCATACAATCTTAAAGTAATTAAATCAAATGTAAAAGGCAATTGCCTGCCACAAAACAGTCATGTAAACTTGGCTTCAATTTTTAATCAAATCAAGGTAACTATGAACAGATCAAAAGCAGGTATTATTTCATTCGCGGTCATTTTATTAATATTAGTGTTTTTTGGAGTAGATTTTTATGAAGGTATCTGGTCCTTCCCTACTTTTTCTCCTATTCCATTAATGGTCATCGCTCTCGTTGGAACGGGAATATTTACAACCATCAAGTTAGGCTTTCCACAGTTAAGGTATCTAAAGCATGGTGTCAATGTCACTCGAGGAAAATATGATAATCCTGATGACGAAGGTGATCTAAACCATTTCCGGGCATTGACGACTGCATTATCAGCAACCGTTGGAATTGGTAATATCGCGGGAGTGGCCACTGCAATATATTATGGAGGCCCAGGTGCATTGTTCTGGATGTGGGTTACGGCATTTTTTGGAACAACATTAAAATTTGCAGAATGCTCTCTCTCTTTAAAATATCGCGAAATAGACAGCGATGGTATGACAGCTGGTGGCCCCATGTACACTATTGAATCCGGAATGGGGAAAAATTGGAGATGGATGGCTGTAGCTTTTGCCAGTTTTGCAATAATATGTTCCTTTGCTACGGGAAATGCGATCCAAGCCTTTACTGTTTCTGATCAAATATATTCTGAAGTATCACAATTCCTTGGAACAAACCATTTTCTTACCTTAAAACATCATGTTTGGGCAGGGTTTGAATTATCCGTCCAGCAAGTGATTAATGGTGTTATTCTTGTCGGAGTTATCGGTATGGTTATTATTGGAGGCATAAAGCGGATCGGGTATGTCACCGGATATCTGGCGCCTATTATGGCAGTCATTTATGTGTTAGCAGCTTCGCTGATTCTTCTCGTTAATATTGATAAAATCGGTCCTAGTATTGCATTGGTTTTCGAAATGGCGTTCAACCCTCCTGCAACGATTGCAGGAGCTGGCGGAGGAATTTTGTTAACAATGCTGTGGGGAATTAAACGAGGCTTATATTCCAACGAAGCCGGCCAAGGAAGTGCCGCCATTGCCCATTCCACAGCGAAAACAAAATATCCAATTCGTGAAGGTTCCGTAGCCATGCTTGGACCATTTATCGATACGATTATTATTTGTACACTGACAGGTCTTGTGATTATTTCTACCGGAGCCTGGCAGCATACACAATTCTATATGAATATCACTGATCCAACTCTATCGCATGTTAAAGATATACTTGAAGTTGGTTTATTTAACAGCAGTCTTTTAACATCTTATGCGTTTAAAGAAGGTTTGAGTTTCTTATTCAACTATGGTGATAAGATTGTAACAGTTTCCGTGCTCCTGTTTGCCGTTTCCACGGCCATTAGTTGGTCATTTTATGGCGATCGTTCAGCTTTCTACCTCTTCGGCCGTAAAGCAATCTTACCCTATAAATGGATATTTTTAGTATTTGTTTTCATCGGCGCCATTGCTGAATTGGAAGCTATATGGGCTTTTGGGGATGCCGCTCTGGGATTTATGACGTTTCCAAATTTGATTTCAGTTATTTTCCTTTCAACAGCCCTAAAGAAAATGACGAATAAATATTTCTCACAGGAGCATTTACCCTATAAGAAATAACGGTGAATTTAAATCACATCTACGATGTGGCTGTAAAAGCAGCGACATCTGCCGCTGATCTCATTTTATCCGCCCACGAGCAACCTAAAGTTGCAGACTATAAAGGCCGAGCTGATCTCGTTACTAAAACGGATACAGAGTCGGAGTATTTGATTTGTAAAATTATTCATAAAGAATTCCCTGCTCATGGAATTCTTGCAGAAGAGTCCGGTTCCTCCCTTCCGAAATCAGCAATTCAATGGATTATTGACCCGCTTGACGGAACCACAAATTTCGTGCATAATTATCCATCATTTGCGGTATCTATCGGCGTTTATCACAATCATAAACCAATGGTCGCTTGCGTAGTCGAACTACCCGTAAATCGCGTTTATACTGCTGTTAAGGGTCAAGGTGCATATTGTGATGACTCCATCATTTCTGTCTCAACTGTGAATGAACTTGAAAAATCACTCCTTGTAACAGGTTTTGGATACGAACATGGTGAATTATGGGAAAGAAATATGGTTCTTTTCAAGCAGTTCACTGAAATGACTCAAGGTGTTCGGAGATTAGGCGCTGCAGCTGTTGATTTATGTCACGTCGCTTGCGGAAAAGTAGATGGATTTTGGGAATATGAACTTCATCCCTGGGATACAGCTGCAGGAATATTATTGGTTGAAGAAGCAGGCGGGAAAATCACTAAAATGGATGGTTCGACATATTCAATATTTGACAATCAAATTCTCGCTTCAAATTCTCTTATTCATGAAGACATGAAGCGAATCATAAACGACTGATCAATCAATTTTCTCATAAGGAATTTCAATATATAATCCCCATCTAAATCTTCCCCACATTGGGGAAGACCTATAATTTCTTCCCCATCTTGGGGGAGATGTCCTTCGGACAGAGGGGAATATATTTAGAAAACTACTATCTTTTATTTTCCATTATACTTCTATAAATCTTCCCGTGCAATATTCACCACATCATTAAATGTAAACCGTCCATCCCCAGTTACCCTGCCAATGGTTGTGGACGGAATGCCAATGGACATGCAAATTCGCTCAAACTCCATCAAATCACTTTCTCCGATTGATACAATAACTAACCCTTGCGTTTCACCAAATAACATTTCATCCTGGCGGAGTTTTCTGGATAAAT
>CAZIFK010000048.1:0-17224 GCA_964538995.1 uncultured bacterium
GAATGGTGTCCGAAACTTCTCCGGAATCACTGTCCGAAACCTCCGGAATTTCCAGCCGAAAGTGTGAGGTGTGATATAGTGTGTTTAAGTGGAATGATAGTTATTCAATATATCAAACCTTCACACGATCGAATTTCGGAGTATTCTTAACTTTTTAAGGCTCTAGGAAAGAGTATATTATTTTCTAAGTGAATATGTTGATGAAGATCTTCTTCCAGCGCTTCCAAGCCATACCATAAAGCTCTCCAGGTATTGCAGGCTTCTTTGGGAACCTGGTAATTATTTGTTAGTTCACGTATTCTTTTTAATGCGTTACCAGCAGAATCATGTTCCTGTAGCATTACATTGATGGGACCGTTTGCCATGCCCCCATCCCCGCGTTTAATCATTGGAAAGAGGATTTGCTCTTCTTTCATCATATGTGCTCCAATTTCATTCATTAATGTTAAGTAAACTTGTCGAAGCTCAGAAAACATATCCGGGTTTTTATCGCCGTGAACATTATACACTTTTTGAACCATGTATTCTAATCGAGGAATCTCTTCGTCTAAAGGACGGTGATAGGTGATTAATATGTGGTCTATTAAATCGGTAAGGGACTCTTTATCCCATTGCTTTTCAGTGTTTTCTTGCGTTTTGATTTCATTTTGAATTTCTGTGAGTATTAGATCAGTTTCAAGACTATTTTGATTGCATACTTCTTCCAGAGAGATGCCACCCCCGCAGCAATAGTCGATATTATGACGAGCAAAAACTCTTGTTGCCAGAGGGTATTCAGTTGCTATTTGTCCGACAGTTGTTTCTGTGTTAATTGACATATTCTTTTTCCTTTTGAATTAATTGTTTTATTGTAGTTTTCTGTTCGAGTGATCAGGGGATATTAACATCCGTTCTAATGCAAAAAGAACCTGTTCGAATTCTGTTTTTTTATTCCCGGTGCTTTTTCTAATTCCAGGTATTCCTATCATAGTATGGATTGTGCCTATAATAGGAATAAGCAGTATCTCTGGGGCAATATCATTACGAATAATTCCCAGCTCTATCCCTTCCTCAAGTAAATCAAGAATATATTGTTTGGACTGTTTGGCGATTATTTGCAGTGCGTTTACTGAATCCTTTGGGAAGGTTAAATAAGCCTGCTCGGAACGTAAAAGCCAGGCCAAGCCAGGTGAAGATTCAAATAGTATAACTCGATTTGTTGCGAATGTCTTGAGTCGCTCAAGAGGTGGTAATGACTTTTCCGGAAATGTTTCCTCAATTTTCTTGATCGCATAGGCTACTACTTCACTGAAGATTTCTTCTAGTGAATGGAAATGCCTGAATATTGCTCCTGAGGTAATTCCAACTTCTTTGGCGATTGCAATGGTTGTTAGGGAAGTAACGCCCTGTTGGCCGATAATTTGTAAGACTGCCTGTACAATTTCTTTCTGCCGTTCCACTGAAGTCTTGCGATATGTGTTTTCCATATCCAGAATGTAAGTAACTACTTACTTACATAGCAACGATATTTTTGTAGCCGAGTAAAGAATCTGTAGGTTACATAGTGTTACACTTTTACTACCCTTGGCTTTTATTTTATTATCACTTGTAATGGTTGTTACTGTCTACTTTTGTTATTGATATGACAAAAATAGGCATAAGACGATAAAAATATTGCACAGTTATAGCACACATTGTGTTTGAGATCGTCTGTTACACTATGGCCTTCTAATCCGTTGGCCACAGGTTTCCTGTCCACCGAAAGTACGTAGGCAGAAAATCACATCCTGTGTACAAAAAACCCCCAGTTTCTGATAAAATTCTGGGGGTTTCTATATTTTTCTCGAACAGAATTAAATTATTCAATCCCCAGTAGTTCTACTTGAAAAACGAGAGCGCTGTTTGGTCCGCCGGGCCCGCGTGGACCGCTTCCATAAGCCAAATTTGAAGGAATATATAATTCCCATTTTGAACCCACCGGCATCAATTGCAGTGCTTCAGTCCAACCTTTAATTACGCCGGTTACAGCAAATGCTGTAGGCGCTCCCCTTTTATAAGAGCTATCAAATTCCTCACCGTCTATTAGGGTTCCTCTGTAGTGAACGGATACTTTATCAGTACTCTTTGGTTTTTCACCAGAGCCCTGTTCAATAATTTTATATTGTAGACCACTTTCAAGAGTTACAACCCCTTCTTTATTCGCATTTTCAGCTAAAAAGGCGTTTCCTTTTTCTAGGTTTTCTTTAGCTTGCGTTTGGGCTTTTTGACGAGATTTTTCCTGTAATTCATTACGGAATGAGTTCAATACTGTAAGCATATCTTCATCGGATAATTTTAAATCTTCGCCATTATATGCTTTGCTCCAACCTTCAAAAAGTGCTTTTTCATTCATTTCCAGTTCTTGAGTTTTCATACTTTTTCCAATATCAACACCGATACTGTAGCTGACAGAGTCTATAGAAGTCTCTAACGGCACATTAGACTGCTGATCAGATCCACAGCCAATTAGAATCAAAATGGGAATAAGTGTAAATATATGTTTCATGTTGTCCTTTCTTTTTGAAATGTTTTCAAAATGATTTCTTTTTAATATTTTGATTAATTCATTTGATGAGTATAACAATAAATCAATTATCAGTACTCATGTGATTAATTCCGGATATGTATTTTCTTAAAAAAATACCGACGAATTTACTGCGGATGAGCTGGCTATGAAACAGTCTTAATCAGATTTTGACTGGAGTTTAACTGCGGTACCGTAAACCAACAGTTCAGCAGTCGTCTGCATAATCATGGATGTTTGGAAACGGACACCTACAATGGCATCAGCGCCCAATTCCTCTGCTCGCTCAATCATCCGCTGGAGAGACTGTTCCCTGGATTCAGACAACATACCGGTATATTCTGTTATTTCACCACCAACTAAACTCCGCAGACTGGCAGTGATATCCTTACCGATATGCCTAGCTCGGATAGTATTTCCAATCACAATTCCTAATTGCTTAGAAATATCATACTCGGCGACAGTATCGATAGTGGATATAATCATTTGTCCACTCCTCTAAACGGCTCATCTTTTTTTGCCACTCTATTTTCTTTCACCATGTTAATTAGTATCAATATAACGCCGGCGATAATTGCTGATGAGGCAAGACCCAGAATGGGGTTACTTACGATAAAGGATATGATTTTACCTATAAATACAAGCGTAAAAATAATCACTCCTCCAATAATCAAATATAGACCTGCATCTTTCATAATTTTAAAACTCCCATTTTAATGAATAAAATAGTGCATTTATGATAGATTGAAAATAAACTATCCCCTGATTAGAAACCGTATGATTTTATAATGATTAATACAAATTTTTCGATTATTTCTTCAAAGGGCGGATATGATGATAATTTTCAGTATATCCTAACATGTATGCGCACCAGTGCTCATATCGCCGTGGATGCGGCATTGCCTTTGGAGACAGTAAAACCATTTTTCAATGGTGCATTCGTGGCTATGCTTATTACACATACGCATGGTGATCATATCGCCTTTATTGATGAATATTTAGAAGTGTATCCAAAATTGTTGATTATAATACACGAACAATCTGCCGGACGGATTAGTGCTGTGAATGTTCACCCGACTTATGATGGGGAACAAATTCAAATTGGTGAACTGAATATCAATGTTTTGCATACGCCAGGGCATTTTCCCGACAGTTCATGTTACACAGTGGAAAATATTATTTTTACAGGGGATACCTTGTTTGTTGGGAGAACAGGCCGAACCGTAGGACAAGGTAGTAATACCGGACAGCTATATCACTCTGTGTATGAAAAACTACTGACCTTACCTCAAGATAATGTAATTTACCCAGGGCACGACTATGGTCAATCACCCACAATATCTATTAGAAAAAATATTGAAATTAGCCCCCTGCTGCAGGCGACAAATGAACAAGACTTTATTGAACGAATGGCTGCTTACGAAGCTGGTCGCTAAATAATCATCATAAACACAAGGAGTTCGTATGAAAAAATCCATAATCAGTATTATAACCGGTATTATGATAACGGCATCTTTCTTCGTTTTTATGGGTGCGTCTGAAGCCAACAACGATTCTCTACATTCCTTATTATTGAAAATCGAGGAATATATGGAAAACGAAATTGGGAAAAAGGATGGTACCGGTCGTTACCAATTACAAAGCTTCAGCATTGACCGTACCCATTGGCATTATCTTTTAGATACAGCCACGGGCGAATTGTATCGCCTTGAACCTAGCCGAACCCCGGAGAACGGTAAATGGTCATTGATGTCGGCTGCTAATTTTGAAAAACCACAGGAGTAGAAAATGAATAGAAATTTATTCCTATTATATCTCATCATAGCATTGGCCTTGGTTGCCTGCCCCGATAAAGAAGAAGGTTGCGACGACTGTGGAGGTACAATCCTTGATGGGTACTATTTCGACGAAGTGACAACAGAAGATATTGCTGAACTAGGCGAGATTGAAGGAATTGAAATTGGAGCGTGCATACGCTATAAACTTGACCTTGGCGGCACTAATTTTAATATTGAATCGGTAAAAGTCGTTGATGACTGCTGTTGCGTCGAGTAAATCATTGAAAATTAATTATTTCCAAGACAGCGATCACCCCACCCGGGTGGTCATTGGCCTCCATGGCTGGACAGGCGATGAACATTCCATGGTTCCGGTGGCTAGGTCGATGAATCTAGAAAATACTAAATGGTATATTCCCCGGGCACCGTATAAATCTGACGCCAATAAGGGGTTTACTTGGTTCAGTGGAAATGACGAAATTGGCTGGAAATATGAAAAGACATTTGAGTTAACTACTGCTCTAATTACACAAGTATTAAATGATGGATTTGCACCTAAACAAATTTATTTAATTGGATTTTCCATGGGGGCAGGATTAAGCTTTTACGTTGCTTTGAGTTTAGATTTTCCAATTGGTGGTATCATACCCATTGCTGGTTTTATCAACCATCCTGAACGGCTTTTTGCGAATGCGACTGCAGCAAGCCTAAAAACGCCAATACTTATTCTTCACGGGACAAAAGATGAAATTGTCAAACCAGAATTAGGTGAAAAAGCGTATGAGCTGCTTGTTGAACATGGCTACTCTGTGCAGTTAGAAAAATATAATGCAACTCACAAAATACCATTACGAGCCCATGATTTAATAAAAGATTTTATTAGTGATAATGAAAATGACCAATCCCAATAACATCCATCCTCTTTTGGATGCTGCAAAACAGATTCAGGCCCAAAAATACGAGAAAGAGAAACGCCTTCTTGGTTTACTTGGTTCTATGATATCGTTGGCTTTTGTACTTTGGTATTATTTTTCCGGTTTTAGCCACCAGATCGCTCACCTTGAATTCTCATTTATCTGGACATTCTTGATCTATGTTCTAATTTTTCAAATCATATCAACTGTAATTGGACTGCCTTTGGGATATTATTCCGGATATGTCCACGAACACAAATGGGGGTTTTCCAATTATACTCATAAAACTTGGGCGCTAGATCAGTTGAAATCATTTTTAGTTGGTCTTGTTTTATTTCCGCTACTTTTAGGATTGCTTTATTGGGTTTTTGCCACTTTTCCAGATATTTGGTGGCTGGTAGCCGGCGGTGCGACTGCACTGGTTTCAGTCATTTTTGTAACTATCTTCCCTGTTATTATTGCTCCCATTTTTAATAAGTATGATCCTATTGAAGACGATAGCCTAATCAACCGTTTGACAGAAATATTAAAAAAAGCAGGACTTAAACCAGGCGGATTTTTTAAGCAGGACATGAGCAAACAGACTAAAAAAGAAAATGCATTTTTAGCCGGACTGGGAAAAACACGCCGTGTAGTCATGGCGGATAATTTACTGGAACACATGAGTAAAGGTGAAATATCCTCTGTAATCGCCCATGAAGTGGGACATTATAAATACAGTCACCTCCCTAAAAATATTGTTATTGGAACTGCCCAACAACTCATTACATTCTACTTATTAGATATGGCTATGAAAAAATTCTTCCCTGATTTTCTCACCTCAAATGCTGCCAATCTGGCCCTCTTCCCCATGATCGGATTGATTATGGGAATTTTATCCGGCTTCCTGTTTGGTCCGTTAAATAACTGGATATCACGCAATTTTGAACGACAGGCTGATCAAACATCACTAGAATTATATTCTCAAAAAGATGATTTTTTAGGTGCTATGGCCGGCCTTGCAAACCGTAATTTATCTAACGCTTATTCAAGCTGGTGGGTAAAATGGCTGTATTATTCTCATCCACCCATCGGTGAACGATTAACTTTCTGTGAGGAGTTTCAAAATGATTGAACAAAATACAATCGATTTTTTAACCAAACTCAAGCAAAACAATGACCGTACATGGTTCAATGATCACAAAAAGGATTACAAAATGGCATTGGCGAATTTTACGGATATGGTTGCCATGCTTCTCCACAACATTACCGGATTCGATGATAGTTTAATTGGAGTGCTGCCAAAAGAATGTTTATTCAGAATTTATCGTGATGTTCGGTTTTCCAAAGACAAGAGTCCATATAAAACGTGGTTCAGTGCGTCGATGAGCAATGGTGGGCGAAAAGGACTTTGGCCTGGATATTACGTCCATATAGAACCAGGTAATATATATTTAGGTGGCGGTATTTGGCATCCGTCTAAAGAGATTCTCCAAAATATTCGTGAATATATAGTAGACCATTCTGATAAATTAGAAAAAATTGTTCTTGACGAAACATTTAAGAAGTGTTTTGGTGAAATGGATGGTGAACAATTGAAAATAGCACCAAAAGGTTTTCCAAAGGATCACCCCCAGATTAGATGGCTTCGATATAAAGACTTTTTAGCCGGCCGTTCAAAAAATAAAATTGATATAACTTCAGAAAAAATAATCACAAACTTTACAGCGGACTATAAAGCTATGTTTCCGTTTATCCAATTTTTACGAAAAGCAATATTGTAATCACTGTGTACAATTTTCAATTATTCCCGGTTAGGTAGTACTGTAGATATACTTTGTTATTCTGGCTGAACGTTAACTGCCTTATCCCCTTTCATATCGAAATCTGTATCAAACTTTACACGAAAACCCTCCCGGAGCAATCTGGTCACACGTTGCAAACGGGGACTTAAGCCTCCGCCGTGGAAAAAATAATCCACTCCATCTTCACTGCGGATAAAACCAAATTTCTTTTCAGGATCATAGTGCCTGATTGTTCCAATTTTCATTCTATTTCCTTTTTTGCTTGAACCGATAAATAAAGAGAATAATAATACCTGCCAGATTTGGAAACCATACCAATGGATGTGACCAGGGGATTCCATCGATTGAAAAATTGGTGAGAGGCCAGAGAAATTGAGTCGGGAAATAATTTTTAGTATGAAACGGAAAATCCATCATAATGTGCAACGGCCAGCCTAACATGGCAAAAGCCAAATCACTTTTTCGTATAGCAATCGTACCTATGATCACCAATGCTGGTACAAAACTGTGGGATAAATTATAGCTAAAAGTCACCCAATCAGGAATGATGTCTATCGGCGGTGGCCCCATTTGAAAAGTTCCATCGAACACCCTGAACATTCCAAATAGACCAAAGGAAAATAAATCAGGTAATATACCGAAAAACAGTGCAACCCTGGGGTGACCACGATACCCGAACAATCCGCTGCCCCATAATCCATGGCTGAAAATATCGATTGCTTAACCCTTATCTTTGATCGATAGTGTTAAAGTGTATTTGGCCACCGGTTCATCACCCAGTTGGCTAGGGACAGTTACTATTATTTCTACAGGAATATTCTGACGTTCTCCGGTTTCTGCTGCTAGCCGGACTGCCTCTTTTACTTTATCACCATCATTGCTAGTAAAATACGCATCTCCTTGAACCAGTTTAAGATAATCTGCGTGCATATCCTTAAAAATAAGGATAATATTTTTCCCGGATGTTTCAATGTGCCGCATAGCCAGTAATCCACCAACTAAATCAGCTCCGACAGTGAGAGCGCCAATATACATGGATTTAACGTGATTTTTCACATTACGTCTGAAAGGGATTTTAATGACACATTTTTTATCTGTGATTTCAACCACCTTTGGCCGGCAGAAAAAAATCAGGGGAATTTTGAAAACACCCATTACCCATAGAAAACGCTTCGCTTGTGAAAGTGTACCCAGTTTCATTTTAATTTATAATTTCCATTTTCTTTCGATGTATTATTTTATCAGAAGGATATCGATGACTGTCACTGACTTGATCCAACTACTATTACACTGTTTTCAAAGTTTTCCCTTTATATAGCGGATCATGAATGTAAACAAAAAACATTAATCAGGGTGCTCATATCAATCTATAAAATTGTTACTCTGAAAAAAATCAAACTCCCTCATGGATTTCTGTTGCTGCCCTAAGTCCTGAAACGAGTGCTCCCTGCATCCAACCATGATTATCTGAGGCATGTTCTCCGGCAAAATGGATTCGTCCTTCTGCCTCCCCAATGTGTGAGCTAAGTGCTGCATCCTGATCATCAGTGGGAGATGCCCACGCACCGCCAGACCATTCATCCAAAGCCCAGGGGTGAGAATAGCCGTACTCAACGTATTCTTCTACTCCGGGAAAGACATCGTTCCAGCGATTGAGTACATGGAGAATGCGGTTCCCCTGACTCAATTCATCTATTTCAATTGCACGGGAATATCGCAAATATGACATGAGGACTCCTTTTGGACCTTCTCTGTCCCAAGTTGGGTGCCATATTTCTTCAGGCCAATCAGTAGTACCCCAGCCATTCAGATCTTCATCCTCCCAGAATCGGTTTGCGAATTGAATGAAGACCTTGGTAGATGCAGCATAATTATACCCTCCGCTGCTTGCATCTATTTTTTCAGCTGAAAGCTGTGGAGAAAATTGAATTCGATTTAATACCGGCAATGGAACTGTGCACAGCACTCTATCTCCTGTATAATCAGTTCCACCAGAAACATTCACTAATACACCATTAGAATCCTGCTCAATCGATTCAACAATCGTAGACATATGAATATTTTCCATCATGGATTCGGCAAATGCATTGGGTAATTTGTCCATACCGCCTCGAATCTTTACATATTCTCTATGTTTAACTGAAGACGGCCACGGTCGATCATTTAAATAATCGTTTGCCGGTATGAGTGTCCGCCTTCCACCTGATAAGTTCACATATAAACCAGATCCGGGATAAACGGATGTAAGTGCTAATCCGAAATGATCTACATATCCAAGTGTCATGTCATGATCAGGAGGAATTCGGGCTGCGCCAGCTTCAGCATAATGTCCATCAGAGAAATCGTTCCGATGTGTATGGACTCGCCCACCGATTCGATTTCTCGCCTCTAGAATGGTTACTTCATGTCCGGCCCGGATTAACTCATATCCTGCGACCAATCCGGAGATACCTGCTCCGACAATTATGACCCGTTTAGGTGGTTGGTCTCCCAAGAGCATCCCGGGAGAGTCAATAAAAGTGTCTGTGTCTTGATCATCATCGCAAGATACAAATGCCAAACTAGCCACAATCACCATGCTTTGGCGGAGAAACTCTCGACGAGTCAAATCAGACATGGGTAAGGAGGTAAAAATTGGCCATAGTGAAAAATCCTGTTATGTACTGTTTTATTTTAAACGCACTCGATTTATTATTTGCATCAGGTAAGAATATAAAGATTCTTACAGGAAAATCTGTGTTGGAAACATAAACTCTACCGGCCTCACAGTCCGCTATCATACTACTCTCCAATGTTGAATTTAGCTAGTTTCAATCTTAATGGGAATTATTGTGTTAAATAACTAACTTCGGTAGCAAATACTTATGTCAAGTAATCCACAAATAACAATTGCTTTGGATGCCATGGGCGGTGATAATGGGATTGAACCCAATGTGAAGGGTGCTGTCATCGCTGCAAATTCTCATCCGGTTCGAATACTTTTGGTTGGGGATAAACAAGAACTCGAAAAATCACTTAAAAACGAATCCTATCCTGAAGGATCTATTGAGATTATTCACGCGCCCCAAGTGATAGAAATGGACGAATCGCCCAGAAAGGCCATTGAAGAAAAACCAGAGGCTTCAATACTGATTGCAGCCAAATTAGTGCAAGACGGGAAAGCAGATTCACTGGTATCTGCCGGCAGTACTGGCACCGTCATTCTTGCAGCTGCAAAATATTTGTCAAGGATTCTCGGGGTACGCCGAACGGCTATTGCTACGGTTTACCCCACCATGAATGAATTTAAAAAAAATGACCACCTTGCCCTTATGTTGGATGTTGGTGCCAATGTGCAATGTGGAGCGGAAGAGTTAGTTCAGTTTGCCATTATGGGCGCTGCTTACGTCGCTGATATACGTGGTGTGGAAAATCCAACTGTGGCCCTTTTAAACATCGGGGAGGAGGCTACTAAAGGTGGTGAAAAAATGCAAAGTGCATTTCAGTTATTGAAAAATATTCCGAACTTGAATTTTATCGGAAATATAGAGGGTAAAGATATTTTACGCGGCGTGGTAGATGTGGTGGTGACAGAGGGCTTTGTGGGTAATATTGTCATTAAAACTCTTGAAGGCGCTGCCCGGAGTTTGCGTCAACTTACCAAAATGGCTTTTAAAGCCAGGGTGGCATGGAAATTAGGACTCCTGTTTTTACGAAAAGGATTGAACATGCTTAAAGAAACAACGGATTATGCCGAATATGGCGGCGCACCCCTTCTTGGTTTTGAGAAAATGGTCATCATTGCTCATGGAAGATCCACTGAAAAAGCAATTTCAAATGCCATCAAGGTGGCAGGGAAATGTGTCCGAGATGATGTATGCGGTCAAATCGGAAAATATATTTATGAGTTAGAAGGCCAAGCCGGATTGGAATACGAACGGTTAAGCCGGGAACTTTAAAGCGCTAACCCCAACATAAAAACCCGTTGTGTGGGTTATTAAATTTACGCATTAATCTGTTTCGTTATTCGCCAGCCGGCGGATTGAATTTCGTTTAACTAAAGAACGGTTAGCGTATTTCTACACTAACCGTTCTTTCCAGTCGGGGTGAAAGGATTCCCCGCCTACGTACCTACGGCGGACAGGGAACACTCCGACCCTCCTGCTCCAAAAGTATGGGCTAATTCCTCATTGTATTCTTGATGTTATCCTGGTATGTCATATCAAAATATTCAATTGAAATTATAAACTATTGTAAAGCGGTGCTGCCCGCCACCACGGGTTTTATAATCCGGTTCTTTCACTTCCGGTTTAAAATTAATTGGGCCGTCATCGACTCTTTTTAAATAAGGCAAATACTGCCGGAATCGATAGCCAATACTGTATTGTTTTAATTTGTAGACTGTTTGCACTGCTAATTCACCTAGATATAAATGATACTGTAATGGTGCATCCACCGGAACGG
This sequence comes from uncultured bacterium, assembly GCA_964538995.1. Lineage (GTDB taxonomy): Bacteria > Fidelibacterota > Marinisomatia > Marinisomatales > TCS55 > JADFRD01. The sequence goes on from CAZIFK010000048.1 coordinate 11,462, forward strand.
AGGTTAAACCAAATTCTATTATAGCGTCACCTTTGATTGTAAGGTCGTAATAGGCATGGGAATAATCAAGGTTGCCAGTGATAAATACATTTGTGTGCTGCCAGGTTTTTGACAGACTAAGATGTTGAGTATTCACCTTGCCGGCCAGGTCTGCTTTAACACCATGGGCAATTGGCAATATCTCACGACCAAGTACCGGCGTAGAGATATTGACAGCAGCGGACACTGTCATAAATCCAAAATTAATTTGATGATCCAAATTCCCGTTGGTAAAAGTATAGCCGATGTCAAAGCCCCGACGTGTGCCAGTCAACCAGCCCAGATCTGGGAGATCGAGCGTATTATCGACCGGCAATATATTTTTAACATCCAGGTTTAAACGACTGTCATGGATAACCAATCGAGGAGTAATGTGCCATTTGTTGTTCGTTATAGTAATATCGGCGGAATTGGTTATTATTGTTCCATCAAAATTTATTTTGCGGCTGCCGGTTAATTGAGGGATATTCGAATTATTGGAATATCTGAGTTGTTGGAACAGTGTGTGCCGCGATTGCGAAAATGAAAGCGCTAATAAAATTGATTTATTTAGCGGGACTGAATAAAAAAGAATCGGTTGCAATAATTTAATATTTTCCTTAAATATAATATTTGTTCCAAAACTGGGCTCGATATAATCGAGAAAATACTGGTTCATTGCCTGATTTCTTGAAACCGGGAAAGAATTTATCTGAATCGGGATGTTGTTTTCAATGGATTGTAATTTGATACCTGCTCCCCAGAGTGCTATCCCATCGCTGACGGCTACGGACAGCGCCCAATGACGGGAGGTATAATTATTAAATCCGGTTAATGATGTTGTGGATTTTTGATTATTGAATTCGCTTTTAGCGTTACCCATGTTGACCGTGAAACCATATTGCCAGCTGTTTTTAGGTCTGATGTACGTATAGTTGATCTGGTTAAAAAATCCTGCACCACTAATCAACTTTCGGTGGTTTTCATACACGCGGATATAATCGTTGTAATCGCGGTCAAGTGTCAATGAATTTTGTGGTTCCAACAATTCATTCTTTGTAAAATGATCAAAATCCGTTTTACCGAACTGAAATCGTATAAACTCGTAAATATCCTGTGCCGGCATTGGCCTCAGTAATAAAGTTGTAATTAATACAAAGAGGCTGGAAATTAATTCCTTCCTCTTTGCTCGTTTATAAATCAAAAGGGGGATTAGGGATTATTTGATATACATCAATTTATTTGTAAATGTCTGGCGGTCATAGCGGACCCGATAGAAATAGATTCCTGAGGGCAGATTGCGGGCATTCCAGGGGATGCGTTTCCACCCGGCAGTCATTTTACCATCAACCAGGGTTGCCACTTTTTCACCCAGCAGATTGAAAATAGTCACATTGACATTGCCTGCCAAGGGAATGTCAAAGCTGATCAGGGTTACTGGATTGAAAGGATTTGGATAAGCGTGGTGTACCTCGAAGGATCTGGGCAAAGCCGGGATTGTACCAGAATCGATAGCAACGTAGGACCGATCGGGGAACAGACCGCCCATCGTACTATCAACGCCAAAGACTAAATTTTTCCACATGATCAAGAAGCTGTAGGGTGGATTGTCAAACCAGGCGGACAGATTTACCCTTTCGTTATCGATAATTGTAACCGAATCAGGAATGGCGAAATCTTGCCAGACTTCGAAAGTATGCTCTTCCATTTCCTCCATATCCATGATAAACTGGAGACCGTCCATATCAAAATCATCTTCGTATGGTTGCATTGCATTGGCCAGACTCACCATCTGAGTAAAGAAATTATGCAGGCTGCCAAAACCCTCTTCCAGGGCGTCACCCGCCTCAATGAATTTGTCCACGCCGTAGGGAGTTAAAGAGAGGAAATCAGGGTTGGATTGTTCCAGTAATAAAACCAGATCGGAATCACTCTCAACATTGCTGAAATCCAAAAAAGTGGGATCAAGCTCCAGTACGAAAATATCGCTCAATTCAGCATAGATTTCTGATATGCCTTGAATAACCAGATCTAATCCTATTCGAGCGAGATTCATATTCATCTGGGCAATAGCGACCGTTGGAACCGATACATTCAATATTTCGAATTCACTGTCAGGACCAATTATATAAGGACCATAGGCATCTTCAACGGTTTTGATCAAGATCACAAAATGGGTCGGTTCATCAGCATTGGTGTAAAAATCCAGATGATAATCGACATCGTCGAGATCATCCATGAAATTGACACTTTCCCAGTCATACAGATAAGTCAGGCTGTCTACCCGTCCCTCGTCCAGCAGGCGGAAAATATCATCAAATATAGGTATGTGATCATTAATGATATTGAAAGACCGAACCAATGCAACTCCCAAATGAGCATCAGGGTCGGTGGGCTCCAGGAATAATTCCGCCCGCCACAGTAATTCCAAAGCATCCAGACGTATTTCAATAACATCGAATTCATCCCAGTCATTCATTATCATATCGGGGCTGAGCAAATCCAGGGACTCGGGATCGAGCCCGTAGGGAAAAATGCCGCCAAAAGTATAACCGGGAGGATCGGGGGAACGGTAAAAATCCCAATAGATATTGGCTAACCCTTCGCCGGGCATATTCTGGATGATTGCCAATGGGGTAATGGAGTAGCTTTCGTAATCACTATTATATTCATATTCTTTTCCATAAAGCAACGAATCAAGTTCGTCAATTGCCATCTGGATCGAATCAATTGGTGATGGATCGATTTCGAAGGGCGCGAATGGTTGACTGGTAATCACAACCCTGATTGTATCCAATAACTCGGTCAATTCATACAGACCGTTCTGGAAATGGGCGATACCCGGCATCACATCTCCGCCAGTTATGGACATGACCGAGTCAATCCAACTACCAAACTGGTCAAATTCAGTATCCATTGAGTCGCCAATTGCTGCGATATCTTCCAGATGGTCAAAGAAAGTACGGGAGAAAATAAAAGTCGTATCGGCGAAATCACTCCCTAAAACCTTGAGCGAAAAATTAAAATCGGCTGAATTACTGAATATAGAGTCCAGGTGGCTGCTGAAATGCTGATCGGCAAAATTGTCGCCCACATTGCCGAAGAATTCATCGATTGTCATACCAAAATTATCGAAATCACTGCCAAGACTATCGGCGGTCTGATTCATGAAATCACGGAAAACCGCATAATCACCGGAGTCGAAGAAATCCGTTAAAGCGGTCAAGAAAGCATTCATTTGCATGGTCTCCAGCATTGGAATGATATCACTTCCAATCCGGCCAGCCATTGTATCCAGGTTTGCTTCGATTGATTCCATAATTGGATCAAGTTCGGTAATCATCGTATCACCATCAATATGGCTCCAGGCAAATGCCATAATTGCCAGACCCATATGAGCTTGCATCGTGGTGCCATCATCTATACCGGTGGCAACCTGGCTCAGCCAGCCGGCTTCTTTTCCGATTAAATAGGCGATATAGGTTGGAGTAATTTCATCTTGCAAAATTAGATCTGGTGTTTGGGCGTTTAGACTAAATATAAGAACTGGTATAAGAAAAACTGAATATTTACTTTTTAAATTCATCTCTTAATCCCCTGTTTAATGTGATTCGATTACTTCCCGGAAATCACAACCCTTCCTGCATATGCATTAAGAATAGTCACTTTTGACTCTGGAATAATGACATAACATTAGTGGAAATTACCACTTTATTTGATTTAATGTCATTGATTCACATCCGTTTCAGTAATGCTTTCCAAATTTGATTTCTGAGTCTACAATAATTGGTGGCTGGTTACTCAATAACCGGCTTGATCCAAATACCGCAAATCAGAAATTCTATGTGTGGAATCTACTAATACACACGAATAATTGCAGTATCTATGACCTTCTAATATGAAATATAAGTGAATTGTCCATTTTGTCAACTTCTAATGTCTCATGAAGTGTGTCCATCTTAGTATCCATCATTTTTGGTGTCCATTATTGATATATATTTGACATTGATTGAATCAGTTTGAATAAAACAAAAGCCCCTCAATAAAGAAGGGCTCTATGTCGGTCAGATAAGGTTTCTGACGAGTCGGGGTGAAAGGATTCCCCGCCTACGTACCTCCGGCCGGCAGGGAACCGCCGACCCTCCCGATTGCCTAACGGCAGATCGGGTTGCGCTATTAGGTCAAATCATGTTTAATAAAAGAAAAACGGTCAGCATATTTCTACACTAACCGTTTCTTCTTGTCGGGGTGAAAGGATTCGAACCTTCGACCCCCTGCTCCCAAAGTAGCTACTTCAACAACACCATCTTCTTGGTCTGCACAAACTCTCCAGCCTGTATTTGGTAGAGGTAGACCCCGGCGCTGACTGGTCTACCTTGATCGTTGGTTGCGTTCCAGGTGATTAATTTATAACCAGCATCTTGTGTTTGATTGATTAGTGTTTTCACTTTTCTTCCAAGCAGGTCGTAGATGGTGACTTGGACTACTGATCTGTGGGGTATCTCGTATTGAATAGTAGTGATCGGGTTGAACGGATTTGGGTAGTTTTGGAGTAAAGCAAACTCTTTTGGCATTATCCCGGTATCTGTTTCTATTCCCAACGATTCATTAATGTATACCATAAAACTATCAGTCCAAAAAGGATACCCATCGCTATAGATACTTACAGTAATTGGAAGATTAACATCACCGGCACAATCTTCAGAGACACGAAATGCTGCTCCACCAGCAATTATTTTGGATTCTCCTGGTTCGATATTTCCAAATGTACCTGATATTACAAAGGATGTAAAACAAGTGTCATTTGAACTCAATTCAGCGGTAACTAACTCTGCAATTCCAGTAGATCCAAGATTCTTCAATGCAAATTGGAAACTAATATAATCTCCAGGTTCAATTATCGAGTCTGTTATGGCTGTTATTCCATCGAATTCTACCGGACCGGTGGTGGTGAAACGAACTAAGTCATTCAGAATGAAATGTGTTCCAGAATCCAAATCAACTGTACTAACACCCACGGAAAATTCATTTTCACCAAACATCGGAAGAATATATCCTCCCCATAAACCATCATTTGCCTGACTATCACCATGATTCCCATCATCATACATTTGAACCGTATCAATTATGGTACTATCAATACTGGTAATTAGTGCATTGGCTGAAAAACTATGATTATCAGGGTTATTGAATTGAGTAGTAATTATAAGTGTGTCTACACCAGGTTGCATAAAATGAGAACTTAATTCAATGTTTTGGGCATAGATTCTTTGACTTAAAAAGCCGAATATGGCTAATTGATCCCTAATAATGATTTTACCTTCCTCTGACTCTCCATTTGTTAATAGAGTAACCCCAAATTGGTTTTCTGAGTCAAATAGATAACTCATTTCCGTTCTACATCCGTAGTTACTACCGCGGTGACCAATGTACGTTCTGGTGCCTAAAAATGGGAGGGTGTTATTCAAAACAAACCATACTAAGCCTTGAAGGACAGATGGATAATTTGGAATTGGACATTGTACAGTCGTCATCAAATCAACCGTCGCACTATCTAAAATTCTAATACCATCGATTTCACCCATTTGCATAAATGTGGTTAAAAACCGAGCCAGTTGTGTTGCGCTCGTTCTTAGGTTCGCAGCAGGATAGATGGGAGAACCGTAATGTTCGTAAGGGACGTAGTTATTATTACTTGAATTCAACTATTAAGTGCAACTCAAACACTGTTTGTAAAGAAAGCGG
>CAZIFK010000049.1:0-17116 GCA_964538995.1 uncultured bacterium
ATTAGAAGATCTTAAGGGACGGACTTTTGCTTTTGCATCTGTTCATTCAACTTCCGGGAATCTTTTACCACGATATAATTTAGTAAAAGTAGGCGTAACTATTAATGATTTAGCAAGTTATATAAATCTTAGACACCATGATTCGGTCGCTAAGGCGGTCTTATCAGGTAAATATGACGCAGGTGCGGTAAAGGATATTATTGGCTATAAATATCTGGAAAAAGGTTTACGAATTTTGCACTCATCAGAGCCCATCTCCAGCGTTCCGTTGGTTGTAAGGCCGGATTGTGATCCAAAAATAGTTAAAGCTGTAAAGGATGCGTTGTTAAAAATCGATATTCGTAAAACCGAATATAAACAGCTTGTATCAAACTGGAATAAAGAGTTTCGCTATGGATTCGTGGAAACTAAAGATGAAGATTATAGTCACATACGTGATATGTTAAATGCTATTCCGGGTTCCTGTGGAAACTCCTGCCATCCGGCCATAAGATTTTAATTATGAAACAATTTCTTTATACTCTGGAAGCAAAGTTTATATCTCTTACGATGGTGATTGTTTTATTTTCTTCGGTAGTGATTATTTACTATGTTTACAATATTGAAAAAAGAAACCATAATACTGAGGCAGAAAGACAGGCACGTTTAATTTCCGAATTAGCTGCTATTTCTTTTATTAATACTTTGCTTTATGAAGAAATAGGCTTGGTTGAAGAAGGGGGGTTATTAGAAAATCAGATTTCTGACCTATTGAATAACAAAGATACAGAATTAATTGAAATGGTGATAATAAATCCGGAAGGCCAACCAATCGCATCCAATGATTATTCGTGGTATGATGCGCCTTTAAAAAATCCCGTTATTAACAATTTAATCCAGACAAAAGAAATTCGAGTAAAGCATGAAATCCGTAAGGACTTGAGGGTCATCCAGGTTGTAACTCCACTGCAAATTTATGGCAAACGGTTTGGAACTCTTGTCGCCTATTTTTCTATTGAAAAAGAATACGAACTATTAGCTGCATGGAGAAATCAGTTACTATTATTCGCGGTTCTTGGTTTATCTTGCGCATTAGGGGTAGCGTATATAGTAGCACGAATCTTGGCCACTCCCATAAAACGTTTATCACGAGAAATGGTAAAAGTCTCCGATCCATATTATCGGTCAAAGTTAGTTTCTACCCGGCATGATGAGATCGGTCTGCTAGAAAGAGGATTTTTAGGTATGATGGATCGTTTGCAACAGGCAGCCATTGAAAAAGAGAAATCTCAAAAGGCATTAATTCAGACGGAAAAAATGGCGGCGCTTGGCACATTGGCTGCTGGGCTCGCCCATGAGATAAATAATCCATTAGGCGGTGCGAAGAACTGTTTACGAAGGATAGAGTCACAACCGGAAGATATTTCCCAAACAAAAAAATATATTCTGCTTATGAAAAATGCACTTTTACGGATTGAGAATCTAGTCGGAGGACTACTACAGTTTTCCCGAGGAAAAGATACTGTATTTCAACCAATTGAAATCAATTCCGTTATTTCCCAAGCAATTGAATTTCTTGAATATAAGCTCAAGAAAAAAAATATCCTGTTTCGTCAGAAACTGTCACCTGGTCTACCGACGATCAATGGGGATAAAGAGCACTTAGAACAGGTATTTATCAATATGATTTTAAATTCGATGGACGCACTGTGTGAAGAAGGTGAACTATCAATTCGAACATACTCTGCAAATCAAAAAGTAACCACCATAATCAAAGACAATGGGATTGGAATATCCCAAGCCGAAATTCACAAAATATTTGATCCTTTTTATACCAGTAAAAGCATTGGACAAGGAACCGGATTGGGACTAACTGTCTGTAAAAATATTATTGAAAGTCATAATGGAACAATTGACGTGGCAAGTGAAGTTGGGAAAGGGACTTCGATCAAACTGAATTTTCCAGCGCTGAAGGAATCCTCAGAACGAAAAACCGACATTTGTTGTGCAATCCTTGCGGGGGGTAAATCATCACGAATGGGAACGAATAAAGCGCTGGTAAAACTTAATGGAAAAACGCTAATCGAACGGATGGTGGAAAAAGTTGATTATAGTGTTGCCAAGCCAATAATAATAACAAACACACCGGAAGATTTTAATTTTTTAGAACTACCTTCATTCCCGGATGTTATTAAAAATGTAGGACCTCTCGGTGGAATTTATACGGCGCTAAAATACTGTAATTCAGCTCATTGCTTAATAATTGCATGTGATTTACCCTTCCTCACAAAAGAACACATTAGGTTATTATATGAACAAGGATCAACCTATGATGTATTAGCGTTTGATGCCGGAAATGGTGTTGAACCATTATGTGCGGTCTATAGTAAAAATTGCCTTCCGAAGATTAAAAACCAAATTGATAAAGGGAACTTCAGAGTAACAGATTTTTTCTCAAGTGTTAATACGAGAGTAATTAATATGAATCATATAAAACAGATTTTTCGCTCCAACATGTTTTTTAATATCAATACACCGGAAGATTTGAAAGTAGCAGAAGAAATGAATGATGAGAAAGAGATAATAAGATGAAAATCCTTATCGTAGACGATGAAAAAATTCAACGTGTAACCATCCAAGATGATTTACAGGATGCAGGATATGAAGTCACTGCATTGGAATCACCACTTCCCGCTTTGGTACTTTTACAAAAAGAAAAATTTGATATTGTCTTAACCGATCTCAAAATGCCAAGAATGGATGGGATTCAATTTCTAAAAGAGATTAAAAAAATTGATAAAAATATGGAAGTCTTAATTATGACTGCTTATGCCACGGTTAAGACAGCGGTAGACGCTATCAGGTGCGGCGCTTACGATTATCTGACCAAACCTTTTGAATTAGATGAATTACTACAAATCCTCTCCCATCTTGAAAAGCTAAAGAAGTTAACCTCAGAGAATGTCCAGCTCCGTCGGCAGCTAAAAGAACGCCATTGTTTTGGAAGTATTATCGGAAAAAGTGAGAAGATGCAAAAAGTGTTTGAACAAATAGAAATTGTGTCACCGACAGATACAACCGTTCTCATTACCGGTGAAACAGGTACCGGAAAAGAAGTTGTCGCTGAAACAATTCATTATAATAGTCAGCGGTCGAAGGGGCCTTTAATTAAAGTAAATTGTGCGATTCTTTCACGGGAAATCCTAGAAAGTGAGCTATTCGGACACACAAAGGGAGCTTTTACCGGTGCGCAAAATGAAAAAAAAGGCCGATTTGAGTTGGCTAAAAATGGAACAATTTATCTCGATGACGTAGATGACATTCCCCTGGATCTTCAAGTAAAGTTATTACGTGTATTACAGGAAAAAGAAATTGAAAGAGTTGGTGGAACAAAAACAATCACTATAGATGTTAGGGTAATTGCTTCAACAAAAAATGATCTATACACTCGATCACAGGAAGAAAGATTCAGATCCGACCTGTATTACAGGTTAAATGTTTTCCCAATTAATTTGCCACCATTGAGGGACAGGAAAGAAGACATACTATTGCTTTTAGAACACTTCCTGAAATCGATGAACCCTGGTTTAATACAAAAGGTTGATGAGAAAGCGATTTCAATTCTGTTAGACCTTCCCTGGGAAGGCAATGTACGGGAATTAAAGAATCTGGCCGAAAGATTATCGGTGAATTGTAAATGCAATCCCATCATGCCAGAATGTTTGCCTACTGAAATGTTAGAAAAACATCAGAAAAATTATTTAACTGTTCAAAAACAGGAAAGTAAATCATCATTACCGGAGACAGTTGAAAGATTTGAGATGGGACTACTAAAGAAAGCATTAGCTGTCTCCCGGGGGAATAAAGAAAAAGCTGCAAAAATACTGGGTATACCCGTATCAACATTGAAGAGTAAATTAAAAAAGTATAATCCCCACAAAAAATAATTATATTATTGTATGTGTGATAAATCCAAATAGTCGAAATTTCGACTATTATCGGTTATATTTCGCTGGTTTAGCCAAATCTCTTAATAATTTTATTTTTCAATTGTACTCAACCTTTCCGTCAGTAATTTAGAGGACAATATCATATTTTCCAGCGTTGGCACAGTGTTTGCCACTGAATGGGAAAACCATCCATTATGATCAACACTTCTGATTTCAAATTAATAAGATACGGAGAGAATTTCATGAGAATTTTGTTTACAATATTAGTGGCTCTACTCACAATTGCTAATGCAGGTGAAGGTAAATTAGGTGGATTAGTCTTTCATGATTTTACATATGATCTCACGAAAGATGCCGATGTTACTAATGAATTCGGCATAAAGCGCGTCTATTTTACGTATCAGCAGGAAATATCAGACGGAATCAAATATAAATTCCAAACCGATATTAATTATAAAACCACTCCTAAAAACCTGTATTTAAAGAACGCTAAAGTTGATTGGTCATCGCCTATGGGAAAAATAACTTTTGGACTTCAGGGAATGAATGTGTTTAGTATTCAAGAGAAAACCTGGGGATATCGTTTTATTGAAAAGTCTGCCATGGATCAGCGCAAATTTTCGAGTTCAGCCGACCTGGGAGTTGGGTATTCGAATACCTTTGCTAGTCGAATTCATTTCAGCGCTTTATACACAAATGGAACGGGTTATAAAAAATCTGAAAGTGATTCTTATAAGAAACTTTCCTTTCAAGCTTTATTGGGTGAAAAGAAACTGGCTAAAAAAGATGGCTTCAACATAGGCGGAATAGTTGCTTTCGAGCCTTATGATTATGAGGTTGATTCCGTAACGGTTGATAAAAAAACAAAGATGGTGTTCGGATTATTCGGCGGATATGCAGGTAGTGGTTTGAGAGTTGGAGGAGAGTTTGATCGGTTTACTGACTCGGGTGTTGAGAAAACAAAACAGATCATATCTGTTTACGCGAACTATAAAATTTCCAAAAGTTTACAGGGCTATTGCCGATTCGATATATATGATCCAGATAATGAAACTGAAAAAGATAGCGAAAACTATCTGATCGCTGGTTTTGGATACACACCAGGGAAAGGTTTAACGATAGCACCGAATATCCGGTACACAAAACCACAAGAAGGAGATGCTACGACCCTAGTAATAGTAAATTTTCAATTCAAATTTTAAGCGTTGGAGAATAAATATGAGTGTACAAAAATCGTCAAGAAGAAAATTTGTGAAAGCAGGGGCAGCTATTGGAATAGCATCTGTCCTAATTCCCAAACGTACTTTAGCATCCGTATTAACAAAAAATAAAAAACAAAAATGGGGTATGTTAATTGATCTGAGAAGGTGCTATGGCTGTAAAAGCTGTGCAGTGGCTTGTAAAGCAGAATTCGATACACGGTTGGGAGTATTTAAAAGCAATGTTCTTGAGTATGAAAAAGGGAAATACCCAGATGCGGAAAGACATTTTCTTCCTTGGCTTTGCAACCACTGTTCTGATCCGCCCTGCGTAGAAACCTGTCCAACAGATCCGATTACTAAAACACATAATGGCGTTTCTTATGGGGCAAAAGCTACATTTAAAAGACCGGATGGAGCTGTTTTATATGACATTGAAAGGTGTATTGGATGTCATGCCTGTGTTGAGGAGTGTCCTTATAAAGCAAGGTATATAGATCCATTATTAAAAGCAGGGGATGACCCTGATAACAATGCGATTGGGAAATGCTCGTTTTGTATACATCGGACTGATCAGGGTATTGAGCCAAGTTGTGTAAATACCTGTCCTGGAAACGCACGGATTTTTGGTGACCTTAACGATCCTGATAGTGAGATATCAAAACTAATAAATAAAAACAAGAAGTATGTTAAAACGATTCATTCTGATTATGGAACGTCTCCAAATGTTTATTACATTGATTTTAGTGAAGAGACATATGAAAAGGGAGACGATATTAGAAATAAAGTTCCTTCCGAATTTGGTCAAAAAAGAAATTAAAAAATTGGAGTTGTTATGAGTACGTCAATTACTAGAAGAGATTTTATTAAAATTAGCACCCTTTTCAGCGCTTTGGGAAGTTCGGGAAACCTCTTTGGTAAAACCTCTACTAAAGCCTATTCCACCCTGGGAAAGAAAAGAAAAATTATTCCTTCGTCTTGTTGGCAATGTGTATCTAGAGACGCGATCGTTTGCGCGGTTGAAGATGGAAAATTAGTCAAAATTGAGGGAAATCCTAAATCTATCCGAAACAGGGGAAAAATCTGTGCAAAAGGTCAAGCAGGTATTAACCAGGTTTATGATCCGGATAGGATCCTGTATCCAATGAAGAGGATGGGAAAGCGCGGAGAGGGAAAATGGAAGAAAATTTCTTGGGATGAAGCTTTAGAAGAATTGACCGGAAAGTTAAAAAAACTGAAAAATAAAGGGCATCCGGAAAAATTCATGTTTCATTACGGAAGAATGAAGGGTTCTGATTCAAAAATTGTTAAGAATTTCTTAACCGCGTACGGTACAAAAACGATTGGCAATCATACCTCCATTTGTGAGGGCGGGAAATGGACAGCCCAGGAATTGACTTGGGGCAAACATTACGATGTCTGGGATTTCGAGAATACTAATCTGATTGTAAATTTCGGATCAAACTTCCTGGAAGCCCATACATCTCATATCCAGGCGGCTCAACGAGGTATCAATGCACTTGCGAAAGGCGTAAAAATGTACACTTTCGATGTGCGACTATCGAACACTGCTGCCAAATCTACAGAATGGATGTCGATTAAACCTGGAACTGATATGGCAGTCATGCTTGCAATGGCTAATGTTATTATGAAGAAAAAAATGTATGACAAGGGGTTTATTGACCAGTGGACCAACGTATCGGTGCGGGAGCTAAAAAAACACCTTAAATCCTTTACACCTAAATGGGCCGAAAAAATAAGTGGTGTTCCAGCTAAAAAGATAGAAAATATTGCAATTGAGTTTGCTCAAGCCAAACCCGCAATATTAGTAACCTACAGGGGAGCGGTTGCGCACTTCAATGGTGTTCAAACAGAAAGGGCTAAATTCATGTTAGAAGCGATCTGCGGATATTTGAATACAGCCGGCGGAACCAATCAAGCAGTTGGCCCAAAATGGAAATATCCGAAAACGAAAGGACATCCGAAGAAATTAAAGATTGTTGATGGTTTCCCGGGTACAGTTGCCTATCCGACTCACCACGTAAACCATCAAGTACTCAAGATGATCAAAGATGGGAGCCATGGCCGTCCGGATATTTACATGGTTTATTGCTACAACCCTGCTTATGTAAATGGTGAATGTGCTGAAAACGTTGCAATATTAAAGGATGAATCGCTTATTCCTTATCTGGTAGCGGTTGATGTATTCATGAGCGAAACAACTGCTCTGGCTGATCTTATTCTTCCTGATGTCACCTATTTAGAAAGGTGGACCTGGGAAGATATGGCTTCCTTCGCAATGATTCCTGAGTTTTACTTGAGGCAGCCTGTGATTAAGTTGTTGGGTGAAGCGCGTCAATTTCAGGACGTCGTCTGTGATATAGCAAATAGGTTGGGATTGGATCTTGGTTTTAACTCAACGGTTGATTTCATTAAAAAATCCTGTGCGTTGAGCAAAGTCGATTTTGAACTACTGAAAAAAGAAGGTGTATGGCACGATCCCCAGGCGAAACCCAAATACCATCAACACCTCAAAGAGATTACACCAGCTGATTACGAAGGCGATACAATCCTATTCGATGAAGATACGGGCGTCTACTGGAACTGGAAAAAATCAAAGGCAAAATCTGAAGAAGAGGCGTTTAAAACAGGGTATACCGATACAAAAAATGCTTACAAAGGATATATTGGACAGCAAATCGACGGTGCGGTGTATAAAGGATTTAAACCGGATAAATTGAATAAATCCGGTTTGATTGAAATTTCATCGGATTTTCTTAAAATGAAGAACTTCTCAGCAATCCCCGCCTGGATGGATATCCCGGAACATAGAAACCTTAACAGTAAACAGCTCATTCTAACGACATATAAGGTAAATGTTCAAACACATTCTCGGACAGCGAACAATTGGTGGTTAACAGAACTGTATCATAACAATCCGGCCTTACTCAATTCAAAAACAGCCAAAAAGTTTGGCATAAAAAATGGCGATTCAATCAAGATTATTTCTAATGTTGGTGAAATCGTAACCCGAACAAAAGTCACAGAAGGAATTAACCCTGGTGTAGTCGCTATAAGTTTTCATCTTGGTCATTGGGAATATGGGGAGTTTGCCAGTGGTAAAAAAGCATCCAGCGGACATGAATGTGTTACCGATTGTGATTTCGTCTGGTGGGACACGTATGGGAAAAATCCTAACTGGATTATTCCCAATAAACCAGACCCAATAGCAGGACAACAAAGGTGGATGGATACAGTAGTGGAAATCCGGAAAGTTTGAAAACATTTATATACAGATTCTTGCAGAAGTTGTTTTTAGAACCTGATGAGGAATTTCTAAACTTTCTGTTACAAAAATCCAAAGAATTGGAAGATATTGGAATTGAGTTTAACGATTCCTTGAATCTCGAAAACCTTCAAACGGAATATACACGGTTGTTTCTCGGTCCCGAAGGACACCTACCCCCTTATGAGTCTGTCTTTACCGAGGGGAGGTTCTGGGGGAATCCTGCTAATGATATTAAAGATTTCATCCGGGGAATAGGGCTTGAACTCGAAAAAGATTTCAATATGCCTCCCGACCATATAGCTATTGAGTTTGAAATTCTTGAGAAAATTATTAGCAGTAAAGATCAAGAAATAAATGTACTGTATATGGATTTTTTGAAAAAACATATTGCCTGGATTTTTGATTTCTTGACCCAGTTAATACAAAAAACCGAACTAAAATTTTATCAGACATCTTTTGCCTTTTCAAAAGTGTTTCTTAAAGAAGAGATGGCCAACAGTTCTCTATCCATGGAGGATCGGTGGCGGTAATATTAAGGAATCTCAAAAGGTTTTGATGACGAACATAATTTTAGTGAAAAATTTCATAGGTGAATTAAAATAATGTAACTTTCTTTGAAAAATCTCTTAGCCGAAACACCTACGTCCGCCGGTTGGCGAATAGGGTGTTAGGCCGGCACGGTCTTGGTGGAAACACTGGGATTAGCTCCCATGTCTGTCGATTCACAGACAAATTTGGAAGGAGAAAATATGACAGCAGAAAAACAGATACGATCGACTGAATATCCGTCTTTCAAACCGGAAGACGGCCCTATAGCACACCACACTATTAAATATAATGGAGCTCATTCCAGAATACGACCATTCCGACTGATTGATCCCCAAGGCAGAATTCTCAATTATCTCCGTCTCGCCGTAACCGACCGCTGTAACCTGCGCTGTAAATACTGCATGCCGGCTGCGGGAATTCCTTTGGCGGGTAAGAATGAATTACTTTCCTGGGAGGAAATGCTCCGGTTAAGCCGTGTTTTTATTGGGTTGGGGATTAATAAAATTCGGCTTACTGGTGGTGAACCGTTTATCAGGAGGGGCCTGTTGGATTTCCTGACGGCTTTGAAATATGAATTCCCGAATGTAAATGTTGGAATTACAACGAATGGAACACTAGTGAAGGATTACCTAGACGAATTGAAAACAATCGGTATCCAGAATCTCAATTTTAGTTTGGACAGCCTCAATGAAGACCGGTTTAAATCCATTACGGGACAATTTCGACTAAAGCAAGTCATCAACAGCATCGAACATGCCTACCGGAAAGGGTTTACCGTTAAAATTAATATGGTTGTACTCCCTGGTATCAATGTTCAGGAAATTCCAAAATTTGTGGAATGGACTCGGGACCGGAATTGGACGGTTCGCTTCATTGAAGCCATGCCCTTTGATACCAGGGGTGGACAGTTTAAACATCCGGTCAATGGGCGGGACATTCTGGCGTTGGTCCAAAATAATTTTGAGTTCCATCCCGTGCCGCAGAAAACTAACACCGTCAATCGGATATATCAAGTTTCCGGTTTCCGGGGAAAAATCGGCATCATCAATGGTTTCTCCCGTAGCTTCTGTCAGGGCTGCTCGCGATTGAGGGTGTCCAGCCGGGGTTTACTGCGCACCTGTCTCTATGGTAAATCCGTTCTGGATTTAAAGGAAATGATAAGAACAAACATGAAAGATGAAAGCCTGATGAAAGCAATCAAAATAGTAATGGGCCAACGCAAAAAAAATGGTTTCGAAGCAGCTAGGGCACAAAAAGATAATATTTTCGATAGTATGTCGGTTATTGGCGGGTGAAAGAGAAAATAAAAAGAGGTTTTACTAATGGGAAAAATTGAAGCTATTTGCATCAGCAGAAATAAAGGAACGGTTAAAAAGGAAATTGATAGTGCCTATCTAAAGTGTAACTATGGCATTGTGGGCGATGCCCATGCAGGAAATTGGCATCGGCAAGTTTCTTTGCTGGCCAAGGAGAGCATATCCCGGATGAAGGAAAAAATACCTGAACTGTCTAACGGCGCCTTTGCAGAAAATATTATCACCAACGGTCTACAATATTCTCAAATTCATGTGGGCAGTCAGTTACTTTTAGGCGAAGATATTGTCTTGGAAGTGACACAGATCGGGAAGAAGTGTCACACCGCTTGTGCCATACGTTCCTGGGTGGGAGACTGCATTATGCCGCGCGAAGGTTTGTTCTGTGAGGTTGTTCACAGTGGAAAACTCGCACTCGGTGATGCGATTTCCGTAATCAATGCCGGATCGGCTGTGAACAGAGAAACTTTCACACACAACAGAGTGGGATAGATCTAAATCTTGCAGAGAAATTCCAGCAGAGCTTTTCAGTATGTGGTAAGCGGGAGGAAAAACAGTGATGTTCATCGAGACTGAAGAATCCATTTTGGGTATCAATGATTTCTTCCGTGGGCTTATCCACCGCATTGCAGCAGTACTCTTAATTTTGTTGTCTTTGTGGCACATATTAGAATTAGGTCTATTAAAATCCGGAAGGCAATTCATTGCAGCATTTCTGCCAAAATTCAGCGATTTCAAATCATTTTTACAAACAATGAAATATTCAATAATTCAAAGTGGAGAAAAACCCAAACAGCCCAGATTTGATTACGCTGAAAAAGTAGAATATTGGGCTTTGATCTGGGGGACAATAATTATGGTATTGTCCAGATTTATTTTATGGTTTCCTGAGTGGTTCAGTCAGCTAAACTGGCTTTGGCATATTAAGGTGGCAGAAGTGTTTCATTATTACGAAGCATGGTTAGCCACATTGGCTATTTTGGTATGGCATTTTTTCTTTGTCCTGTATCACCCAAATGAATATCCAATGGCGCTTACTTGGCTCCATGGTCGTATGAGTATTCATGAATATAAAGAGAAACATTTAGAGGATTATGTAGAGATAATGGAAGAAGTAGAGGCAGTGAAAAGGGGAGAATTAGAATTAGATAAATGCAGTTTTCAAGCTTCAGAATATGTTGAACGCCATGGACTTGAACAACATCATTAGATCTTAAAAATATATTCAAAGTACTTTTTTCCAATCTAAAACATGAGAATTCAAATTTAGCATATTTTATCATTAGTTAAAGCAAAATACAGATAATCCAACATTGAAAAATACATAATTAGTTAATAATGGGAGTTATAGAATTGACTATTATGATAAAAAGATATTGTTATCTTATTTATGGTATGGTATATTTATATATAAATAAAATTGAATATTACACATTGTACAAATAATTTCGAATAATGAATAAAAGTGAGGTAACAATCATGAATCTAATTAATACAAAAAAATCCTTCATGCTTTTAGTGGTTATGGCCATTTCGGGCATGATTCTTATAACCCTCCCCGGTTGTGAAGGCCCAGAAGGTCCCGCAGGAGCCGATGGTATTGCTGGCATTGATGGGACGGATGGTGTTGATGGCACCGATATCACTGAAGCGGCGTGTTTAGGATGTCACAATGATGATGTGATGCTGGAAAAACGTTTTGAATTGAACCAACATAATCATGCGACCATGGCAAGCTCGTTAAGATATGGTGGGCGTGCTGGTTGTGGAGCCTGTCATTCTCACGAAAATTTCGTTAGTTACGTGGATGATGACACAACGTATAATTTAACAACAGTCACTGGTTTAACGTGTAAATCATGTCATACTCTTCACGATGATGCAGAGGTTGATAATTTTACATATGGTTTACGTACAACTAGTGCAGTTGAATATCTGACAGGTAATACTGAAACGTTTGGTGATGCCGCATCATCCAACCTTTGCATTATGTGTCATTCACCCCGGAGGGACTATACGTATTATGATACCACTCCTACTGATGCTGCTGATGACGTATCCATTACTAGTAGTCATGCCGGTCCACATTACGGAGCAACCGGTAACCTCATTTTTGGTAAAGGTGCTGATAGTAGAAACGGTACTGGTGCACTTGATGAAGGAGCTGGAACTCATGCTTCAGTCGGTTGTACATCGTGTCATATGGGTGAAGGTGATGTACATACATTCGCACCAGATGAAGATAATTGCGTAACATGTCATGCTGGTCTTGATGATTTTGATATTAATGGCGTTCCAACGGCGATGCATGATGCAGTTCATGCAATTGAACTCGAATTCGTAACGCTAGGAGCTTTGGAAGATGATGGTGAAGGTGGTTTTGATCAAACTGCTTCCTCATCTGCCCCAACCGTTTTATCCGGTGTTAAATTCACAGCTTTTTGGAATTATTTGTTTCTTCATGCTGATCATGGTTATGCCTACCATAATCCTCCTTACGTAAAGGCAGTAATCAACAATATTGAAGAGAACCTGGGTATGACTGAAACTACTTGGGATTGACCTATAATATATCCTGTTTAATAAAAAAAGGGGAGCCGTATGGTTCCCCTTTTTTGTTTAAATATATGATAATTTGTTTCCATTAAATTTTAATATTAGCCAGTCCGAAAAACAAAAATTAACATTTTACAATACACAATTAATCAACATGTAAATTTATATTAAGTGAATAAAAGACCTTGATATCTTATTATCATTTATAGTATATTTTGACCATATTAAAAAAGTGTAAATAAGTTAATAAATAAAAATGGAGAAAATGATGAAAAAAATGCTATCAATAGTCCTCATTTTATCTAGCATTATATATGCACAAGATTATGTTGGATCAACAAGCTGTCAGACATGCCATACTGAAAAATATTCTGATTGGTTTGATTCCGGCCATCCTTACAAATTTAACATAACAGATAACGCCGCTCCGGTTTATCCTGATTTTGTTACGAACTTTCAGGATGCATGGGATGACAGTATCGGTTTTACCTGGGATCAGGTATCCGGTGTAATCGGTGGATTTGGATGGAAAGCACGATTTGTTGATCAAACCGGAAAACTCATTGGTACTGCAAACAGCGCTGTCAATACCGGGCTTGGCCATAACCAGTTCAACTTCTATGACGGCACACTCTGGGGTATTGCCAACTATCATCCTGCAGATGATAAAACCTACAGCTATGGATGTTTTAGATGCCATACAACAGGTCCAGAAAAAGAAGGTACCTGGCTGGCTGGTGTTGCTGACCTGGGTACATTTGCAGAAGGCGGTGTCGGCTGTGAAGCATGCCACGGTCCAGGAAGTGACCACGTTTCGTCACCGACCACAACCAATATTGACCTTGTCTATGAATACAATATTTCAGATACAACCGGTTTAGACTTCGGCGGTACTATTGGTGTTGTTGTACCAGATCCGAATGGGGATGATGTTAACTACCTCTGCGGTACATGTCATAATCGTGGTTTTAATGCTCCGATTGAAGCAAAAGGCGGCTACATCAAACATCATGAAGTATGGGAAGAATCCCTGACTTGGGATGGTCACAGCTCATTAACTTGTACTTCCTGTCATGATCCCCACAAGCGCGTTATCTGGGACGGTGATGGAATTACCGTAGATTGTTCAACATGCCATGCTAATCAAGTAGCTACTATCAATCACAGCGGAACTTCAAATTGTGTAGACTGCCATATGCCATACGCTGGTAAGTCTGCTGTAAAAAGAGGAGATAGCGGATATAAAGGTGATATCCATTCCCATCTTTTCAAAATCACAGTTGATGATCAATCCATGTTTACCGATGATGGACATTACGTAAAGGACGACAGCGAACGCCCAGCATCTCTGGATCTTGGATTTGCCTGTCTTGGTTGTCACAATGATGATCCGGCAGACGCCATTCCGGAAATGGAACTTGAACAGGTTGTTAATATTGCAGCTGGTATGCATGCTGCACCAGTTGTTGATCCCACTTATGTTGGTTCAGTAACCTGTGGTGCCTGTCATACTGAAAAATATTCTGACTGGTTTGATTCAGGCCATCCATACAAATTCAACATAACGGATAATGCTGCTCCAGTTTATCCTGATTTTGTTACAAACTATCAGGATGCATGGGATGACAGTATCGGTTTTACCTGGGATCAGGTATCCGGTGTTATCGGTGGATTTGGATGGAAAGCACGGTTTGTTGACCAAACCGGAAAACTCATTGGTACAGCAAACAGCGCTGTCAATACTGGACTTGGCCATAACCAGTTCAACTTCTATGACGGCACACTCTGGGGTATTGCCAACTATCATCCTGCAGATGATAAAACCTACAGCTATGGATGTTTTAGATGCCATACAACAGGTCCAGAAAAAGAAGGTACCTGGCTGGCTGGTGTTGCAGACCTGGGTACATTTGCAGAAGGCGGTATCGGCTGTGAAGCATGCCACGGTCCAGGAAGTAACCACGTTTCGTCACCAACCACAGCCAATAGTATTGATCGTGTTTATGAATACAATATTTCAGATACGACCGGTTTAGACTTCGGTGGCACTATTGGAGTCGTACCACCAGATCCGAATGGGGATGATGTTAACTACCTTTGTGGTACCTGCCATAATCGTGGTTTTAATGCACCGATTGAAGCAAAAGGCGGCTACATCAAACACCATGAAGTATGGGAAGAATCCCTGACTTGGGATGGACACAGCTCATTGAGTTGTACCTCCTGTCATGATCCCCACAAGCGTGTTATCTGGGACGGTGACGGGATTACCGTAGATTGTTCAACATGCCATGCAACTCAAGTTGCTACCCTCAATCACAGCGGAACGTCAAATTGTGTAGACTGCCATATGCCATACGCTGGTAAGTCTGCTGTAAAAAGAGGAGATAGCGGATATAAAGGTGATATCCATTCCCATCTTTTCAAAATCACAGTTGATGATCAATCCATGTTTACCGATGATGGAAAACATGTAAAGAACGACAGCGAACGTCCAGCATCTCTGGATCTTGGATTTAGTTGTCTTGGTTGTCATAATGATGATCCGAGTGATGCCATACCGGAAAAAACGATAGCAGAAGCAGTTGCTGCTGCTGCCAATATGCATGGAACAGCATCAACATCTGTTGGTAATTCTCTGCCAGATAAATTCCAACTGGCGCAGAATTATCCGAATCCATTCAATCCAATGACCATCATTCCGTTTGATATTCAAACAGCCGGAAATGTTAAACTTGTTGTGTACAATCTACTTGGACAGGAAATGGCTGTTCTTGTTGATGAGCATATGACTCCCGGTGAATATAAACTAAATTTGAATGCACAATCCTTTGCTACTGGTGTATATATTTATGATATAACGGTAGATAATAGCGAAATGGGAATTGTGTTCAAGGATAGTAAAAAGATGGTAATTATGAAATAAATAATACCTTCAATACAAGTATATTGAAAAAATCCCCCGGTTTTTCGGGGGATTTTTTTATAACTATTTAGAGTTTTAAATATATAAAAATCCCATAAATAATAAAATAGGATACTATTATCTTGTTTTATAATAATACTATTTTTTAATTTTATTATATGAAAAATACTATATTATTAACGTTAGTTATTCTTTGTTCATTCCTCTTCGGAAAAGAACCCATTTTCGGAGGGTTTATTAAATTCGACACATACTACAATACAAGACAGATTGTATCCGCAAGAGAAGGTCATTACTATCTATATCCACAACCAATCGATGAAAAGGGACTGAATAGCGATCCATTATTCAATATGGCCAACTTTCAATCAAGAGTTTGGTTGAAAATAAACGGAAAAAAAGCATACGGAGCAGAAGTATCAGGAAAGATAGAAGCAGACTTTTTTGGCACTGGTAATGGCTTGGAGAATGTTTTACGTCTTCGCCATGCATTTATTAAATTATCTTGGTCAAAGATTGAAATATTGTTTGGGCAATATTGGAGCCCCTTATTTACGGTAAATGTTTTTCCACAAGTAATCAATTTCAACACTGGCGCACCATTCCAGCCTTTTGCACGTTTTCCCCAGGTTTCTATTAAATGGAAGATAGCAGAATCATTGAGTGTATTGGGATCTGCTACTATGCAGCGAGACGCATTCCAGGAAATCGCTGGCAGAGAAATCCAACAAAGGTCTGGAATCCCGGCAATACATCTCCATGGTGCCTGGAAACAAGGAACATTTTTATTCGGAACAGGTGGATATTGGAAAGCTTTACGACCGGAAAAAGGAGGGGAGAATATTTATGCGGATGCGTTTACTATTTATTCAAAGTTGGGCTTAAGCAATCTCAATATTCGGATAAAATATATTATGGGGAATGATCTTGCAGATCACATTATGCTTGGTGGATATGTTAAAATTGAAAATGTAGAAACAGAAATTGCAGAATATTATCCAACCAACTTGAGGAGTTCATGGATCGATGTAGAATATGTAAACAATAAAATCATTTTCGGTTTATTTGCCGGATATACAGAAAACGATGGAATCGATAGTGAAGTCAGTCCTGATGATGTTCATACTTTCGTAGCACGGTCATCAAATATTTTATCCATCTATAGAATTAGTCCTAGGATCGTGTGGAAAAGGGACAATTTGAAATTTGCACTGGAATTTGACCGTACAGAAGCATTATACACATCTGCATATGCAGATAATCTTAAACCAGAAAAATCTGAAGACGACAAACCAGTAGAGAATGATCGACTGTTGTTTGCAGTCTATTTATCATTCTAAATGGAAAGGAAATTA
>CAZIFK010000050.1:0-16999 GCA_964538995.1 uncultured bacterium
TATTTAGCCGAGCAGTACTAATAAGCCGAACGACTTTACCAAAATTTTATCGTTACGGAACAACCCGTCAATTTCCCATCGTTTTTTTAAAAAGAATTTTCCGGTGATTATAGCACAGGGGAAACACCCGTTCCCATTTCGAACACGGCAGTTAAGCCCTGGAGCGCCGATGGTACTGCGCGGGAGACTAGCGTGGGAGAGTAGGACGTTGCCGGGAATATTTTAAAAACCCTCCTGAAATGGAGGGTTTTTTATTTGTGATATAAATCATTTGATGATGTTTGTTGTTTTAAATAGTTTGGTATAACCTACATTTTTCGGGTAAATTTGGTTTACAGGTTATGCGAAACACTTTTTACAAAACAGCCTTATTAATTATATTTTCTGGGTTTATTTCAAATCATAGACTCTATTCTCAGACGATTAACCTTGATCCCGAACCTGGTTTTACAGAATATGCAACATATTATATAAGTGGTTTTGATCTCCAAACAGGAGCTTCCAACTTTCAATTATTTCGTTTTAGACTTAGAGGAAGTTCCTACCCTGTTTATGGAAAAGTACATTTTACTGCAACATTAATTGCCCCATCTTTGGATTTATATTCCGAAACAACTATCATTGATATTGAGTCCGTACCTTTCCAATTAAGTGCTGATCTTATTTTAGAAAATAAAGATTTTTCGGCTAACGCAACCCAATTATTAGATGTAAATGGTAATGTTATTCCCCTATCGGTTATAATTAATGAATCAATGGATATATCTCAATTCGATCAAATTTTAAGCGCAGTTCTTACAACAGGAAGACTGGCTGATGGTCATTATTCATTCGGAATTCAAATCTACAGTGGTAGTAATGAAGATGATCTTTCATTAACAGATACAGAAAAAATAACCATCGTTGTTAAGTCCCCATCCTATATTAATTTGGAATCTCCCGGAGGAGCGTTAGCAGATACATCAATTAATGAAATTTATAATTCATTTCCATTATTTGTTTGGTATCCGCAGGTTTGTTCTCAATGCGAAATGAAGATTAGAGTTTCAAAATTCAATCCTAGTGTTCATTCATCCATTGATGATGCTATTGAAGATGAAACAATGTTACCATTTGATCAAACAGAAGATTGGGAGTCAATTGGGAATGTTACCAGTTTCCAATATCCAGTTTCGGATGCTCGCTTATTAGAGCATAGTAAAATATATGTATGGCAGGTAAAAGCAACATTACCTACGACTGCGGGTAATGAAGAGATTATTTCCTCAATATTCGCTTTTAAGATAGGAGATATTGGTGGATCATCACCGATTCCAACTAGTGTTAACCCGTTAATTCAATTACTTGGACAAGCGTTAACGTCCGGTCAATTTAGTGCTTTATTTGGGCCTAGCGGCTCCTTAGAAGGATATATTCCAACCGGGACATATTCAGTAAATGGAAATGAATCTGATCAATCATCAACCATGGCGATTATCAATCAGGTAATCAATCAAAATGCAGTCATTACAAACGTTTCTGTGAATGATTAATGAAAATTATTAAAAGTATTTTTTTCGTTGTCATCATTTCACTATTTATTACACCTGTACATAGTGCATCTAAAATTGCAGTTACTACGAAAGTATCTGGAAAAGTCAGTATCGAAGCAGCCGGAAAAAGCGGCTTTTCCAAACTGAAAACAGGTACTATTCTAACAGATGGAGACAGAATAAAAACGGGCGATGATGGTTTTATAGTTTTTATATATATTGATGATAAGTCTATGATTAAAGTAAAAGAAAAAACAGAATTCACGATAAAAGGAACTCGAACAACGGGTTTTATTTCTAAACAAATAAATGTGGACAATGGTACATTACGAGCACAAGTTAGCAAACAACGGAAAGGTGAATTTATAGTTCAAAGTCCTACATCAGTTGCTTCAGTAAAAGGAACTGATTTTTGGATGATGATTAATCCTGATGTTGGAGATATTTTGATTGGTCTAGAGGGTCTTGTTAATCTTACAAATTTATTAAGTGGAGAGTCAATAGATGTTGGCTCTGGTATGACAGGTACATCTTCAATGGATGGTAGCGTAGAAACAACAGAAACAAATCCTGACGATATTCCTGATGATCCTGATTCAGGGAGTCCCAGTGGGACACAAATCGAAATCGAAATGGAAGGACCAAACAGAGATATAAAAACGCTTATAATTGATATTCAATAAACACGTCTCCGTTTCATAAATTCACACAGACCAAAGACATGAAACGGATACTGATTATCGCCACACTACTAAATCTTCTTTACCCAATAAGCGGGGCAACTCTTTTTCATGAACAACCTTTTGAAGCCACCGTTGGTGAAGAATTGATCCTCAGCGTCCTTCCAATAATTGATTCCGATATTTTGGAAGCGAAGGGGTATTATCGTATTAAGGGAAACTTAAGTTTTCAAGAATTGGCACTAGTAAAAACGGGAGCAAACTGGAGAATGCAAATCGATGGTAGTTTTCTCTCAGTAAAGGGGCTTGAGTACTGTTTTGTGTTTAATTTGGCGAACGGAGCAATATTAGCAGCACCAAATGTTGAGAATCCGTTCGAAGAGCCATTCTTTTTAACAGTAAAACCTAAGAAAAATGACAATCAAACGAATCTCATCCAAGAACCAGTACTTGATGCGTCGATTTTTGCGGATGTATTAATTTTATCTCCAGATCAAGATTCTGAAGTCGGTAGAAAAGAAACCATTATTGCAGCTAGCTTATTTAATGTATCAAATGTTGATACATCAAGTATTCGATTGCGAGTAAATGGAAAGGACGTTACTAATAAAACGGAAATTAGTGATGGTATAATTGCTTATATCCCAGAAAATATGGAACCAGGTGTACAGTTGGTTGAACTCACCTTATCCACTGTAGAAGGAAAAATAATTACACCTATCATTTGGACCTTTAATGTGAGCAAAGGAACAATTATTCCAACTCAATTTAAATATGACGGAGAAGTGAATTCAAAAATCTCTTCTGATTTAGTAGGAGATAAATTTCTTAATGTCACCGAATTAAATGCGAAGGCAAGGGCAGAAATTGAATATGCTAACGTAAGATTCAATTATAGAAGAACTAGTAGAGATAATCCATTTATGCAACCATTAAACCGTTCTTCATTTACGATCAATTTTATGAAATATCTTGATTTAAAATTTGGAGACTTTTATGAATTAATCACCCCTTATACTTTAGACGGACGTAGAGTAAGAGGAATAAGTGTCGATCTAAACTTACATTTTTTTAGAGTGCAGGTAATTCGCGGTCAATTGAGCAGACCTGTTCAGCATTTGAATAAAATTAACAGTGGATATGTTTTATTAGGAAACGAGACAACGATCGATTCATTGGTTCGTCCTGTTTTTACGATTGATCGAAAAGGATATACGTTTCAAAGAGAACTTGCGTTAACTAGGTTTTCACTTGATCTTTATAATTATCAATTAGGATTTCATTTTATGAAAGCGAAAGATAAAATAAATTCAGTGGATCAATTTATCTCAAATGGAGAATTTTTTGTCGATAGTACGGATGTGACGTATAATGACAGTCTATACAATATTTCTCCTGATACATACTCATACGAGAAATTTGTGACAGCAGTCGAACGTGAAAATGGTACGATCATTTTCCCAACCAAAAATTGGAATGGTTCTAAACCTCAAGACAACATAGTCCTTGGTTTTGATATTGGTAGGGTTTTAGATAAAGATAGGATGAAATTTGATTTCAGTTGGAATATGAGTTTATTTAACCGAGATATCTGGGACGGTGTCATGACACGAACTCAACTTGACACAGCTCTGGATGATACATTAGATGGTTTTATTGCAACGACTTATGACGACAATGGAGTTGTAAGCGAAGGATCAATGTTAATTGACACAAGTTCGATATTTGATCCTATGGCATATGAAAATATATTTATAATGAATATCAATATGCTTCCTTTACTTCCAATAGATCCTGTTTCATTTGAATCCAATCCAATTTCAACAATTATCAATATGCCTTCTACTGCATTTCATTTTCGACTGCTAGGGAATTATAGGTATAATAAATTCACTATTCAATATCGGCAAATTGGCCCAGAGTTTGTTTCTTTGGCAAATCCATATTTGACAAATAATATTCGTGAATTCACAATTTCAGATCGTATGTCAATTTTGGACAATAAATTGATGCTGAATGTCATGTACAAATATCAGGATGACAAAATTCTTTCTACAGTTAAAGAACCATTAAAAACAAATAATTTATCGTTCGGAATCACATTTATTCCCGGCCCCAATTCACCTTCTTATGTGGTGAATTTTCAATCGATAGGAAAAAACAATAGTAAAGATGAACTTGAACGTGTTGGCGATGAGTTAATTGATTTCAGGGAGGATTCCAAAACAAACAATACATTTTTCTCAATTACGTACCCTTTCTCTACAGGTAGTTTAAAACACAATCTAAATATAAATGTCAATAGTTTAAGTAATAAGGACCTTTTGTCTGGCGAACGGAAAAAGGGATATTTTTACCAAAAATCCGATTCTAAAACCATTTCGACAGCACTATCGACGAAATACACTAGCCTATTGCGATCAGTATTTAATGTCAGCCGTACCGCAATTCAGGTTCCGGTCCAAAATGATGACGGTTTGATTTACTTCAATGAATTAACCTGGACATCCGTTAATACAAAAGGGAGTTATTCCTTTTGGAATAATCGCTTAAAGGTCACAGGCGGATTATCGTATTTGTCGAATAAAGGAACAACCCCAATTCAATTGTACGGGTTTAATTCAGGTATTGAAATCAATATTATGAATGGGATGAAAGCATTCTTAACAGGTCATATGCAAATGCGAAGCACTGAAAAAGAGACTGCATTAAATACATCAGGGGTTTTATTTTCACTCAGGTATAATTTCTAATTCCTATGGATAGTTTAATAAAATATTTTAAAAGCAAATGGATCGGTTTTGTGCTGACCATATTTTCTATCATACTGATTTGCTTTATGCATTGGGTCGGTATTTTTGATATAATGGAATTGAAAACATATGATTTCCGACTTAATCGTATTCGTGGACCGCTGACGGGTTGGACATCTAGGGATTCCTCTTATGCCAAAATAGGTACAGATATCGTTTTGTTAGAAGTAGATGATGAAGCGTGGCGGTTGATGCCTGAGGAATGGCCCTATCCCCGTGGATCAGTGTGGGGACGTATCATTCGTAATCTGTACCAGGCTGGCGCAAAAGTCATTGCCTTCGATATTCAATTTGACTCCCATGAAACAAAATCGGAATTTGAGCAAAATTTTATTAGTGATTTTGACAGAGACAAAATTCTTAACATGATTCCACAGTCCGGGGATACCACTTTAGCAGATGAAATTGCAAACGCACTTCCATATCTGGTTCCGAAACATGGCGATAAATTGCTTGCAGAAGCTATCGTTGAAGCAAAAGCACATGGAACGGAAATAGTCATCAATGTAAAAATGGTCACTGAACCTAACCGGCAGCCTCCACAATATATCTCATATCCCATTAAAGAAATCATGAGTGCTAATCCGGAAACTGGATTGATCAATGATCAGATGGATGACGATGGGTTTTCCAGGCGTTATGCCATTGCGGGTTATATGGCTCATGAACAGGATAAAGCTTACTTAACCTTGGGTATGAAAGCAGTTAAAGCATTTGCGGACCTGCCGGATACAACTGTGCCAAGATATGATCCTGATAAACGCCTCTGGACGTACGGTCCATATTCAATAAATGCCTATGGAAGAAGTAATACGTTCTTGGTGAATTATTATGGTCCGGCATCCGGATATAGGGTGCAGACAGAGGAAAATCTACCGCCCTGGGGTACATTCCCTCGTTTTTCTGTAGTCCATGTGATTGATACTGAAGAAATCGATTTAAAAGATCCCATGGAAGATGTGGATTGGATGACACAATTCCTACCCGGAGAACTGCCGGAATGGATCATGGCTATCGAAGATCCAGTAGATCGGGAAGCCACCATCGAAGCGCTTGGCATTGGAGGCGAATTTGATATAACCCAAACACCGTTTTATAATAAGATCGTAATAATTGGTGTTGCTATTGAAGTCATCCATGATGTGAAATATACTCCTTTTTATAACTACCTGGGCATTCAGCAAATGACACCTGGTATGGAAACCCACGCCAATGCAATACAAACGGTTTTACATAGGAATTTTATTGAAACTTTAGGAGGGGCAGTAACAGATCTGTCCCGTCATGGATTGCCATGGGAACATATTCTGTTAATATTATTATTGGCTTTTATCGCGTTTTTTCTGTTGGATTTTGTTAACCCAATCATTGCTGCTTTACTTGTAATGATTGAAGGAGTTGTTTATTTCGGAATCGTCTGTGGTGCATTTATAAATGATTATTGGTGGTTGATAAAAGTAACTTTGGGGAAACTGTTTTCGAGTGAAGGTATGTTTAGTTTATCTCTTCCCGGGATTGGTGAATCGTATGTTTTGCCAATGGTTGCTCCCATGGCGGCCATTGTACTAACCTACGTCAGCAATGTGTTGTATCAATTTTTAAATGAACAAAAAGATAAGAGATTTTTAAAGAACACATTTGGAGCATATATATCACCGGAATTGATTGACCAAATGTATGAAGAAAAACAAGAACCAAAATTGGGAGGTGATGCAGGTTATCATACAGCATTCTTTTCTGACATCCAGAGTTTTTCAGCTTTTTCAGAAGTCATGGAACCGGAAAAAATGGTTAGTCTAATGAATGATTATTTAACTGAAATGACTAACATTTTACTGGACCACCAAGGAACATTAGATAAATATATTGGCGATATGATTGTTGCATTTTATGGTGCTCCGGTTCCTGTAGAAGAACATGAATATTTAGCGTGCAAAACAGCATTGGACATGGAAAAGAAAATAGCAGAATTAAGAGAAAAATGGAGCCAAGATCCTAATATGCCGGAATTAGTACATGATCTTCGTCATAGAGTAGGGTTGAACTCGGGTCCAATGGTTACGGGTAATATGGGATCTGAAATGCGTATGAATTATACGATGATGGGCGACACTGTGAATCTGGCGTCGAGGCTGGAAGCTTCTTCAAAACAATACGGTGTATATATCCAGGCTGCTGAAAAAACCTATGAAAAAGTAAAGGATCAATTTGAGTGGCGAACGTTAGATTATGTGACAGTTAAGGGTAAAAAATTGCCTGTTCGTGTATATGAACTATTAGCTGAAAAAGGTGAACTGGATGGTAACACTATTAAAATGCTAAAATTGTTTCATAAAGGTCTTGAATTCTATAATAACCAAAAATGGGATGATGCCTTGAAAAAATTTGAAGCATCAGCAGTGTTAGAAGATGAATTTCCGACTCGTCCAACAACTCCAAGTAAAGTTTATATTTCCCGCTGTAAATATTTTATGGAAAATCCTCCGGAAAAAGACTGGGATGGCGTTTGGAAATTAACAGCGAAATAGTGTGATTAAAATCACTAAGGCTATTATATATAATAGTTAAATTTGAAATAATGGGGTAACCGACGTTGTACAAATATCCTCAAAAAAAACATTACTTAAGTCTAAGTACTATATTATTATTAATATGGTCATGCACTGTTATTGTGTCGGACGTAGAAAATTTATTTGATCCAAAGGACCCGAATTATGTTGCACCTTCAACGACTATTTTTTCAGGCACATTGGATGGAGACATTCTTGATTCTAATGAGGTGACGTTCTCCTTCCGTCATTCAGACAGTGTTTATTGGCCAGACTCATCAAATACTCTAACACGGATACCACATAAAATATTGTTTTCATTCCGGGTCGACAATAGTAGCTGGTCAACATGGTTCTCCGGGGATGATATATTAAAAAAAGATTTTTCATTTTGGACGTATGATAGCACAACCGGTTTACACACCCTTAAGATTACGAATCTGGAAGACAAACATTATTCTGTTGAATTAAGAAGCCAATATCCCACAAATTATAAGGAAAGCAATTGGCCAAGGATTGAATTTGACGTCAATGTTGAAGAAGGATCAGAATTATTTATTTCTCCAAGTCATGCATTCGTTGATTCCGGTAGTACTTTTTTTGTTTTTGTGAGATTAAATGATGTTATTGATTTTATGGGTACACACGTAGAATTAAAGTATAGTACAGAAGACTTGAAATTAGAAAATTATTTTTTGGAAGATGATTCAAATGATTTCCTCATGCAAAGCGTAGGTTACATCATTTCATTCATCGATTTAGATACCCTTTCCGGACATTTTACTATGGACATTGGGACGGCTGGAGGCAATGTATCCGGTGTATCAGGATCGGGGAATTTAATTAGATTTTTGTTTTCTCACCGAGGACCAATTCAGGAGTCATCCGTTGAATTAAGTCAAACGTGTACCGTTAGGGATATTTACAACAATTCAGTTTTACAACGGGTACAGTCTGGAATCATAACAGTATGGAAATAACTTAAGTTATTCACAAGAGGCATCGTCATGAAAAAGTATTATGCAATCCTTATTACAATTTTTTCTTTCTTGAATGCTACGCAGATAAATGTGGACGGAAATGCGTATTTAGAGAGTCAACAGGATCATTCTTCAATTAAAGTGAAATGTACCGCTGTTTCACCAAGCGCTGTTACAGATAGCACTATTACAGATTCAGATGGTCGATATACAATTGCTTTGGAAATAGGTATATATAATATTGAGTATTCCAAAGAAAATTACCTTCCACATTATGTGAGCAATCTTTATTTAACGGAAGACGCTACCTTATCCGATGTAACGCTTCAATCAGGTACAATACTTGACATTTCCGATACACTTTCAGGTATACTTACTGCTGATCATATTTATAGAGTTACAGGGGATTTGATTGTTCCACAGGATTCAACACTTACTATAAACCCCGGGGTTAGAATCATGTTCGCCGGGAATTACAACCTCAACTGCTATGGACCCATTACTGCCATTGGCACGGAACAGGATTCGATCTACTTTACTTCTGCCATGTCACCACCCGCTGCCGGTGATTGGGGAGGCGTCTATGTCTATTATAATGATTATGATTCGACCAATATTGCCAATCAGTTTGACTATTGTGTATTTAGTTACGGTGAGGGAAATACTGCTCAATTGGAAATTAGTTCGTCGTTAGCGTCTATAAATCATTCATCGTTTCGAACTAGTAGTCGAGGGGATTTGTATCTTAATTATTCTTATGGAAATGTTAACAATTCCAATTTTTCCGGCGGGAGTAATAATTATTGGAATATTAATAACTACTACTCACAGGTTGTTTATAGGAACTTATTATTATCGAATTTTGACGACAGCTTTTATATACACGGAAGTGGTTCAAATGTGGAATTAACAAATTCAACTTTTATAAACGGCAAACGTCGTGCCTTATATACGGATGGCTGGGCGACAGCTACTATTGATTCCTGCTTATTTAGTAATATTGAAAACGATTGGACAGTACAGTTTCATGATAATTCGTTGATAGACTTTCAAAACAATGTTTTAGAGAATATTTATGCATGGAATGCTATCGGTGTGTGGAGTAGTGCACATGTAAACATATTAGATAATTATATTGAAGGGCGATTGTATTATACAGATTATGATAATAATTCTCATAATCAATCAACACCTCCACAAATTGCATATAATATTATCGAAAAAGATCCTGATGACTGTTGTTACGAAGGTTTAGATATGCGGTATAATAGCAGATTAGTTGAAGCACATCATAATACGATCTATGGATTTACAAATGGACATCGAGGCGTTCACTTACGCGATAACGACTCTCTTTCTATTCATAGTAACATAGTCTATGGAAATAGTAATGCCCTTTACTCCTACAACAATCGTTATATGGATCTATCATACAACTCTTTTTATGCCAATAGTAATCTTATACAAGATGACGATTTTCCCCAGGGGTTTGGAGATGTCATTGCCACAAACGCAAATGGAGATCCGGCGGATATCTATTCCAACATTTTTATGGATCCGCAGTTTACGAATTTTGTTGATTATGAGTTAATGGTATCTTCGCCTGCTATTAATGCCGGTAGTCCAGACTATCTGGATGCGGATGGAACTGTCTCTGATATGGGCGCAAAACCGTTTTATTTTCCTTTTTTAATAGATCATACGCCACTCAGCTCCACCACCAGCGATACCGTAGGACCTTACTCAGTAAGCGCTACTATTACGCCATTATTGAATCAGTCAATTACGTCTACATTATTTTACCGGGTTACACCGGATGGCTTTTATGCTGATAACAGCAACAATACTGCTTTAGAATTTGATGGGAATAGTTCCGGAGACCGCGTGGAAATTCCTCACAATAGCAACTATTATTTTGGAAATAGTATCTCTGTAGAAGCCTGGATAAAACCCAATTCAACAGGGAATTCGTATATTTTTTCTAACCGTGCAAATAACGGAAATGAAGGTTTTCTACTAACCTATGATAGTTGGGATCGTAGAATCCGTTGGCACATTTGGACCAACACGGGCAGTAGTAGCTGGGATGGCAATACCCAGTTGAATGTTGGTCAGTGGTATCATATTTCTGCAACTTACGATGGAAATGATGCAAAATTATACATTAACGGGGCTTTGGATGGTAATTGGAATTGGCAGAACAGCGGGACGATCAATTACTCACCTGATGGAATTACAATTGGTTATCGCCGGCATCACGGTCAAGAATTTAACGGATCAATTGATGAAGTAAGGATTTGGAATACTGCCAGGTCATCCAATGATATATTATCGAATATGAGTCGGGAACTTTTTGGCACTGAAACCGGTCTCGTTGGATACTGGCGTTTTAATGAAGAACCCAGTTCAAGCGCAATTGATTATTCCAATAATCAAAACAATGGGAATATCATAAACGCATCATATACAGATTATACACCCAATTTGCTCCAGGCAGAAGGTTTTCTTGAATCTGAATGGACCACTATTGCCATGAGCAATACAACAGGCAATAACTATTCCGGTGACATACCCGGGCAATCATTATTCAGTAGAGTAGATTATTTTGTTGAAATCACCGATGGATCAGATACACTAACATCACCTTACTACGTACCTTATGAATATCATCGTTTCAATGTTAGTTTGTTTGAATCTTTAGTTGATTTTAACGCTGTTTCCCAGAATGACGGATCGGTTGCACTATCTTGGGGAACACCCGTACCGATTGGCAGTACTCTTTTGGGATATAATCTATATTATGACACCGATCCTGAGGTAGAGATTACGACTGAGAAACAATTGGCAACATTTTTTTCCGGGGGGAATAGTTATACTCATAACGATTTGGAGGAAGGAACAGAATATTACTACAAAGTAACGGGCGTATTTGATGATGGTAACAGCAGCGAATTAATGATTACTGATGAAATATCTGCCATCTCTGATAACAGTATGATTGTTGCTGCCTATGGAATGGTACAAGTAGAAGATGCGACTGATCATTCCAGTGTGAAAATTGTTTTTCATCCGGAATCTTCATCCGGAATCAAAGATAGTGTTCTGACAAATTCTACAGGCTTCTTTAATATTATTCTCCCAATTTCTATTTATTCCGTTGATATTACCAAAGAGGGTTGTGTGCCCGTCCACCTGTCTTCCGTATTCCTCAGTAATAATTACGATTTTGGAACGATTCAATTAATTGCTAGAGATATTCAGGAAATATCAGGTTCAATTTCAGGGACATTAGCATCTAATAAATATTACTTAGTGACAGGGAATTTATCCGTTTCAAGCAATGATACACTCTGGATCGAACCTGGTGTCATTATCGCCTTTGATGGCTATTATCGAATTGACGCCCAAGGACCGATATTTGCAACAGGTACGGAAGAAGATTCGATCTTATTTACATCTCATTCAAGTCAACCGGGTTCGGGTGATTGGGAATACATACATCTAAATAGCAATGCCAAAGGATCTAGATTTGATTATTGTGTATTTGAGAATGGGGATGGCTGGAGTGAATGGGTAGCTAGTGGTGTAGTACGTATAAACCACGTATCGGATATTCAATTTGATCATTGCCGATTCAGTCATAATCGACGGGGTGCCATAGCAATTTATGGTGGTAATAATAGAAATTATAAAGTTCAAAATTCTACATTTTCATATAATTACCAAGACCAAAATCAAGATGGAGGCGCTCTTAATATTAGACTTTGGAGTTCAAGCGGGGATGTACTGATTTCGAACAATATTTTTTACCAAAATTATGGCCGTGATATCGCAGCCTATGATTGTGTTGGGTTAATAATATCAAATAATTCCTTTTATTCCGATCATAATAATTATGATAATCAATCATTATATATGAGGCAAATAAAACCATTAATCATCACTGACAACATATTTGAAGGAAAAAGCTATATTGGAATTCATCACGACTGTTTTGGACTGATTAAGAATAACTTTATTCAACATAACACTCATTATACAAATGGTATTTATGTCAGCCAAAGTACAATGGAAATTGTCTCAAACGAAATTGTGAATTGCCGTGATGGGATATACTACCAGAATAGCAGAAATTTTACCGAAAACGATTCTTATGACTATAAGATAAGCTATAACACTATTTACGATACGTATGAAAACAGCTTAGAAATAAGAGATAATAGTCATGATATAGAGATCAGCAACAATACACTCGTAAATGCTGATATGGATAATAACAATGGATCAGGTGGCGCTGCGGTATATTTCGAAAATAATTCAGGCGACATTTTTACGCATAGCAATGTTATTACGGATAGCCGTTATGCTTCTTATATTAACAATAATACAGGGTCAATTGATTTCAATAATAACGCTTTCTGGAATAATGATAATTTGTTCTCCGGTTCTGGATATCCTACGGATATGGGGACTGTAAACAGCCAGAATGTTAACGGCGATCCATCAGATATTTATTCCAATATTTACCTCGATCCACAGTTCGTTGAAGCTGACAACAATAATTATTCACTTTTGGGTACATCTCCATTAATTGACGCCGGATATATTTTATACACCGACCCCGATGGTTCCATACTGGACATGGGCGCTCATTATTACGACCACGGTAATCCCCATAACCTCGCACTAATCGATGGAGATGATCAAGAAATTACTTTGAGTTGGTCGGCAGTGAATCGAGATTCATTAACCGGTTATAATGTGTATTCAAAATTAACAACTGAAACGGATTATACGTTTAGTTTGTTAACGACAGATACTACAGCGTCTGTATCAAGTCTAACGAATAATCTGGATTACAAATTTGTTGTTACATCTGTTTATCCAAATTCCGAGAGTATCAATTCGGTTTCTGTTACTGGGCGTCCCGGACTTGCAGAGATTGCATTTTGGCCGGCTTATCTTATCCAATCAACTGACTCCGAAGAAGATACAACTGTCATCAATTTTCAGATTCTAAACAATGGTGTGAAGGATCTATTCTATGTCTTGGAAGAAGATAGTTTAGATCATTTCTTAACCGGTTATTATTATAACAATAGTGATTGGGATAATTTTTCTGAATTACTGGCAGTCAGGACAGATGATGAAATTAATTTTAACTGGGATGATGTTTCTCAACTACCTTCGGGTGTACCTGATGATAATTTCCATATTCGGTGGACAGGTTCGGTGAACTTTCCTGTAACTGGTGACTATTACTTCGAATATTGTATTGATGACAATATAAGAATGTCTGTAGATGGTAATTGGATTATATGGACCGGTGGCTGTTGTTGGTGCGGGCAAAACCAATATATTGAACAAGGTGTCCATGAAGTCATAATTGATTTCATTGAATATGGCGGGTCGGCTTATACATATCTCAAGTGGCAACCGCCTGGAGAAAGTCTTGAATGGTTTGGTGGAAGTGGATTCTTAACCCCGGATATGTTTTCTAATATAACTGGTACTGTTTCGCCCTCATCATCAGTAGACATTGAGATCGCGATTCCGCCCACCAATGTCAGCTCGGTTACAAGTATGATTCCTTATACATCAAATGATAAATCGGATCCTTATATAGAACTTCCGTTATTATTGATGACAGACTATACATTTATCCCCGCCTTGCAGTTTTTTCCAACTGAAGAAACAGGTGATCCGTTTTATTTTGTTATGAATGATGGTAATATTGATGGAAATGATTTTCAGGCAGGTGATGAGGTTGCTATTTTCGACGGAGATTCCTGTGTAGGGGCTGGAATATTTAACAATAATTATCCATTCGTTGTTAAATCGATTGGGTTTAATGAATCGAATTCATATAAAATAAAAATTTGGGATAACAGTCAATATCGGTACGGTACAGGTGAAATAACGGAATTATTAATGGGCGATGGATCATTTGCTGCAAACGGTTTTAATGAAGGTTCAATCAATGCAACTGTTTTTTCAACGAATAATATTGACATAACAGCCAATCAGTTCAGCCTTGTTTCATTAAATATGTTTCCGCAAGATCAGGATGCAAGCGCCGTTTTTGGAAATATTAATGGGTTAAAAATTGTATATGATGATCATGGTGGCGCATATATACCTGATTACTCCATTAATACGATTGGATCAGTTAATTTGACAGAAGGCTATTACTTATATTTTGATTCAACAAATAGTGAATTGAGCTATCCCGGCTTAAATATAGATAATTCCAACTGGCCACTTACCATTCATTCAAATCGTTGGAATTATATTAGTTATTTACCTGAGATTGCTGCGGATACTTCAATATTTTCTGAAATACAAGATTCAATTGATATCATTCAAGATGCGTATGGTGGTTCGTGGATTCCGTCAATGGATGTTAATACGATTGGAAATTTTGAACCTGGTAGAGGATATAAGATTTTCTTATCAGGAAATACCGATTTGAATTTTACATATCCTACAGTAACTCATGCTCCATCAAAGATAATAGCGAATGAGATTCCATCAGTGAAACATTTTGAATATGATCGTACCGGTTTACCATATGCCATCGTAATTCACTCAACTGATTTTGAAGGTAGAAGACTCCAAAATGGTGATGAAATTGGTATATTCGATGGTGAATTATGCGTTGGAGCAGGTGTTTTTACAGGTGACTGGCCTCTTTCTGTAACAGCTTGGGCAGGTAATGAAAATGTCGACGTTCAGGGCTATACGAAGAATAAACCGATAGCTTTAAAGTTATATTCATCGAAATATAAAACAGTCTATTCACTTTTTGTAGAATTCCGTAGCGAAGAAGATGCCCAATTTGAAGGAACGAATTATTCGGTTATTCAACGAGCATCAACAGGTGGGAATGTTTTACCGAATACTTATGCATTAGGAAACAATTATCCTAACCCGTTCAACCCAACGACGATTATTCCTTATCAACTTCCGGAGGATGCCCGCGTTCGCATAGTAATATATAATATGCTTGGACAAGAGGTAGCCATATTATTGGATGAATTTCAATTAGCTAATTTTCATCGAGCTACTTGGAAAGGAAAGGATGCGCGTGGAAAACAAGTTCCAAGCGGTGTATATATTTACCGTTTGGAAACTCCGGAATACAACAAGAGTAAGAAACTTCTCCTGTTAAAATAACGGGTGTATCCCTTGAGATCTGTATTAATAATGGCATTGACAGTCATGAATTGGTCGTTACATCCTCAAACCCACTTTGAATCGGTTGATTCAACCGGGCTGCCCTATCAGGTGATTATGTTGACTGATAGTTTAGACGATTCCTTTCTTCAAATTGGTGATGAAATCGGTCTTTTTGCAGATACACTTTGTGTTGGTGCTGATACCTATAATGGTTCCGGTAATTTTGCTGTGACAGCGTGGGAAGGATCGGAACAATACAACCTCCCGGGTTTTGAAGATGGCGACTCGATCCGAATATTTATTTGGACAAATTTGGGTAATGGTTTTGACGAGTATGAATTGGATCCTGTTTTTACGACTGGAAACGGTACTTTTGGATTTGGGTCTTATTCTGCCTGCTATTTTTCATTAGCCATTCCGGTTTTAGAAGTGTCCGAAACTGAACATGATTTTGGAACAGTGTCGATTGGTAATGAATCAGATGGCTGGACATTTACAATAAAGAACTCCGGAACGGCGGCAATGACATTTGGATTGTCCCTCCAAAATGATTCGGTTTTTACATTGTCATATTACACAATCTCTTCATTAGAGCCACAAGATTCCTTGCAGGTTGGCGTTCATTTTGTTCCCGTAAAATCAGGCGTATTTATGGATACAATATTTCTCACTAGTACAGACCCAGTAAACGGTACAGCGGAAATTATCCTCTTTGGAACCGGTGAAGATACAACCACTATATCAACAAGGACGGACAACATTCCTCTTTCATTTCAGTTAAAACAAAATTATCCCAACCCATTCAATTCCAATACGCAGATCTATTTTGGCTTAACGTATGCATCTCCCGTTGAAATCATCGTTTATAATATCCGGGGCAACCATATTCGCACCATGGTACAAAACACATTGGAAGCCGGGTTTCACTCGGTTTTCTGGAACGGGCGCAATGATGCTGGTCAGACCGTGAGTAGTGGATTTTATTTTTACCGCATACATGCCGGGCTATACAGCGAAACCCGGAAAATGGTGATGATTAGATGAGATTGATATTTACAACGTTGATTCTTCTTATGGCGAGTAGCTTTCTTTCAGCTCAAACTTATGTAAGTGGTATAATATCCACTGATACTACTTGGATACTTTCAGGACATCCTTACATCATAACGGGCAGTACTATGATAGATTCAGGGGTGACTTTAACCATAGACCCTGGAGTGGAAGTGCGCTTTGACTCTGATAAATACATAAAGGTACAGGGCTACC
>CAZIFK010000051.1:0-16963 GCA_964538995.1 uncultured bacterium
TAAGTGTCCGAAAGATTACCGGAATCACTGTCCGAAACTTCCGGAATTTCCAGTACGGTGAGTGATTTCGGCGAAGGAAGTCAGAATTTTTGCGCTCTGATCTGACTTCATATTTTTAGTCGTGTGGGTAAAATTGGTAATATCGCTAAAAAATACCAATCCTTCTTCATGATAATTTTTCATATTATCCTCTCTGTTTATTTGGTTGCGCAGTCGATCCATATGCCCGACAGTAAGTAGGATTGATCGTCGGCTCTTGCGTCCGACAGTTCTTTAGGTTATGTGTAACCTAATATTGATTATTTCCAGTTGCAAGGAATAATTATGAAACTCAATGTAAAAATACTACCCGAAATCAAGTTATAAAATTGGAACTATTTTTAGAGGGGAGCAAATTAAGCATCCATTTATTTTCGTTACTGGTTTTGATCCAATTTTACTTAAATTTCAGGCTCTAAACTATGGCAACTAACCATTTTCATAAAACGATTATAATCTAACTTTTATTCATTGCATAGAGATGTTCTGACCAAAATGATTGTTTATAAGATTATAGTCCGAGAGACCATAAGTGATCTTCGTTAATAAATCTAAAAGAAATCAAATTATTTTTTTAGTCATTTCAGCTACTCAAATGATTTCTTCTGGATTTTCGCAAGAACAGGATCAGGCAATTTATTTAACTTTACAAAGTTCTGTACACAGAGCCTTGCGAGACAATAATCAAATTCAATTGAGTGGTTATGGTCTCAATAAAGCTCAATGGGACAAGTACCAGGCATGGTCACAGCTGCTCCCAACTGTTCAGTTTAGTACACGCTATATGCACATTGATGACCAAACCCTGGCCGAACGGGATTTTAGATTATATTTACCACCTGAATTAAGTGAACAGATACCGCAAACGGTATTCCAAGAGTCTTATTATTCAGCCATAGACGTCTCAGTTCCTCTTTTTAATGGGGCGGTACTCAATGGCATTCGAATCGCTAATGCCAATAAAATCGCTGCAGATAAGATGAATGAATCAGCCATAAACACCACTTTATTTCAAGTGATAAGCAGTTATCTCAACGTGCTGAAAACTCAGGAATTACTAAGGCTTCAAGAAAACTTCGCAAATCTAACCAAGTTAAATTTCGAGAAAGCTCAGCGACAGAAGTCTGCCGGGCGTTTTTCGAAAAATGAAGTATTATTCTGGGAAATTGATTATCAGAAACAGCAATCTGCTCTTACCAGCGCAGAATCAAACTTACGGACAACAAAATCAATATTGACAAATCTGCTTGATCTGGATATTGATACAAAGATTGAAGTTGAGTATACAATTCCAAACACAATTATGGATGAATCCGATAAAATTGATCAGATGTCAAACGATGAAATTTTAAATATGATTAATCTAAATGAAAGCGATCTAATAATGGCGAATGCAGCGCTGGCCACGGGTCGATCACAGAAACAGATAAGCAAATTACTTTATAAAAACACCCAGGCTTCCTTTTTACCATCCGTCAATTTTGGTTACACCTATGCCTGGCGAGAGAATAGCACGTTAAAATTGGATGATTATTCACCGGAAACCTATTTGATTAATCTTTCAATCCCATTGTTCACCAGTTTCCAGAATCTTTCTAAAACAAGATCGGCATACTTCGAATACCAACAAAATGTCGAAAACTATGAGGATCAATTAAACAATATCCAATTTGTCTTATCTGAAACTGTAAATAAAATCATAAACCTTAAAACACAGCGGCGATTATCACAGATGAACGTAATTTATTCTGAAAATAATTACCGGATAATCGAGCAGCAAAAAGACAATGGCGTAATTTCAAATCTTGATTTTATTAATACCAAATTAGATCTGCAAAATTCTGAACTGGCAGATATTAATAACCAGTATGATTTTATTTCAGCCATCGTTGAATTGTATTACCTGCTTGGCAAACTAGATAAAATTGTTGATATCAATTGATGAAAGAATTCTAATGGAGTTTTTAATGAAATATCGATTACTTAACAAGGCAACGTTAACAGCCCTCTCAATATTGTTGGTGTCTTGCGGAGGCAATAAAAAAAGCAATGAAGAGACGACAACTACAACCGATGCAATTTCTGAAATAAAGGAAATTTTTACAGTTCCGGTGGAAGCTGCAATCGTAAAGAAAAGTATTATTGAAGCCTCTATACCATTCACTGGCATCTTAAAGCCCATCAGTTCAGTTGACATTGTTTCTGAGGTATCGGGGAAAGTGGAAAAAATTAATATAAAATTAGGCCAGCCAGTGTCAAGAGAAAATGAACTTGCCATCATTGATGATGAAATACCTTATTATCAATTCCGGCAGGCGCTGTCACAAAAATTATCTGCAGAGAATAATTTGAAAATTGCCAAACTAAATCTTGAAAGCGACGAACTGTTGTTTAATAACGAAGATATATCAAAAATAGCATACGAGAATTCTAATCTTGCTGTAAAGAATTCTGAAGCAAATCTGTTAGCAGCGGTGGCAAATCTGAGTTTGATGGAGCGGAATTATAATAACACGCGCATCAAATCACCCATTACCGGTTTCATTTCCAGAGATTATATCGAATTGGGAACCATGGTGAATCCGGGTATGGTTCTGTATCGAGTTATCGATTTTAATACCTTAAAAGTTGAGATTGGTATTTCCCAGGATTTAATTAATAATGCTAAAGTAGGATCGAGGGCTAACATAACCATTTCTGCCCTGGATAATGAAAGATTCGAAGGTGAAGTCAGATATGTATCTCCTCAGGCGGATGAGATCACGGGTACCTACAAAATTGAAATCCATCTTTCAAATTCTGCTGACAAGAAAATTCGCGCCGGCATGACCGCCAGGGTGGATTTAATGATTACTGATTTGAAGAAGCAATTAACGATACCTAGCGATGTAATTGTTTCTAAAAACGGTGATCTTTATGTCTATAAAATTGAAGAAAAATTTGCAAAATTAACGAAGATAGAAACAGGTCAAACTTTTGGACTCCAAACGATTGTGTATTCCGGTATAGTGGAAGGTGATATGATCGTTATTACCGGTATGAAAAATCTGGGAGAAAACACACGAGTTTATTTAGAAAATGTGGAAAAGTAGTTCCAAGTAATCGATTTAATATTTCAAAGATGAGCACACGAAAAGAACCATAATGAATATTGCAAAATTTTCAGTAAAAAATTCTGTTCTGGTAAACATGCTCATGATTGGGTTATTCGCTTTTGGAGGGCTGTCTTTGATGCAGCTGCCGAGGGAACTTAATCCCAACATTGATTTTAACTGGGTTTTTGTCACTGTTCCTTACCCGGGGGCAGCGCCCACTGAAACTGAGAACCTCATTGTGGATCCCATTGAAGATGAAATCAAGGACATTGAAAAGATTTCTGAGATACAATCCACCGGAGGCGAAGGCTTTGGATTTTTGTTAATTAAATTTGAGGATATGTCCGCTGATGAGTTCAGTAAAAAATTATCCGAAGTCAAATCAGAAATCGACAAGGTAAATTTACCGGAGGATGCGGAAGACCCGTATATTGATGATTTTAGCAGTAGTGATTTTCAGCCGGTAATTACCGTGAATATGGCATTCTCAATCCCCGAGGAAAATGCATTTAAAATCGCCGACGAATTAAAAGATGAATTAACTGATTTACCCGGAATCGCTAAAGTTCAAGTTTCAGGTTTTGCCAAAAGAGAAATATGGATTGAAGTTGATCCATCAAAACTCAATACATACAGTATTTCATTTGATGAAAT
The DNA here is from genome assembly GCA_964538995.1 of uncultured bacterium. Lineage (GTDB taxonomy): Bacteria > Fidelibacterota > Marinisomatia > Marinisomatales > TCS55 > JADFRD01. The sequence goes on from CAZIFK010000051.1 coordinate 3,789, forward strand.
TGTCCTGGCGTTGAAAATCAGGAATTTAAATGTTCCAGGTGGTAATATTTCCATCGGTAAAACAGAATACCTAATACGATCACTGGGAGAGTATCAATCGCTTGCTGAAATCAAGAGCACGATTATACGGAAATCCCCAGGCGGCGAGTTCATCAAGATATTCCACGTGGCTGCCGTCGTTGATCGTCGCGAAGAATTAGAAATTTTATCGCGCCTTAACGGTAGGCAATCCATTACTTTTTCTTTATCCAAAAAGAGCGATGCCAATTCACTAGAAACGATTGATAATATTAAACAGGTCGTCATCAACTTCAGTCAAAAAGCTCCAGACGGAGTGACATTTGGCTACACAATGGATAATTCTATCTATATAAATCGTGTATTAAATGTTCTTCGAAACAATGCTATGATCGGTATGGTCATTATCATGATTGTCTTGTATATTTTTCTTGGTAAAAGAAATGCGTTGTTGGCTTCCCTGGGCATTCCTATTTCATTTTTTATTACCTTTATTTTTATGAAAATAACGGGCTATTCTTTGAATGGCAGCACGTTATTTGCCTTGGTAATGGTCCTGGGTATCATTGTTGACGATGCGATTATCGTCATTGAAAATTGCCATCGATACCGATTAAAAGGATACAATTCGGTTGATTCTGCAATCATGGGTACCAAAGAAGTCGTCACCCCAATTTTATCATCGATCGGGACAAACATCGCCGCTTTTTTACCATTGATTTTATTGACAGGTATCATGGGGAAATTCATGAGAATTATACCCTTGGTATTTTCGTTGGCGCTCATCGCATCCATATTCGAAGCATTTTTTCTGTTACCTTCCCACTATGCGGATTGGACCCTGAAGTCTAAGGAACATAAAAAAGGTGACCGCAAATTTTTTATTCGTTTCAGAAAGAAATACCGACGATTGTTAGTTAAAGTTTTAAGACGTAGATATTTCGTCATCATCGGATTGGTTGTGGTGTTATTACTTTCACTCACAGTCATACCACTCGTTGGTGTTGAACTTTTTGGAGAAGAAGATTTTGACCAGTTTACAGTGTTAATAAAACTACCTGAAGGAACGAGTTTGGAGGAGACTGACCGTATCGTAAAAAAATTCGAGAAGGCGGCAGAAAACCTTCCACAGGAAGCAATAACACATATGATCACGAATGTCGGACTAATCCAGGCAAACGAAGAATGGTTAACCAAAAAGAATGTAGCTCAGATTATGTTCCAATTGGAACCTAATGAAACCCGTGATGTCTCGACAAAAACGATGATGCGTATGATGGAAGAAAATGTAAAAACAATTAGTGGACCAATTTCTGTTGAGTATGAAGAGATTACTGGAGGACCGCCCGTTGGAAAAGATGTATCCATAAAAGTACAGGGTCGATACTTGACAAATATCAAAAATGCAGCCCTAGCGCTCCAAGATTCATTAAAATTATTTGAAGGCGTCAGCGGAATTAATGATAATTACCCCGCCGGGAAAAATGAGATAAGGATTATCGCTGATGAGGAAAAAGCTGCCCTGTACGGATTTAATATTCAAACGATTGCCATGTTTGTCCGCTCTGCATTTGATGGAGTTAAGGCAACTGAATTTCGAGATGCTGACGAAGAAGTAGATGTCATTGTCCGGTACGATGCTGCCAACCGAAAATCTCTTGATGATGTTCTTAATTTACGTGTGACCAACAATATGGGGCAAACCGTTGCTCTTCGTGATATTGTGAAATTTGAAATAAAGCCCGGGCCAACAGAAATTAACAGGTTTGATCAGAAAAGAACGATTATGGTCACTGCCAATGTAGATAAATCGGTTATTACAATTGATAAAGTAAGTAGCAGATTGAGCAGTATCTTTACCAAAATTGAAAGAGCTTTTCCCGGTGTATCAATAAAAACCGGCGGTCAATTCGAAGAATTCGCTAACACATTTGCAAATATTGGCCAACTATTTGCACTTAGCCTGATTATAATATTTTTAATCCTGGGGACACAGTTTAATTCTTATTCACAACCATTGATCATCTTAACCACGGTTCCTTTTTCTCTAATTGGAGCTATGTTAGGCTTATTAATATCAGGGAATCCATTCAGCATTGTTTCCATGTTTGGCTTTGTTGCTCTAGCAGGGATTGTAGTCAATGACGCAATTGTCATGATTGATTTTATTAATAATCGCCGCTCAAATGAGAATATGAGTTCCAACCAGTACTGGAAAAGCATTATAGACTCCGGGCAAATACGATTAAGGCCCATCCTTCTTACGTCGCTGACAACCATAGCAGGCTTATTGCCAATGGCGGTTGGGCTTGGTGGTCAATCCGGGATGTGGGCTCCTCTGGCAAATGTTATTTTATTTGGATTATTGATTTCTACAATGCTCACACTTTTTGTAATTCCGTGTTTTGTGGCAATATTGGATGATATAAAAAAGAATAGGAAGAAAGCAACGATTCGGGGAAAGAGGATACCCGCCCAAATATTAACCGAATAATTGTTGGGTGTAATATTTTATGATCGGGCAAATACGATTAGAGGTTCCATATTTCCTTGATCGGCGGCATGAATTGCTTCAAGATACAATTTTCTCGATTCTCCTGGTTTAGTCAGATTTAAAGCACCCCAAGAAAACACTTTTTCCTTAAACACGTGGGAGATTAGAATATCAGCGGCCAGCCTTGAATGCCGGCCATTTCCATTGGGAAATGGATGAATGGATACAAGCCTATGTTTAAACATGAGTGCAATTCTGTCGTTTGAAAATGTATTATTCTCAATCCAGTATTTACAATCATCGAAAAGAATTTTTAATTCTTGAGTTATTTGAAATTTATCCACACCTAGGTGTTTATTTGATTTTCTAATCGTACCTGCCCATTTCCAGATCCTGTTAAACATTCGGTTATGAACTTCCAACATGAAATTAATAGTTAGTATTTTATTTGATTTAAAGTTTTGGTGAAGTGTCCATTCGATTGCAGATTCAATATTTTGCTGCTCGAATTCATCCAACTCACTCCTGGTTGAGATCGTTTGAATAAGTAAACCTTCCTTTTCTTCTTCAGAAATAGGTGTTTGATTAGAGATAAAGTTGAGTTCTAATCCCATAAATACTTCGGTATGTTTGTTTTAATTTCCTGTGCTTTTTCCTGAATAGCTTGATTTATTCTTTTTGTAGATGTCTGTTGATCCTCAAGGTCCATGCTCACTGATGTTCTTTGGACAATTTCTTTGGCTAGCTCCAGAGCTCTTTCTTCAATCATTTTTTCCAATGAAAATTGTTTCGGTATAAAACCATAAACAAATTTCATTTTTAAAGCTTGCCCAACTTGCCTGAGAACATTAAGAGTTACTGATCCATTTTTTTCCCGATCTTCAATTTCCCATACACTTTGGGATGTAATAGACATCCGTTCACCAAGTTGTCTTAGTGACATATTCAATGCAATTCTGATTGAATAAACCCATCCTTTTGAAGGTATGGTAACATTATCTAGATTTTTGTACTTAATAATTTTTTGATCAATTTGATCAATAATGAGCTTACGTTCTTTCATAAGGCTATACCCTTAATTAATATATTTAAATATAAGGCTTTACCCTTATTGTTAACAACTACTATTCAGGTTATACCCTTAATTTATGCAGATGTTAGAAAACAATGTAGAATGTGACAGACAATAACTTACTTATATAAAAATGTTTACTGTTCGGGTGAAGATTTTGTTATTTAACTAATATTCTATTTTAACGTAACCTTGCTAATTATTCGCCTTAAATAATTTTTGATCCAATGTATAAAGGACCCAATCAGCATTTTCCTGAAATGAAGTCAAATCATGAGCCCCCATATAACTGAATGAACTCCTGAGTCCGGCTTCTATTTCATTAATGATATTTTGCACACTTCCTTTATACTTCACGATGGTTTCATCTCCCTCGACATAATTGGGATTTTCCTTATGTTTCGCCTGCACTGCAAAGGATGCTGACCCACGATATGCTTTATACAAGGTTCCATCATATTTCAACACATTGCCTTCCGCTTCTTTTGTTCCTGCAAACATTTTTCCCATCATAACTAAGTCCGCACCTAAACCTAATGCTTTAGCAATATCTCCGACATTGGTCACACCGCCATCGGCAATTATTAACGATGAAGATCCTGATGACTCTTTTTGATTTTTGCATTCCTCTAAAGCGGTAACAATTCCCTGCCCAATGCCCGTCATAATGGATGTGCTGCACATAGATCCGTTCCCAATACCTACTCGAATGGCATCTACACCCAAGTCAGATAAATAAGCAAATCCTTCCCGGGATGCTACATTTCCACAGATAACAAATGTATCCTTCTTGGATTGGATATGTTTGATCATTGGTTCTACTGAACTGTTAAATCCATTCGCAATATCGAGTATAAAGTATCTTGCATCCAGACTATAAAACTGCGAAACGATTTCTTCTTCACCAAGCCCCACAGCCACAATTACATCCATTTGATCTCCGGTAAGGGAGTGATATTCATCCAACCTGTTTTCAAGAGATTGAAAACGATGTATAATGCCCAACATATCGTTTTCATGAAATTTCTTGCACATTTTTAACCCGCAAATGGTATCCATAGGTGCCGGTATAATGGGCATACGCAGTTTTTTTGTGAATTCTCCCGATCCAATTTGAATTGAAAGGTCAATATCATGTCTGCTCATTACGTTTGATAAATGCCTGGGCACGAGCGAAATTGACGTATAGGTATAAGTAGGGTTCATAGATAATCCTTTTAAGAATTGTAGGGTTAGAATTTACAAAAATTGAAAAACCATATTACCCTGAAAGAATCTTTATTTTAATATTCGTTTACTATTCGGTCAATCCGAAAACAAAAAAGTAAATAAACATATAATTTTCATCTTTTTCATATAATAAATTCAGTGCTTGTTTTAGGGCCCTTAGCTCAGTGGTTAGAGCAGCGGACTCATAATCCGTTGGTCCGGGGTTCGAATCCCTGAGGGCCCACTCGATAATAACCCCCGATTTCCGTCGTGAGATCAGGGGTTTTTTATTACTATTTAAACTGTCACAGTTTGTCAGGTTTAGTCAAATATTACCACTTTAGGGATACGTTTTTAGGGATACAGATTATGTATAATAGAATTAAAACCTGAAACGATGGCTTCTTACAATTCCCTCGGCATATTTATAATCGGAGCACAGCTTGCAAAAGCAACTGATTACTTACACCACAAAGCGACTAAAAACCATAAAAATCTGGACTCGGAAATAAATTGCAGTTTATAACCAAATAACGCCATTTATCAGTAATGAAATGTTGAACAGATTAAGATGCTTTTGCAGATTAGGATAAAAATAAATGCGTAATAAAAAAAGCCTCAAGAAATCATATAACCTCTTGAGGCTTTTAATACTAGTATCTTATTCTAAAAAAGATCAATCCATTTTAGACAAGATATATTATTTCACTTCTATTAGAGTGAGTAACTGACCATAGCACCAATACTGGCAAAACCAGTAATGGCACTACCATCTGAACCACCAGCAAAAGCGACTACTGCTCGGGCGTATGGTTTAATAACTACCGGCATATTGGGTATATTATAATCAAATGATGCACCACCTGTAACACCTATTCCTCCAAGCCAACCTGCACCAGCAAATACTGACACAGGACCCTGAGGAAGATTATAAACAGCTGCATTAGCATATGCATACGCGGCCGTTAATCCATTCATCGATCCAATTCCTGCGTTAAAACCAACATCAAAAGGTCCGATAGGCATACCGTACGGTGTACCAACTGTGATAGCGAATACAGGCTCAGTGCCTAAATCATCAAAAGTTTCACCTGATAAAATAGGATAGCCCACATCCAAACCAATAGTATACCCGCCCAATGTGGTCTGTGCATTCAAAGCCGACATCATTATTACTGCGGATAGAAGTAATATCGAAACGCGTTTCATTTGTTCCTCCATTTTATTTGATTTGTTGTTATCGTTGTTAATTTGCATGCGGTGTCATTTTACGGCAAGAAACGAAGGCAAGTCAATTGTTTTTAGGAAATATTTGTTTGCCATTCTTGTAAGGATTAATTATCGGTGTCGGCCATCTTTCAAAAAACCTAATTTTACGAACATATACTAGAATTATAACATTATATCGATGAAAAGGAAATCAAAACAACAAGATTCAATTAATCGATTTTGACTTGAATTCTTATTGTATTGAATTATTTGGTTTTTGAAAATTCTGAAAGAACAGCTTCCGGTGTGATAGGCAATTTCCTAATTCTGACTCCACACGCGTTATAAACAGCATTTACTACAGCCGGAGCAGGACCATTAATTGGGATTTCTGCAGCAGCTTTTGCGCCAAAAGGACCAGACGGCTCATTGGTATGAACAAATTCAGTAACAATTTCCGGCATGTCAATTGCAGTATAAATATGATAATTTTCAAAATCCCGATTGATGGCTTTGCCTTTTTCATCAAAAATCATGAATTCCGACAACACCATCCCAAGAGACTGGGGAATCGCCCCTTCCGCCTGGCCTTCAGACATCTGGGGATTAATTACCTGACCGCAATCTGTAACGGATACGATTTTATTGATTTTCATAAATCCGGTTTCCGTATCAACCGTTACATCGGCAAACGTGGCATTATAGGGCGGTGGACTATCATAACTCATCTTCGACGCCGTCGCTTGAATTTGTTTTTGGTGGTCGGTATAGAATGATTTTGTACAAATATCCTCATATGAAATTGATTTTCCGTCCGGTGAAACCACATGATTATCATCAATTTTTACCTGGGTTACATCCAGTATCTTTTTCCCCTGTTCTAATATTTGCTGCAACACATCTTCAGCTGCTTTTTTTACAGCTCCGCCGGAAATATAGGTCGTGCTGGACGCATACGCTCCGGTATCAAAAGGGGTCGTATCCGTATCAGATGAGAGCACAATGATTTTATCTACTGACACTCCCAGTACTTCGGCGGCAATTTGGGCTAAAGCTGTATCTGAACCCGTACCTAAATCTGTGGCACCTACATTTAAATTGAAACTACCATCTTCATTCATTTTCATGTATACGGAGCCCATGTCTACTCCGGCGATTCCGGAAGCTTGGGTAACCGTAGCAAACCCAACACCTCGACGAAATACACCTAATTTTTCGGAATTTCGAATCGTATCCCAATCGATAAGTTTGCGACCACGGTCAATGCATGCTTCGATTCCACTTGTATTAAGAACAACAGGGAATCCTTCCCTGCCCTCACCCAACATCTTTGCGATGGGGACTTCATCCCCTTCTTGGTAATAATTTTTTTTACGCAACTCGATGGGGTCCACATTTAATGTTTCAGCAATTTCATCCATCAAAGACTCCAAGGCGAAAAACCCCTGGGGGGCGCCATACCCGCGATAGGCACCAGCCGGTGGTAAGTTGGTGTAAACAGAATTTGCCCGAATACGAATATTTGGTGAGCGATAGAGAGCAAGTGTTTTACTTGCGGTTACAGACATGACGGTAAGCGAATGGGGACCGTATCCCCCGGAATTTTGGAGAATATCCAAATCAATGGCATTGATTATTAAATCATCTGTCATCCCAATTTTAAATGTTACGTATTGGGGATGGCGAGAACGTGCTGCGTAAAATTCTTCCTCACGGGTGTATTCCAATCGGCAGGGTTTTCCTGTTTTCATCGTAACGGCGGCACATACTTCCTCGTTAAGAATTTCCTGTTTTCCGCCAAAACCGCCGCCAATTCTGGGTTTAATTACCCTAATTTTTCCAACAGGAATATCAAGAACTTCCCCAACAATTCGACGAACATGATAAGGCACTTGTGTTGCTGTTCGGATAATAAGCCGGTCATTTTCATCGAACCAAGTCAGAGTAATATGTGGCTCAATATGTGCTTGTTGAACATAGGGTGTAAAATACGTCCCCTCAAAAACATGGGCAGATTCCTTCAAGCCGGTTTCCACATTGCCTAATTCTTCTTCAATATTAGCAGCGATATTTCGCTTGGCGTCATGGAGAAAACTAAATCCATCTTTGTCTGGATGAATAATCGTTTCATTATCAATCGATTCTCTAACGTCAAAAATAGCTGGTAATTCTTCGTAGTCTACATGAATCAATTCTAACGCCTTTTCTACCACTTCCAAGGATTCGCCGGCAACAACGGCTACGCGGTCGCCTACAAAACGCATTGTATCATTAAAAATTCGTGTATCCCTTGGCGACGGTTCGGGATATCCCTGCCCAGCTGTTGTATAATAATGCACCGAGAAATCTTCGTGGGATAAAATAGCAGCAATACCATCTATTGCCATGGCTTCGGTTTTGTCGATAGATTTTATCCGACCGTGGGCAATGGGGCTATGTAGGATTTTGGCATATAGAAAATCTTTCTTAGGTATATCATCTGCAAAAACAGGCTTTCCTTTTGCAAGTCCCAGACCGTCTACTCTTCGTGTTTTCTGTCCGATAATCTTCATGAAGTATCACCGTTCTTCGAGGCTAAATAATTTATCGCAGCTTTCACGGGTTTCACATAGCCTGTGCATCGGCAATAAACGCCCGCTAGCACATCTTTTATATCATTAGTCGATGGGGATTCATTTTCACGTGCCAAAGATTCAATCGCTAAAATCATCCCCGGAGTGCAATACCCGCACTGGATAGCTCCTTCTTCGATAAATGCGTCCTGTAAAGGGTGAACATCCTGACCGCATGCAAATGATTCTACTGTTTCTACCTTCTTACCGTTAATAGTATGAATGAGCATTAGTGATGCGTTCATGATTTTCCCATCAACCAAAATAGAATCTGCACCTGTTTCGCCTTTATCCGAACCGTATTTCACACTGAAAAATCCCTCCTGGCGCAAATAATCCAATAACGTGGTTCCCGGTCGCAAATCCACGGATACTGTATTACCATTTAACTGAAAAGTAATCATAATGCATCACCTACTCTTTTCACTGCTGTGGCAATTAACGATTCTTTATAATTCAGTGAACCAAAATGGTCAGGAATAAATTGGCGCACGGCATTTTTCGCGATTTTAGAAATGGAATCTTTATTCCAATCGTCTCTCATTACTTTAAATATTTGGATTGTGCTCGCATATCCCCCGATGGAAAATTCCAAATGTTTGTTTCTTTTGATTCCTCCCACGATAACAACGGCCGGCGCTGATTGAAGGACAGAAAACCGCCGCAATTCAATGCTGTCAATTTGACTCGGATAGTAAGTAATTTGCGTTACGATTCCGTTTCTATCCCAATCACGAATGGATATAGTGTTCTCCGAATCTGTATAAATTGTCAGTTCTGCATCAACCGCATGGAGAAAAACAAGGGCATCTGAATTGGATCTATATTCTCCAACTTCCCCTCCAAATGTCCGCTGATTACGAAGATTCTTTGATGGACATGATCCTTTGACTCCTTTAATCAACTGACAATCCGAATTGATGGGTTTTACTGATTCAATAAATGTTTGCAAAGTAGCGCCTGCATTGATACGAACTCTTTCATATTCTGCAGAAACTGTATCTTTAATTAATCCATTAATATCAATAAGTGTATGGATGGATGGGGGGTTTTCAGCAACCAAGTAACTTCCGCCAGCAAACAAGACCACTCCTTCATTCTGTTGCTGTGAAAAAGCCTCTGTCAAGGTTTTCGGTGTTATTATAGATTTAATTGAGTACCACATATTTCTTAATTATTATGAAGAAAATCTATCCCCGTTTTTTGTTGTGCTTTTTGAAGCATTTCAGCTGCAATTTTATTATGAGACAAAATTAATGCTTTTTCATCTATCATTGTTTTCCCGTCTTTGATTTGTATTGATCCATTGACAATTAAATAATCCACCGGTACAGTCCGAACTGAAAAAACAAGAGATGCAATGGGATCTGATAATCCACCGGCATATTCCAATCTATCCATAGAAAATAGAGCGATATCTGCCTGTTTCCCAACTGAAAGCTCTCCAATATCATTTCGGCCCAAAACAGAAGCACCTCCCCGAGTTGCCATCCATAATACCTCTCGAGCAGACAGCCAATATTGCTCATCCCGTAACCGGGATAGCATCATAGCATTCCGAATTTCCATGAGCATATTTCCCGCATCGTTTGAAGCCGTCCCGTCCACACCCAAACTGACACGAATGCCTGCATCTATCATTTCTTTGATTCTGGCAATGCCGCTCCCCAAACGCATATTAGATGTAGGACAATGGCTCATTCCGGTTCCGGTCTCTGCCATTTTATTAATTTCATCATCGTTCAAATGGATGGCATGGGCAAACCATGCATTTGAATTCATCCATCCCAAACCTTCAACATATTTCGCAGGCCTAGCACCAAACTGTTCAACACAAAAAGTTTCTTCATCCAGCGTTTCAGCAAGGTGAGTGTGCATTTGTAAACTGTTGGCCAATGCAAATTCCGCCGTGGATTTCATCAATTCCGGTGTTACGGAAAAAGGGGAACAGGGCGCCAGAGAAATCCGAACCATCGCCCCGTCTGTATCATCATGGTATTTCGCTAATAGACGTTCAGTATCTGCTTGGATTTCCGCTTCCGTTTGGACAGTATCATCCGGTGGCAGTCCGCCTTTGGATTTGCCAAGGGACATGGATCCACGGGTTGGCTGAAACCGGATTCCAATTTCACGGGCACTCTCAATTTCTGCATCAATCAATTCGCCACTGGTGTGGTTCGGAAACAAATAAAGATGGTCAGAACTGGTCGTTGTACCGGATTTCATGATCTCCAGCAAACCTGTTTTTGTGCTTACTGAAACAGCTTCTTCTGTCAACTCTCGCCACACTTCGTAATGGTTGGTGAGCCAACTAAACAAAGACTGATTCTGCATTAAAGGAATATTCCGCGTCAGCGTTTGATAAAGATGGTGATGTGTATTGATAAATCCTGGAAGCGCCACCATCCCCGTTGCATCAATCACTTCATCTGCTTGAATATCCAGACTGTCTTGTCCAATGGACATAATTTTATCGTCTTCGATTAAAATATGTCCTCCACTGAACTCATCTTTGGCATCGTTCATTGTGGCTACTGCAAGAGGGTTTTTGATTAATATTCTGCGCATTTAATTATAATACTTTTTCCCGACAGTTTTTAGTTTGTAGTTTTATTGGTTTTTTCATGAGTACTAAATTATTCCACTTTTTGCTAGTCTTTACTACCATAGTATTCCTTTTTCAGAGACAGTCAGTGGAATATTATTCCAATTATGTGGATCTTCAATGGAATATTATTCTACTTTTGAATAGTAATGGATGAGCCAATGATTATCCCGCATATTGAAAAATGGGCATTTTATTCACATTCTCAAATAGTACAATCATCTCAACGGCTTGTGATAAATCTGCTTCACAATTCCCATTGAAAAATACTGCCGATAAAATTTCCAAATTCACCTTATCCATCGTGACTTCAACTGCAAAATTAGTAAACCTAAATAAGTTTTCTTCTGACTTCAAAACAGACAATTCCCCGCCTCTTTTATAATGTAGTTCATTATCATTCAGCCAATATCCATTTGTTTCTGCACCAAAGGATTCTTTTGTTAAACAAAACAGGGGCTTTACTTTATAGGGATCACCGGATGTTGGACAAAAAGTAGTGCAATTTCCACATTCATTGCAGAAATCGCCAATATTTACAATTTGCGGTTCCTGGGAAAGCTGAAGCGTTCCTGTCTGGTTCACTGTAAAACCATCATCTGATTGATGAACTGTATGGACAGGATACACCTTTTCTTTCGCCATATAGGATAGATTCGAGAGATTCGGACACACGCTCACGCAGACATTGCAGACATCATCGCAGTAAAGGCAGCGTTCAGCTTCCTTCATGGCTTCTTCCTTTGTCAGGGTTCGTATCACCAGATTAAAGTTATTCCGTTCGCCTGGTGCCAAGTGCGGCGTAGTTATTCCATATTCTCTGAAGGCCAGTTTTTTTTGATATTCAGATTTATCCAATCTTATCGGGATGTTATCCCCATTGACATCGACCTGATTTCCAGCGAATTGAATGATATTCAATGCAGCTCTTCGCCCATCACCAACGGCATTAATCACCGATGATGCACCGCGCACAACATCTCCGCCGGCAAACACTTTTGCAATCTTCGTCTCATTAGTTTCTGGATTGACTCTTAAGTCTTCCCATGTGAGAAAATCAAAGGCAATGTCCTGTCCGATAGATGGGATAATCGTATCAAATTCCAAATCAAATTCTGATCCTTCGATTTTGTGCGGCCGGGCCCGACCGCTGTCGTCGGTTTCACCCAATTTCATCCTGGAACATGTCATGACTGCGCTGCCGTTTTTAGTAGGGGAAATGCGTTCCGGTGCTGTTAATTCTTCCAATCGTATTCCTTCGTCCAAGGCAGCAACAACTTCTTCAATATCTGCGGGCATTTCTTTCATGGTTCGCCTATAGACGATGGTCACTTCCCCTCCCAATCTTTGAGAAGTCCGGGCTGCATCCATAGCCGTATTCCCGCCACCAATGACGGCTACTCGATTTCCAATCGTTTCTGTTTCACCACGGCGAATCCTAGATAAAAAGGTGAGCGGTTCAACGACATTTGGACAATCTTCCCCTTCAATTTGCAGCTTTTTATTCTTCTGGGCACCGGCACCCAAATAAATATAATTATATTTGTTTTGTAATGTTTCGAAAAGGTTCTTATCTACCATTGAGTTATAATAAATTTTTACACCTGTGGATTCCACAAGATCCCTGTCGTTTTGGATACTATCATCGGCCAACCTGAATAGGGGAATGGCATCAGAAACCATTCCGCCGGAAAACGGTTTTGTTTCATAAATATGAACTTCAAATCCATCCAAAGCTAAAAAGTAAGCACAAGATAATCCGGATGGGCCAGCGCCTACAATCGCTGCCTTTAATCCATTTTGTGGTTTTGGCGTTGAACTTGAAACTTGACCATTTTCCGTAGCAAAACGCTTGATTTCCCGAATCAGCAATGTGCTGTCCAAATTATTCCGGGTGCATTTCATCTGGCATAAATGGTCACAAACAGACCCTGTTACCCCAGGCATGGGATTCGT
>CAZIFK010000052.1:0-16738 GCA_964538995.1 uncultured bacterium
ATGGTGTCCGAAACTTCTCCGGAATCACTGTCCGAAACCTCCGGAATTTCCAACTCCCCCTGTTCAGCGTGATATATTCCTAAAACAATAGCAAGCATTCCTAATTTAGCATGATCAGGATTTCTTGAGATAAATAGATCAATTTGTTCTTCTGAAAGGTTAAAATCTTCAATAAACTTTTTTACGTCTTTCAATTCTCGATCTTTTTCAAAAGTAGTCATGGTTGTCCAACTACCAAGTGAGAATCTTGGACCAAAGTGTTTTGTATACCATTTCACAAAGTATTTAATAATATTATTTCTTAATTCTTCTCCTGATGGGTAGCCGTAATGTCTACTGGCTCCAGCACCAAGAACGAAAACCGTATTTTGTTTTACCATAATTGCTCCAATATATTCTACAAGATTCACCTCAAGTTAGTATTGGAAGGGTTTTAATACACGATAATTCAATATCAATACTTCCTTATAAAAAGTGTTTGCACTATGACAATTATTACATTTAACTTGTTAATGAGACTAAATCTCAATAACTATAATTTTAATAACCTTCTCACCCAATTTAGAATAAATATGACCAAGTTATTTTTTGGAATGATATTAATGACAGTATTACTAGAACAGGATGATTTTTTCACCCCCGGATATAGTGTGGGTGGTTACGGAGAACTTCACTATAATAGAAGTCATAGTGGCGAAAATGCCACCACGGTTAATTTAGACTTTCACCGTTTTATCATCTATTATGGCTATGCATTTTCGGAAGAATGGTCCTTTAAGTCGGAAGTTGAATTAGAGCATAATTTGGTGCATGAGGGCGATGGCGAACTTGAGCTGGAACAGGCGTTTGTGAATTACCATACAGATCGGTTTGGCTTCCAGGCCGGTGTAATCCTGCCGTCTGTGGGAATCATCAATGAAAGCCATGAACCTCCTTTATTCTTGAGCGTGGAACGTCCTGAATACAGTAAATACGTTATTCCCACAACATGGTTCGGGAATGGTGCTGCAGTATATGGGAAAATTACCGGAATCAACTGGCGTTTTGTTCTGATGGAAGATCTAAATGGTGATAACATTGGTAAAGGTATTCGAGACGGGCGCGAAAAAGGGTATAAGTCAACAGCCTATGATATGGTCAAAAATTTTAGTATCAATTATTCCGGAATTAGCAAACTTCGTATCGGTGGCTCGCTAACCATAAATGATGCTCCCACATCGGATTATTTTACATCTGATGATGAAGGAAATAAAATTGTAAATAATGCTGATACTGCCAGCGTTGGTATTTCATTATTGGTATTTCATGCTAAATATGATACAAAATATATTTATGCTGTTGCAGAATATGGAACAATCACTTACGAGAATAACCCGTTGGGATACAAAACAAGCGGTGGATATTATATGGATCTTGGTTATAACGTAAGTTCATTTATCGGGTTAAAAAGTAAACTAATGCCATGGATACGAATATCCGATTACAACCGTGGAAATGATGATCCAAGTGAACATTATACAATTAAACGATTCGGTGTTACCTATTGGCCCATTTCAAATATTGTATTCAAATTTGATTATGGCACACATAAAAAAGAATCTGACGACGACTCCAAAACACAGATCAATATTGGTGTCGGTTATAATTTCTAAATTATTTGTTCTGAGTAATAGTGGTTAAAAGAAATTCGATTTTGATTCTCTTAATAATGTCAATCTTAATTGGCGGAATTCGAGAGGAAGCTGAATTCATGGTACAGCAGGAGTTTGGTGATGAGGCAACGCTTGTCTTTTTTCGATACATTATACCGAAAAACATAAAACAAAAAGTGGAGTATAAAGCCAAACAGCGCTTCTATTCTGACTTTGTCTATATTTGGTCGGTTACGATAGATAAACAAATTGTTGGTTATGCTCTCTTAGATAATGTCAAAGGAAAATCCATGCCCATAACCTTTATATCTATGTACAATAATCAGGGGAAAGTCGTTAATGCTGCTGTGGTTAAATACCGTGAACCAATCGGCGGGGAAGTGGAGCAAAAGTCCTGGTTAAATCAATTCCTTGGTAAGAATTCCTCATCGCGATATGATGATATTGATGGTATCAGTGGTGCAACAATTTCTGTGGAATCCATGAAAAAAGGTATTCAGAAATTGACATTTTTATTAGACGTAATTCGAGATAATAACCAATCAAATGCAAAATATGAAACTAAATGAATTAGAAAAAAGCCTACGTTGGTTTTTAGTTACTTTTATTGTTGTACTTACCATAGGTGTGAGCCTAGGGCTTGTTTATGTAAATCTCACGACCCACATGAGCCCCGAACAGACATCTGAGCGTATTGCCGGTTCGAAAGCAGATGAATATGAAATTCCCGATCATTTCCCGAAATCGTTGGAAAATTTGCTTTTAACAACCCATTCTCATATTATTTCCTTCGCTATATTATTTATAATTATAGGTGCGCTCTTTTATTTTAATTCCATTCTCTCTGGGTGGTGGAAATATTTTTTAATGATCGAGCCGTTGATAGCGATCCTTACTACTTTTGGCTCTTTTTGGGGTATCCGTTATATCCATCCGGCATTTAGCTACCTTACGATTGTTTCTGGAGTCCTGATGTACCTTTCATATTATTTTGTCGCAAGTATATTAATATTTGATCTTACCTTTAAAAAATCAGAATAAAAAAATAGATTTTTCTTGGTTTATATTTAATAAAAGCGAATTATAACAGGTGCATTAAGTATGTTTCTGCCCAGGTAATTTGAGGCGGCTCTTCTTATTTATTTGATAACAACACCCAACCCACGCAGACGGTAAATTGTTTTATCTGCATCGGTGATTTTATAATTCACTTCGTCAAATTCCTCACCTTTCTCTTCAGCTTCATGTTTTTTGAAACTCAATGCTTCCTCATCTGTGAAGGTCAATTTTTCCAGCGTGCCTTCAGCAATAACTTCTTTCCCTTTAGCCGTCAGCGGAAATATAATAACGCCATCATCAACTTTTACTTTGATAGTTTCGTTTGGCTTGTCACTAGACACATCAATCCAGCATCCCTGATGGGAGCAGACATCGACAACCATTCCACTGATTTGTAGTGGTTTGCCCAGAAAATCTTCCGGGTTCTCAAGAATGACTGAAACAGCCGTCGTTGAATCAAGCGTCAGTTTTTCACCAAGCTCAATTCCTTCCGCAAAAATAAATGAAAATAGAAAAATGCAAATTATATATCGTTTAATCATATCTGATTCCTTTTTGATGAAACAGAAATTACACGAATCCAAATTCAAATTGAAAGGGGAATGAAGATAAATATGTCTTGAAATATTATGTTTGGCAGAAATGCGTTTATATGTAACTTTTACTGAACGGAGGTTCAGGATGAAACATTTAGTTAAAATATCTTTGTTTTTTGTAATACTCACTTTTCATACTGTGGGTATGATGCAAGAAATCTATCCGCTTGGGGAAGGTTATCGCTGGAATTACGAAAATAATGATTCAACGCATACTGAAATAATTGAATACCCTTATACAATTATACATAATGGATATGAATATTTCACTGTACATAATTTTCGATATGACGGTAGAATGGTCGGTTTGAGAAATGAAGGATTAAAAGTTCATATTCTCACAGGCTTAAATACAACACCAGTGGATTGTGTCCTTTATGATTTCGGAGCGGAAGTTGGGGAACCTTGGACAGTTTATGATGTTGATGAAGGATTTAGTTATAATATGAGGCTGGATTCAAAAAACGATACGATTGTGTGGTATCATCCATTATATCCGATAACTTCACCATGTTATGTATTTTCTACAGATGGAGACGATTGGGGATATGTAGAATGGATAAGTTATTATTACGAACAGGGTGGTGAGATTAGTGGCTGGGCTGGCATAGTAAAGAGAATCAATATTAGTTATTTTGGATATACAGATTGGATATGTTCAGATTTTTATACACCATTATCTACAGATGAAGATGAAAATCCAATCCCTCAAAATTTCAAACTATATCAGCCATATCCCAATCCCTTCAATCCCACCACCACCATCCGGTTGAACGTAGCGGCGAGGCATGCCTCGCAACTACAGATATTTGACATAACCGGGCGATTAGTAGAAACACTCATCAAAGAACCACTTACTCCCGGGGAACACGAAATCACATGGAACGCCGGCAGCCTGTCCAGCGGTGTGTACTTTGTGCGGTTAGTATCAGGTGCTTTTTCACAAACCCAGAAAATCATTTTAATGAAATAGAGGTTTATTATGAAAAAGCAATTAATTTTCGTCTTGTTGCTCAATTTTGTTATTGGACAAACCGATTCTTTGTGGACAGAAGTATCAGGTGATACAGTAACGATTCACCATGATAATACAGAGCGAAACTGTGGTGCATTATTTGATTTCAGCATCACATTTCTAGACAGCAATATCATAGAAATCACTGAAGTAGATACGGGAGATATGGCGTTTTGCAATTGTGAATTTGATCTTGAATTGGCAATAGGCGGATTATCATTTGGGACGTGGACAGTTGAAATCTATGGACAGGATTTGGATAACAATGGAGAGACAGAATATTATGGATCGGTTGAATTCGCAATTGTTGCCCAAGGAGGAAACGAATATGTTGCAAATGGGTACCAAAGTCCCTGTAATCATTCATCAAATTATTTGGATTATTTTCCATTGGAGGTTGGGAATGAATGGATATACCAGTTTTCGTACAACGAGGATAGTTTAGTACATCACCAAACGATTTCGAATATTGAAATGGATACCATGGAAAATATTTATTATGAATTTGATTCGGATTTTATTCCTGGTTGGTTCTTTACGCCTAAATATTTCCGATGGGATGGTTCATGGGTTTGGGGTTGGTTTGGACCTTTTAATGATAATTCATCACATAGTGGTACGGATTCGCTTAATTTTCCTATGTTCAAGTTTGATGCTGAATTGAATGAGCCTTGGGATGTGACTTTTATGAGATATATGTATGTTCTTGATTTTACCATGGTACCAATGAGGTTGGTGAGTAAAACAGATACCGTCGTAACGGATGCAAACACCTATTATGATTGTTATCACTTTGAAGCCAACTTGAATAATGATCCTGTAAAATCCTTTTGGTTTGCAGAAGGGGTTGGCTTAGTAAAGAGCTATGATTTTCATGAAAATTTATCCCATGCGAAATGGCTTTTACTATCAACAAACGTTTTATCCAACAGACGAAATGATGTGTTACCCAATAAACTTAATTTGTATCCTGCCTATCCTAATCCCTTCAATCCAACCACCACCATCCGGTATTCAGTAGAGACACGGCATGCCGTGTCTCTACATATTTACAATATAACCGGGCGATTCGTGGAAACACTTATTAATGAACCGCTTACTCCTGGCGAACACGAAATCATATGGAACGCCCATAACCTTCCCAGCGGGGTTTATTTTGTGCGACTGCAGAGTGGGGAGTCCTCTCAAACTCAAAAAGTCATTTTAATGAAATAGGAATAAAATGTGAAAAAAATTATCTTGATTTTCTTTTTTATGGTTTCCATTGTTTTCGAACAAGTTGTTACTGGCGATTACTCTTACTCAATCACGCTGGATAAACCAGAGTATAGTATCGGCGACACAATGAAAGCTAATCTGAAAATGATAAACATCAGCAATGATACTATCAATTTTACAGCTATGGGTTGGTTTGACTGGCTTCTTATTGATTCAATAGGAACGGCAATTGATGGTATCGCTTTTATTCCAATAGATAATTATTATACGATAAACCCGGGAGACAGTTTAACTGCATTATGGAAAAGTCCGTTCAATACATTATTTTGGGGTCAGCTTAATTACGGTACATATTATAGTTTAATGAAACCGTTTTATAATTATGAGTTAAATGAATGGGACACTGCCTCTTTTACTTATGTTGAAGACCTAGCAGTTTATGATCACTTAGATTTTTTCCCTCTTCATATTGGTGATATGTGGCAATATAATATTAGTCATCCGGATACGACTTATTACTTTACCTATCTAATAATAGGGGATACGACCATGCCAAATGGTGAGTCTTATTTTATAAAAACCAGTGAGAATAGTACATATTTTCAATATTTACGTATTGATACTTCAATGTCGGTTGTTGCTGAATATGATAGTGGATCATGTACCAATGATGAGTTCAGTCTTTATCCCTTATTGACCTATAATGATAGTATCACTCCCTGGACAAATTGTTTAGATTATTACTATAATGTGTCTTTTTTAGACTCGGATCGATTGTTCATTGAATACGATTGGATGCTTTATCAAGAATTCACCTTCACGAAAGGAATAGGCCTTACGAGTCTTTTCGTTGTGGAAGGAACATCGGGTATGACAAATTTGAATGCTGCAATAATCAATGGAGTTACCTATGGCGAGTTTGTTGGAGTTGAGGATGAAAATCCATTTCCCCAAAACTTTAAACTGTTTCAGCCATATCCCAACCCCTTCAATCCAACCACCACCATTAGGTTTAACGTAGACGCGAGGCATGCCTCGCAACTACAGATATTTGATATAACCGGGCGGTTGGTGGAAACCCTCATCGATGAACCCCTCAATCCTGGTAAACATGAAATCACCTGGCACGCTGGCAATCTACCCAGCGGAGTTTATTTTGTGCGACTGCAAAGTGGGAACTATTCAGATGTTCAAAAATTAATATTGTTAAAATAAAGGCAAATCATGATTAATAAATCAATATATGTAATCGTGTTATTCTTATCATTTTTGATCATTGGATGTAATAAAGACGAAATGGATGGTTTATATCATTATTCTGCATTTGACACATTAGGAGTAAAAATCGTCGAAGGTACATTTTCAATTGAATATGGTGATTCTATTTCAATCTCAGGTGACTGGGATTTTGAGAAAATTGGGAATCCGGAAAATATTGGTCCCCAGACAGGAGAAGGCGCATTAATTGGCACAATTGAAGAAGATGAATTTCACTCTGAACTGAATCCATATATGGCTGATAATAATGTAAGTTTGGTCGGCATAATTGATGGAAATAAAATTACCGGTGATTGGTATTATTCAGGATTTGCAGGGATTATTAATTATGGTGCATTTAGAGCGGAAAAATGAAATTTATAAAGGAAATTAAAATGAAAAAGTTACTCTTACTCCTTTCTGTCATTTTAATCATCGGTTGCGAAGATAAAAAGGAGGATGCAATACTTGAAGCAAATGCATTTCTACGCTGGACAGGAGATTTTGCTGTTGATGGCTGCGGTTTCTTTATCGACATTAATGAATATGAATACAAACCTGAAGATGAATCGTCTATTAATGACAGTTTAAAAATAAGTGGAGGTGTAGAAGTATTGATACGATATGAATTATTGTTTGAAAAAATTGAATATTATTGCGGAGATTTGCCTAACTCATTAGAAAAAGACGGGATCAAACTCCACTTTATCAGGAAAATATAGACCATATTAAAAAACTCCTTTTGCAAATGGCTTTTGTTTAAGCTGTGGCAGTATCAGTCCGAAGTCAGGAAAAAAGTACATGTCATCTCCCGTACACGAAGTGTAGGGAGAAGAATCTCAAGTGTTTATTGATTATTTTTCCCTTGAGATACTTCACCAGCTAACGCTTGGTTCAGTATGACATGTTATTTTTCAATCAATCCAAGCTGCCGATATTTCTTAATATATTTATCACGCAGTATCTTATGCCTATCGCCCATGTCAACCTTCCGTCCCTGGATATAAAGTTGATCCACATTGGTCATAACCTCCAGGGGATCACCATCACAAATAAACAAAGTCGCATCTTTACCGACTTCCAGTGAACCGACCTGATTCGCAATACCCAGAATTTCTGCGGGATATAACGTGACTGATTTCAGCGCTTCATCTTTTGGCAGACCATAAGCCGCTGCTGTGGCTGCTTCGTAAGGCAAATTTCGCTGGTGTGCTGCTTGAAATGCTCCACCATTAGCAGAAATACAGTATTTGATTCCAGCTTCGTAAAGTTTGAAGGGTGTTTTGAAGGGCATATCATAATCCGCCCAGCGACGTGCCGGAAGTTTATGAGTGGCTTCTATTATGACCGGAATATCATTTTTCTTTAGGTTATCCGTCACCATCCAGGCGTCGCGTCCGCCGACAAGTACCATACCCAATTTCTGACGTGAAGCCCATTCTACCGCAGCTTCTATCTGCTGTACACCATTAGCGTGGACGAATATGGGTAGCTCTCCATTTATTACACTAACCATACTTTGCCATTTTAAATCCATTTTTTGGGGTGGCGATTTTTCTGCTGAAATGCTTTGAGCATAAGCACGCGCTTTATCAAATATGACATCCAATTCCTTTAGCTGCTTGTCACGTTTCTTTTTTTGTTCTTCCGGGGTTTTGCGCACATAGGGCGAGTGGCTCACGGTCATCCGCGGCCAGCGAATATGCATGCCCACCGGCGCTTTCAGAGTGGCGTCCTCCCACGTCCAGCCGTCAAGTATCATAGCGGCAGATGTACCTGATATGAGTCCGCTTTGGGGAACCGTCAAAACAATGGCTACACCATTGGAACGCGTGACAGGGATCAGTTCAGAGTCGGGATTGTAGCTCACTTCTGCACGGACATTAGGGTTGACTGCGCCCACCTCTCCAAAGTCACGGGTGGCTCTTACAGCGCTTATCTCTACTAATCCCAGTACAGTATTGGCGGCGATCATCCCCGGGTAGACGTGTTTTCCGGGAAGAGAAATTATTTCTGTTTTGTCCGGCAGCTCAGTAATGCGGTGATCAATTTCAATGATTTTACCGTTAGAAAAAAGAATCTCGCCCTTAGTCAGGATTGGTCCGGAAACCGTATGAATTGTGACGTCTTTCAGCAGGATAGGATGATCCTGTTTAGGCGCCGGGATCTGATCAGAAGCAAAAAGATAAGAAATAATCGAAATTGCTAGAATGAAATGTTTCAATGTACACCCCCTTCCGTGCAAGAATAGAAGTGGTTGTGTGAATCTCCATTCGGTTTCATGGGCTTTCCCCCATCTTTGTCATCGCTGACTAAAATCTTTTGAATCAGCAAGTTCCGCTCATCAGCGATGTGTCTTCTCATTTCGGTGTCCCGTTTATTGCTGAAGTATAGTGTTCCTTCGATCCATGTTTGTTCGCACTGTGTGTAAGAGGAAAGGGGGTTATCACTCCAGATAACAAAATCACCATGTTTCCCCTTTTCCAGTGAGCCTACCAACCGGTCGATACCCAATTGCTTGGCCGGGTTGATGGTTACAAATTTCAACGCTTCCTCTTGAGATAGACCACCGTACTTTACGGCTTTGGCTGCTTCCTTGTTCATACGGCGGGCAAGTTCATTACTGTCGGAGTTGAAAGAGGTCACCACACCGACTTCATTCATGATTGTTCCATTATACGGAATTGCATCGATCACTTCGAATTTATACGCCCACCAGTCAGAAAAGGCGGAGGCGCCAGCGCCGTGTTCAGCAATCCGATCTGCCACTTTATATCCTTCAAGCACATGCTGAAAAACACCAATAGTAAAACCATAATCTTCAGCAATGCGCGTAAGCATAAGGATTTCATCCTGCCGGTAAGAATGGCAGTGAACCATCCGTTTACCCTGCATGATCTCCACTAAAGCATCCAGTTCAAGATCTTTCCTCGTCGGTAAACTGCCGGAATCCGATTTCTTTTTAAATCCGTCAAGCCCTAAGGCTTCGGCATAATCTGTAGCGGCAGCAAAAGCGTCGCGAATGATCTGCTCTACACCCATACGAGTTTGGGGATAGCGGGTCGTATTATCATCGCCCCAGTTGGACTGCTTGACATTTTCACCCAAAGCAAATTTGATTCCTTGCGGTGCTTCTTTGAACACGAGACCTTCCGGGGTTTGTCCCCAGCGGAGTTTGATTACAGCATTTTGTCCACCAATGGCGTTTGCTGAACCGTGTAACACGTTCGCAATAGTAAGTCCACCTGCCAATTCACGGTAGATGGCAATATCATCGCTATTGAGTACATCATATATACGAACTTCTGCCGTAACAGACTGGGTGCCTTCATTGATTGCAAATGCAGCACTATGGCTGTGGGCATCAATAAGTCCTGGTGTAACGTGTTTTCCCTTTGCATCAATTACATAAACATCACTAGCTGATGGTTTTAGGTTTTTACCAATTTTGTCAATAATACCATTTCGTACAAACATGTCAACATTTCTAAGAATGCCCTCGGATCCACACGTCCAGATAGTGGCATTTTTTACCAAAATCTTTCTGGTCTGATCAGGCAGCGTTGCAAAGCCGAACGCTCCCTCAGGAAAAAGAGGAGTCAGCTTACTGGGAGATTCCTTTTTCGCTTCTTCCTTTTCATCATCATTCTGCTCCACAATCGGACCTACCCATTTTGCAGTCCATTTGATTTCTGATCCATCCGGTGTGATACCACTACCAGTGATTAATTTTTTCTGCAGTGTACCGGAAAGACGAACAATACCTTCAAGATTCAGATTTTTCCCAGGGAATGTAAAAGCGAACCGGTGGGCTTCGTTCTCCAAGTCTTTCAGCTTAATCTCCGTGGAATCCACCACCAATGTGCCGGAAACTTTATTTTCTTTTTGGGTCAATTTCAACGTGGCATTGAGGTTCAATCCTACGGTAAAAGCGATGTCCCATTTCCCTGCAACATTATGAACTGGTTCATCTTTTATCACGTATTGGTTTCCCTGTATCCAGACTTCGGTGACCTTGGAATTCTTTTCAAAATAATCGTTATCTGTAATAACCAAGTTTGCACCATATCCTTTTTCAACTTTACCAAGGTTTGACAAACCTAACTTTTTAGCAGGAATAGTAGTAAGGGATGCTAAAGCGTTGTCTTTAGATAATCCGCGTTCAATACTTCGTAGTAAATTATTGTGGAATTGTTTTCTGTCCTTCAAGTCACTGGTTGTAAAGGCAACGTCAATACCAGCGGCCACCATTCGAGCCGCATTGTCCGGAGCTTGATCCCAGTGACGCAGTTGTTCCAGATCGTAATCTAACGCATCTTCCCAAGTGGCCACCTCAGGCGTTTTGGGATAGTCAAGGGGGATGATTACAAATGTGTTCATCTCCTTGATTTCACTTAGGCGGCGATACTCATAACCGCTACCTTTTAGCCAGAAATTCAGATCAAATTCTTCGGCGATTTTCTGTACACGCATTGCCGCTAGTTCATGCCCCGATTCAAAACAGAAAGGCAGATTAGATTTTCTGACCTCTGAGAGAGTTTCCAAGGCTCGGTCCAAATCTGGCGGTGTGGTTTTATCCTGGTTGCGAGTAAAATAACTTCTGGCATTATCATTCCATTGGGCATCATAAAATGTTTGCCTGATGAGGGCGATGGTACCCATAAGCGAATTAGGAAAGCCTTTATCTCCCCAGCTACCGTGCTCAAAAGCCATGATTTGTGAGGGGCCATTTTCATTAATTACCGATTCGGAACTCCAATTTCCCAAATGGATTAAAGAGGACCGGCCGCGAAAAATACCTTTTTCCGGAACCACCTGGGCTGTTGTAAATCCGAGAGAACGAAGAGTTTCTAATTCTTTTTCCTTTGGTTGGAAATCATTTATTAATCGATACTCAGGATGAACACGTTCATTCCAGTGGTTTGTAATAGGATTAGATTTGTTCCTCTTTTTTTCTTTCACAAAATCCGTAACTGATTGTTTATCATCTTTCCGCTTCCAGTAACTTTCAATGAATCCGGGATAAACTGTCTTACCCGAAATATCTATTTTATAAGCATCAGCAGGAACAGATACTTTTTTGCCTACAGCCTCTATAATACCGTCACGAATAACAATTTTACCATTATCGATGACTTTGCCGGGTTTAGTAATAATCTTTCCGTTTTCCAAAACAAATACACGCGGTGTATTTTCATGGAGCGCCTCCACTGGATTGACTTGGGCAGTAGAGATGGAAATAAGAAAAATTAACAATATGTTCTTCATACTATACTCATTCCTTCTTTTAGTACTAAAAGTTTTTTCCCTTAAGATGTTCTTTAACAATTTCAGTGGTTATGTATTTATATACGTCATCAATTGTATCAGCAAAATAAAACAAATCCATATCCTCTTCGGATATGGTTCCCATTTTCACTAAATAATCAAAATCGATAACATTTTTCCAAAACGTACTATCATAGACAACAATAGGTAAACGTTTACGAATTTTTTTGGTCTGTATAAGTGTCAACAGTTCCATAAGTTCATCTAAAGTTCCAAATCCACCTGGGAAAACGACCAATGCTTTTGCCAAATAAAGAAACCAGAATTTGCGCATAAAGAAATAATGGAAAAATAAACTCAAATCTTTAGATATCCATTGATTACCCGATTGCTCAAATGGGAGCGTGATATTGAGTCCCACTGCTAGTCCTTTGGCTTCAGCGGCTCCACGATTGGCTGCTTCCATGATTCCCGGTCCACCACCCGATGTAATAATAAATCTTTTCTTTTTATCTTTTAATCCTTTGCTCCAATTTGTCAATCTGAACGCCAATTCCCGGGCATCTTCATAATAATGGCTCATGTCCAAGTCTCGGTTGAGTAATGTTTTTTTCGATTTGGAAATGTTTTTCGGTGCTTCGTCGAGAGCTTGTTTAGCATCCTCCTCTGATTTAATCCGCGCCGATCCAAAGAAAACAATGGTATCTGCAATTTTATTCCGTCTGAATCGCTGTAAAGGACCAAAATATTCTGCAAGAATTCTTAACGTTCGCCCATCCGGACTTCCAACGAAATTAGTATCGAAGTAAAACCGGTTTTGATCTTTATTTGTCATTATTTATCCTATTTAAATGAGCGGGAAGTTAATACATTTATTCCTCGTGAGTAGTAGCTGGTTAATAGTTATTAATCACTAGTTACTGATAACCTCTCACAAATAATTGTCATAATTTCTAACTGATAAATAAACTCAATCATGTTATAATAAATTGAATCATTTATAATGCAGCCCAGATACATTAAACATATTTTCGTTTGTACAAATAAACGTCTTGCAGATAGTCCTAAAGGTGATTGCACTCAATGTGGTAGTCACGATATTCGGTTAAAATTTGTACAATTGATTAACCAACATGGATTGAAGGGAGTGATTCGGGCAAATAAAAGCGGCTGTCTGGATGCGTGCGAAATGGGAACAACGGTTGTTATCTATCCTGATAATATATGGTATACGAGGGTAGCTAATGATGATGTAGAAGAAATATTTACCACGTCCATTTTAAATGATGAAATCGTTGAACGATTGGCAGCCACTGAACAGACTTGGGTAGAATTACGGGCAATCAGGAATACTAGAAAATGAGTACGAACTGATCTTATGAGAATGTATACCGTTAACAATGTTCCTCTTTTGATTCGACCCTTTTACCTCTTTCTTGCTTATTTTGTGTCTGCAATCTTTCGTTTATATTGGTGGTTGGTTCAGAAAACATGTACCGTTGAAATAAAAGGGGAAGAATGGATAAAAAAGCATCCCGGGCGTATTGAAGCAGTCTGGCATTATAAGAGTTTCCTTTATTGGTCATCAAAAAAAAATGGAAATAATTATGTACAATTCAGTCATCCGGATTGGTACATGTTGTATGCAATAATCGTTCTTAGATGGATGGGGTCTGAAGTAATCCTTGGTTCAACAGGTCATGATGGCAAAGAAGCAGCAGACCAAATAGTCGAACGGATCAAAACAGGGAAGGCCAGCTGTGTAACGCCAGATGGTCCTTTTGGACCTTACAAGGAAATCAAGAAAGGAATTCTGCACATGTCCAATCAATCTGGTTTACCCATCATTCCTGTTAGAGTGGACTGTGATAAGTATTTTCACATTTCATTTGCTTGGGATAAAAAATGGATTCCGAAATTATTTTCAACCATAAAAGTCAGTTTTGAAGATCCAATCTTTGTAACAGAAAATAATATTGAAGACATACATCAGCAATTAGCTATTGCCATGGGAGATTAACATGAAATTTGAATTAAGTAATCACATTGCACACCAGCACCCGGATTGGAAAAAATCTGAGTCCTTTTATAAAGAAATACTGGGGCTAGATACTGTTATTAATTAGGAAGGAAAAGGTAAGGATTGTTATTTGCGCGATCCCCACAGTCTGGTACTTAATCTATAGGGAAAATGATATTAAGAAAAAAGGAATAATATGACTAACAATATAAGCACATATTTCATCTTATTAATTCTTATTGCATCTTCATGCTCTGATGTATTTCTGGAGTTTCACTATGATTCTTTTGTAGCAGACACCCACAATGATGTTTTATTACGTTCCATGATTGGTCAGGATATTTTATCCGAACATCCTGACAGCCATTCTGATTTAGTTAAGTTTCAAAAAGGAGGAATGGACCTTCAGATTTTTTCAATATGGATTAGCCCTTATGAATTTGGACAAAATGAATCTTTTGCTCGGGCCAATGACATGATTACCCAATTAGAAAATTTGTGTTCTCGGGTCCCGGAAAAATGGGCAATCCCCATGAATTATCAAGATATAGTTTATAATGAACAACATAGTATTTTATCGTGCATGATTGGTGTTGAAGGTGGACACGCTATAGAAAATGATTTAACAAACTTAGAATTATTATTCAATCGCGGTATGCGTTATCTTGGTGTCACCTGGAATAATTCCAACGATTGGGCAACATCAGCAAAAGATGAGACGGAAAACAAAGATTCTCTGGCATTTATTGGATTGACAGATTTTGGAAAAGATGTAATCCGCCGCTGCAATGAATTGGGTGTGATGGTAGACGTATCCCATGCAGGCGAACAGACTTTCAGAGATATTATAGATATAACCGAAAGACCAATCATTGCATCCCACTCATCTGTCTATAATCTTTGCCCTCATTTTAGGAATTTGAAGGATGAACAATTGTTTGCTATTAAAGAGAATGGAGGTGTGGTGTTTGTAAATTTTTATCCGGGGTATATTGATAGTACGTATGAAAAAAAAGCTAAAATGATCAAAGAGTCGTATCAATCAAAGTTGGATTCACTTGCAACTGTATATGACCCCGATGGAGATGAATATTGGTATGAAGAGAGTAAATTGTTGCTTCCAGCCCTGCAAAAAATTGCACCTTCGATCGATGATATTATTAATCATATCTCCTACATTGTAAATCTAATTGGCATTGACCATGTGGGTTTGGGGGCAGATTGGGATGGTGTTGGCGTGTTGCCTACAGGAATCGAAGATGTGACGAAACTACCAGCCATAACGGATAAATTATTGAAACGTGGATTTAGTAAACGGGAAATTAAAAAGATCCTTGGCGGTAATTTAAAACGTGTTTTCAAAGAAGTTACAAAATGACATTCGATAATTGCATTTTATCGGAGTCTATTTGTAATAAAATCTGATATTTCAGAAGGTCGGTGAGCGAGGAATTCGGCTCCGGCTTCCAATAATATATCTTTATTTCTGAATCCCCACAGCACCCCAATGGGAAACATACCTGCATTAATTGCAGTTTTTATGTCGGCGGGAGTATCCCCAATGAAAATACATTCACACGGTGGGACTTCTAAAGTTTTTAGTATATGTATCGCCAGTGCAGGATCTGGTTTTTTACGGAATTCAGGTTGAGTCCCATTGATTATTTTAAAAGGCCATTTACAAAAAAATATTTTCGCGAGTTTTTGAACTAAATAATCCTGCTTGTTGGAAAGTATGGCCATAGGCAAACCCTTGGACGTGAAATAATCCAACAACTCCGGAATATCTTCGTAATAATCTGTTGTATCGCTCAACCGTTTTTCATATTCTATTTTGAGTTTCTCTATTATTTCTTCCACTGAAATATCAGAATTGTTGTGGCGATTAAGTGCTTGTTCTGCAAGATTTGCTAGCCCCTTTCCAATAAATATTCTGTATTTTTCGATTGGATGTGTAGAAAAACCGTATTGTTTTAAAACAATATTCATCGAGATGGCGATATCATTAAGAGTATTAAGCAAAGTGCCATCTAAATCAAAAATCACAGCGGATATTCTTTTAGGTATTTTTGCGGTATTCATCGAGGATTTATTGTATTTTTGTTAGAAATATAAGGTGTCTTAGCAAAGTGGATGGGATAAATTTTACTCTTATTTAGCGTAATGTAAGTGACAATTTGTAATAATCAAAAATGAATAAAGAAAAAATCAATTCAGTACTATGGTCGGCATACTAAAGGGTATTGTATGAAGTTAGCGCCTTCGATTCTATCAGCAAATTTTGCACACCTTGCAAAAGCACTGGAACAATGTGATAAAGGCGATGCCCACTATATCCATGTGGATGTTATGGATAACCAGTTTGTTCCCAATCTTACTATTGGTCCGCCTGTCGTTCAATCTTTAAGACATCTCACCCAAAAATATTTGGATGTTCATATGATGGTGATTCGTCCGGAGACATTGGTGGAACCATTTGCACTTGCCGGGGCCGACGGCATCACATTTCATATAGAATCCACCGACAATCCACAGAAAATAATTAATCTAATCAAGGATACGGGAAAAGATATTGGAATTTCCTTGAAACCAAAAACACCAATATCTGATATTGAACCCTATTTAAATCAGATCGATCTGGTGCTGGTCATGA
>CAZIFK010000053.1:0-16545 GCA_964538995.1 uncultured bacterium
GTCAGAACCTGAACAATGACTGCCGTGGCTAAAAAACGAATACCGTCAGCCAAAATACGAGTAATCATAAACACACCGGACGAAAGCCGCTGAATGCCGGTCCCGAATCGTTCACCCAGCACTTCATAAATAGAAACAACACCCTTACCGAAGTAAGAAGGAAGAAGGAAGAAACTGACAAGTATCCTGCCGATTATGAACCCCAGAGCCAATTGAAGGAAAAACCAATCACTGCTATACGCTAAACCTGGGATACTTACAAATGTGAGAACAGATGTTTCCGTAGCAACGATGGAAAACATTACCATAACCCAATGCTGGGAACGCCCGGCGAGGAAATAGTCTTCAGTTGTTTTATTCTGCCTGCCCTGCCACATGCCCCAACCGGTTGTAAGCGCCAGAAAACCAATAATGATAATGATATCTATGGAATGAATGGAGTTACCTTTTGCTTTGTTGGCTGGGAAATTACGTGACCGGAGATATATGATTTGAGACAGTTTTTATGACCTGCATACATCCCGCACGTATCTGCCAGCTAACGATTAAAGTTACTTGTTAAACGAAAATAATGTACGGAACATTCCCTAAACTGGCAGACTGAAGAAGGTGTACTTACCATGGAATTAATTTGGGTTGGGGTATTTCCTATTATTCCATAAGTTTACCCTTGTAATATGTTAATCGGCTATACGAACGATATTTATAAAATGATACGCGGAATAGTACCCACAGTATTGCCGCATTCCAATCATATGCAATAGGTGGTCAATTATTCCAGTCTATAATGGTGATATGAAGCAAAAGTTTCCGCATATTGACAATGTTAAGCCGACCGCAAATGGTCGGCTTAATGGAGAATACATATGATCAACCTCTTTCGACAAATAAGACAGGAACTAGTTAGTGAGAACAGACTTAGCAGGTACCTTCTATACGCCCTTGGTGAAATAGTCCTCGTTGTAATTGGTATTCTGATTGCATTGCAGATTAACAATTGGAATCAAGAGAAAATCAGAGTTCATAGGGAAATTGTTATTCTAAAAGAGATTAGTCAGGATCTTTCTTATGATCTTGAGAATCAGGTTATTCCAGGCATTGCCTATTGTGAAGTTGCGTCAGATTCATATGATTATCTGCGATCAAATTATTATCAATCTTTAAGTACTGTGTCTGACGACTCTACAAGAGCATTATTTTTTAAAGTACTACTACCCTGGTACTTGACCCTCAATACGGTGGCATTTGACAACTTAAATTCGATCGGTATCGATTTGATATCAAATGACTCCTTAAGAGAACAAATATCCTCTTTCTATGGATATGAGTACAAATTCTTGATGAAGTATCAACACTACACTGAAAAGTGGTTTAGAGAAGATATTTTACCTCTAGTGAGTGACAATGTGAACCTGTTCACCGTGCTATCAAAGTCCGAGTTGGATTTTTTAAGAGATGATCAACGATTTACGACAAGATTAAGAAGCTACACTACTAGAAACAGAGGATTTCGTGACCATCTGGTTGATCTGAAGCCAAAAGGAGAACAGTTAATCTTGAATATTAACCATGAAGTTGAACGTCTAGAAGATTGAGTGAAATGGATATCTGCGTAAGGCTACTTACAGCCGACCGCAAATGGTCGGCACACCATCATACAATTAAACAATGGTTACCAGCCTAACACACGCAGCTACAGACGCGAAACGCTGGTGGCACGTAATTGAGGTTTATTTGAATTAAACATGTTAGATTTAGTCATTATGAACTGTACCAATAACCTTCACGCCGCAGAGCTACCTCGTTGGGCGGTTTCAGATACAAAATATCTAACAGTCCCACAGAACGAATACCAGCACGACACACGATTTCATAGTATCCAAATTTTCCGAGGAATCTTTAATGAGTATGAATAGCGATCGCAAGTATCTCCTCTGGCTGTTTTTTCCAATAACAGTGTACATGTTCATAGGAACTACCCTACTGTTTGTGTTGACCAAGATTGACGATATTATCGAGCTATTCGGAAACTATTCTAAGTTTCCCGGTCTGGCTAATTACTCCTCCAACGCGTGGTATGACGAAAGTATTTGGTTTACTGCACTGTTTCCGGTGACTTGGCCAATCCTGCTCGGTTGGCTGACGATACTATTGCTTTATGCAATCGTTGCGGGTTTTATCAGATTCTTCTCCAACTTGCTGGGCAATATATGGGATCTCATCTTTAATATTGTGATCGCGATCTGGGAGTGGACTAGCGATTTACTCAAAGCAATCTGGAGATGGATTGTTGATGCCTTGGAGGATATATGGGATCAAATCAAAAGTATCTTTCGGTGAGAATCAATTGGGTAGGAGACACGCATTCCGAAGCCAACAATGCTAATGATATCTATGGAATGGATGGAGTTACCTTTTGCTTTGTTGACTGGGAAATTACGTGAATGACGATATATAATATGAGACAGTTTTTATGAACTGCAGAGGACTTTTCAATAATGAATGTTTTCATTGGAAAAATGCCCACTGCTTTTTAAACTTCTATCCCTTTCAAGACCGCCAGGTCGCAGATGTAGCAAGCCCCGAGCCGGCTGGGGTGTGAGCCGGGAGTATTAAAGTACCAGTGGTTGGTGTGACCTCAGGTAAATTGAAAATGGACGTTTGCTATGGAAATAAATAATATTGAATTACAGTATAACACGCTCAATAAGCGTACTATATGGCGAATGTACATAATAATATGTCTTGTACAGTAGAAACCGGATGCCCAAAACATCAGAAGTCTATAAGAAATTGTATCACTACACTACTTGGGATGGGCTTCAAGGAATCCTTGAAACTCAAACCTTGTGGGCGACAAATTACAAATTTTTACAGGATTATTCTGAAATCGTTTTGTTTAGAGACAAATTTATTTCTTTAATTCATCCGCATGTTCTTGAAGCATTCGAGAAATTAATTAAGCAATCTCCACATATTGAGCAAAAAATCAACGACAAAGGAGGGATAGTCCAAGTTGTTCAACATGATGCGGAAGTAATTGTTGACGCGCATTATTGTGCTCTGGGAGATGAAATTTATATTCTTTCATTCTGTGGGCAGCATAAAAATCCTAAAATTAACAATCATGGGCTATTGAGCCAATGGCGAGGTTATGGAACTGGAGGCGGCGCCGCGTTAGTATTTGACACTAAAAAATTGGAGGAAATACTTAAGTTAGAAGTAAAACGATTCGAGTACAGTGCAGGTCTTATTGCTGATCTTATATATAGTGATGATGAGCAGAAGTTAAAAGAGGAGCTGTCAGATGAACTATCCATTATCGCTGATAGTGGAAAAAATATCCTCAATCACTTTCATTTAAACCAGAAAGAAGTGGTTAATATCTTAAAAGGTTATATTCCTTTTGTTAACTGCATCAGCAGGTATAAACACTATGGTTTTAGTGAAGAAAATGAAGTTCGAATAGTTGTCTTACCCACCGTAATTGATCAGAAATTGTTAAAACTAGCTAATGCGGATGGTACAACATTAAAACCTGAAAAAAAAAGAAAATTCCGCCAAAATAATGACCAGCGCATACCTTATATTGAGCTATTTGATTCAAACGATATTGAACTCCCTATAGAAAAAATTATCGTTGGACCTCACAAAGAAAAAGATGTCCGTGCAATAGCATTGCGTACAAAGTTAGGTAACACAAATATTGAAGTAACATGTTCGGACATTCCTTTTGTTGGCTAATATGGAATGATGGGAAAAATAAATATTCATTGTATACATAACCAGTTGTTACACCGGATGTAGAAAGCTAGTAGCATGGAAACTGAAGATAGAAAGACGAAATGAATTTTAGAGAAAAAATGTTAGTCAACACCCTCCTGATGTGTGTAAACACCGTAGAGTTCATCGGTAATAATTTAAATTAATAATAAAGGGACTTAATGTATTCAGGACTAATAATAAAAGAAAGTATGGTAAATAGTGACATATTTAAGGACGATGATCTAAAAATAACAAAGACTGAGAGCTGGATTCTCGGAGAAAGAGCAGCAGACTTTCAACCTAAAACTTGGACTGCAATATTTATTGAGGGTGAAGAAGAAAAAATTAGTGCAATAACTAAAAAGATTTCGAAATCGATATTGCCTAAATGGTATGCAAATGTTTCAAATAACACAACAGAATATTTAATATTTAATAAAAAAATCTTTTCCTATAAAAAAGGAAATAAAGAAAAAGCAAAAGAGGCAATTAGTTATGGAAAGTCTATAGGGATTCCTGAACATCAGTTAGATTGGATATAATTGTCATGCTTTACAAAAATCAAATTATAGCAAATCAATCCAGTAGACGGAAGACCGCTTCTGGTTTAAATCGTTCGGCTAACTTTGTAGTAAAAACTTTTTAAGTTATTAATCACAGGTAGCAGTCATGAAAAAATTAGCGTATCGTATTTTCATATTACTCAATCTTTTGTCTTTTGCATTTACTCAAAATGCATTTGACACAGATACAATAAAAACGTCATCAGGTGATCTTACCATAACATTCATTGCTCATGGTACTCTCTTATTTGAATACAATGATTTGGTTATCCACGTAGATCCAGCTGGCAGATACGCAGATTATTCCAAATTGCCAAAAGCGGATATTATTTTAGTTACTCATCATCACGGTGATCATTTTGACATAGATGCAATCGATCAAATAATGAAGAATGAAACAGATATTATCTGGACTGAAACCTGTGCTGAAGGAAATACCAATGGGATCGTAATGAATAACGGCGATGATAAGTCAGTTAAGGGGATAAATATTGAAGCTGTGCCAGCCTATAATATTGTCCATAAAAGAGATAGTGGTATACTGTACCACCCAAAAGGAAATGGTAATGGTTACGTAATTACTTTTGGGGATACAAAAATATATATTGCAGGCGACACGGAAAATGTTCCGGAAATGAAAAATTTATCCGGTATCGATTATGCTTTTTTACCAATGAATCTTCCCTACACAATGACACCCGAAATGGTTAACGACGCAGTCAGAATGTTTAATCCAAAAGTTCTTTATCCTTATCACTATGGTGAAACAAATGTTAATAAACTCATTGACCTTTTAGGAGATAAAAAAAACTGTGAAATTAGGGTCAGGAAATTGAAATGATATTTATTGTCAAAGACCAAGCCCTATCAATAACGTGAACGAGGATAGTCAGAACGACGAAATGATGTTAGAAGTCTAGTGAACGTAATTTTAAATAAGGAAAATCAGGTGACAAGAAGTTTCACGAAGGTCACTTTATCGGCAGTTCCTACTTAACTATCCAAGAGAGAGGCTGAAATGCGAAGATTTATACTTTTTGCTAGTGTAGTATTAGTGCCGTCTTGGTTTGCTGTTTCTCAAGATAGAATTTTGACTATATCAGTGAAGCCAACATATATGGACATAAGTGGAGCGAATCAACACTTATTAGACAAAATCATGCAAAAAACAGACTTGTCGATTCTAGGAACATTACACTATAGTATTGA
Organism: uncultured bacterium; assembly: GCA_964538995.1. Lineage (GTDB taxonomy): Bacteria > Fidelibacterota > Marinisomatia > Marinisomatales > TCS55 > JADFRD01. Next base: position 5,538 of record CAZIFK010000053.1, read on the forward strand.
GAGTAACAGAGTGGACTTGATGCCCGCTAGTCGTTTCTCTCCATTCCTTGAAATAAAGTATAATCTTGGAAACAGGTGGAGTTTAAATGGAGATTTCCTTTGGTTCTCATCTGATGAAGCGAAATCGGGTACATTTGAGGCACCTGATACAACTGCCACAGTTAGTTATCTTAATTCTGTATACTTATGGGAGGGAAATTTCCGTCTTCCGTATCAAAGGAATTTCTGGTTTCAAAACGACAAACACTCTTCTGGTTTTTCTCCTATCCACTGGTATGGGAAAACGGGATTTGGAGTCACCTCATTAAATTTATTTGCTTCATATGCGATACTTTTAGAAAAAGATCGAAGTATGAATTTTATCTTCGGACTAAAATTTATGAAAATATATCAGACTCTTAGACGTGAAATACGTGGAGTAGTGTACTTAAACAGACCAGATTTTAATGGAGATACGATTCCTGATGATATTGATGGAGATGGTCAGGCAGAGGAATATCGAAACGATATATTATTATATACACACAATAAGATTGACATGGGTTTTTCTATGGGTCCGCTTTTGGGAATGAGCGGTGGATTCAAGTACCGTAATTGGTATTTTAATGGAAGTTTTTCTCAAGCTTGGGTGCCAGTCAATGCTGACGTCAAAGGTAACTTCAAAGATATAGATAACATGAAATGGATTGACTCGGCTACCGGTTTCACAAAAGCCATATTAAAGATGGTTGGGGGATCCCCCTATCGAGAAAGTGCTGAGAGCATAATTCCCGTTATGACTGCTATTGCAGATGTGAGCTATCGACTCACCGGAAAATTGAGTGTGGGTTTCGGTGTTTATTACTCTCTTATGCAAAATGTTCCCACCGTTCCAACGTTCAGCTATAGAGATATGACATGGAAGACTCACTTAAATGATTTATCATTTTCCGGCGTCAGTATTATGATAACAAACACTTCGCATCGCCTCAAACCACCTCCTTTCGTTCCAGCACCATCACCAACCGCAGAAGGTTACGAAGCAATCCCAAAACCTATAGGAGGATATGCTGTTATTATCAAAAATGTTATCTATCCAAAAACAGCTCGGGAGTCTGGAATTGAAGGTAGTGTACTCATTAAAGCTTATGTAGATTCAACGGGAAAAGTGACAAAGACCGTCGTCCAACAGGGCTTTCCTGGTACCGGTCTAGATGAAGCTGCTATAGAAGCTATCATTAAAACAACTTGGGAACCCGCAATACGCGAAGGTAAACCAGTAGGTGTGTGGCTAACAATACCAATAAACTTTAAGCTAAAGTGAGGAAAATATATGTTGCCACCTAACCAATACTGGAGGTGATGTGAAATGTTTTTCGGTTAATTTCACCTTTTGTGGTTCAATAAACATAAATTTGAAAAAGGGAAGTTGAATGTTCATAATTTTCACGCATCTCAGCTTTCCATTTGGAAAAAGAATAAATAAAATGATTACATATCACATTAATGAAAATTTAACATTTGAAGAATATTATAATTTTCTTCAACGGTCTGATTTAGGAAGCCAATACCCTTTCCAACGATTCGAAGAGCGAATTAAGAAATTGTTAAAGAATCGTTCCATCGCGATTACTGCAAGAAACGACGAAAATTTATTGATTGGAGTTTGTTTTGGATTAACTGATTTTACATATTTCTTATTCTTAACTGACCTTGGTGTCGACAGAAATTATGAGAAAAGGGGAATCGGAAAGGAATTGATTGAACGTATTCAAAAAGAATCAGGCGGTGAGGATGACATTAATGTCATTACCTTGTCCCATGAGAATGCGGTCGATTTTTATAAAAAATGTAGTTACAAAACTGGATTAGATTTGCTCTGGAAACCTTGCAAGGACTTTACGGAATTCACAGTTACTTAAGAAATCGAAAGATTAGATGTTAACATTAACATCAAAATAGGAAATTATTATGCCTACAAATTCTGCAATTGAAGCTGTCAAAATATTAAGAGACGGAAGCCAATTTCAATGGTATGTTATCCCTCTATTCGCGTTTGTCGTCTATGTATATGCTGTCGAAATTGAGAGGAAAAATTGGAACTTGGTATTTGCAGGGCTAGCCTTTTGGGGAATGGATTGGTTTAACGAAATCTGGAATTCACTGGTGTTCCATTTTACTAATTTTGCTCCAGTCTGGGGAGCGCCAGGAAAAACCGCATATCTAATATTTATAGGCTTAAATATTGAAATATGCTTCATGTTCGCTATCGCTGGTATTGTTTTTAGCAAGTTGCTGCTTCCTGATAAAAAGACTAAAATCCTTGGGATTCCAAATCGAATATTCTTTGCAGTTGTTTATTCAATTTTCTGTGTATTTGTGGAATTATTTCTCAATTCAGTGGGGGCATTAACCTGGGATTATTCGTGGTGGAACGCCACAAGGCCGTTGTTAATAATACTCTTTGGATATTTACCTTTTTTCCTGGTTGCCTATTGGGTCTTTGATATGGAAAGTGTAAGAAAGAAAGTGGTCACAACAGGAATAATCTATTCAGTAAATATTATTGCAATTATCGTATTTGGATTTATCCTGGGATGGCTATAAAATAAATGCAGTGAAACATACTCTTCATGACTACCATTGTCAAAATATTCTGAACTATTATTAATGGAGAAATCTGATGGATAATAAAAAACCTGAAACTTCAAAACAAAAAATAGGTCTGGGGATGATATATGGTGCAGGAATCGGTGTTGCGCTGGGAGCTGGAATAGGAACTGCAATTGGAAATATCACCTTGGGGACAGGTCTGGGGATTGCTCTTGGACCCGCCATTGGAATGTTGATTGCGATGAAGAAAGATTAGCACTGGAGCATACTATTCAACCTGACTATTTCACTTTATTTTCTCCTTGTACTTTAATTCTTTATATCCCCATTTTTCCATAAGGTATGGCAGACCAGGGACAAACAAATTCTGGCGGATTCGCTAAAACAACCGATTTTAAATGGCTGGACTGAATTAAAAATCAACTCTTTTTCAAATCGACGTTCTTGGGTGCGAAACCCTGATAAGGATAATGAATAGGATGAGTAAAAAACTGACAGGCGGATGTTATTGTGGGAAAATCCGCTACGAAATATCATCTGAGCCCATTGCTGTTGTTCACTGCCATTGTAATAACTGCAAGCGCTCTGTGGGCAGTCCGTTTGTCACATGGGCTGTTTTTAATCAGAAAAATATAAACTATCTACAAGACTCACCTGTCGTATATATTACGGAAACTAATGCGGAGCGTGGGTTTTGCGATGAATGCGGATCTTCCATCAGTTACCAAAGAATTGGAGGCGATTCTGTTGATATCACTGTAGGAACTCTTGATAATCCGAATTCAATCAAACCTGAAAAACACATTTGGGATAAACGACGCATTCATTGGATCAATCTAGATGACGGTCTCCCCCACTTTTCCGAGTGGAGTGCTGGACAAGATCCGATAGAGTAATTTAACAACGTAAGATATAATAAGTTGTCCCCTCTTTGAACAAGAAGGCAGGGACGAAATTCGATAACAAATTATTGACTAACGATTTTGAAATTATTTCAAATAAATTCGCTCTGTGCGGCCGTGAATGCTTGTTGTCAGGACGTATGGCGTTGTATTGATTTTTTGAGCAATTTCTTCCATATGCAGTGAATCGTTACCATTTTCACCGAAGAAAAGTACTTCATCACCTATAGAGACGTCCTCATCGCCAAAATCCACCATCAACTGATCCATGCATGCTCGACCGGCTATTGCACATGGCTTTCCCTTATAAATAACATAGCCTCCATCGTACCATGGGCGGGGAAACCCATCTGCAAATCCTGTTTGAATCACTCCAATGGTTGTGTCTTTGTTTGATTCCCAAACACCGCCATATGAAACTTTCGTTCCAGCCTTAATCCGTCGAGTTTCTACTATTGGTCCTCGAAATTCCATAACAGGTTTTATGTCTATATCCATTGGTACTTCATCCGAAGGGAATGCTCCATACAGAATCATACCAATACGAACAATATCAAATTTTGATTTAGGAAGATTCAGAACTGAACCGCTATTGGAAAAATGCCTGTATTTGAAATCAATTCTCATTTCATCAGCCATTGATAGAACAAGATTAAATTGAGACAGTTGCCATTCAGCATAGTCTAAGTCGCCTTCATCGGCCGTGGCGTAGTGACTGTAGAGGCCTTCACATTTCAAATGAGGATTTTCGCTTAATATCTTCAACACTTTACCCGCTTCTTCAAATGGAATCCCCAGACGACTCATACCAGTATCGATCTTTAAATGGAATATGGGACTTTCACCCGATTCTGCATAAAATTCGTTCAATATTTCTAAATCAGAGAGTCCGGATATATTTAAAATGATATTTTGATCTATCGCTTCGGCCAGAAAATCTTTTTGCATCCTGGAAAAAATCAGAATATCGGATTGAATTCCAGCTTGCCTTAATTCTAATGCTTCATCAAAAGTAAAAACAGCAAAAAACCGGCATCCCTCCTTTTCCAATGCTTTTGCACACGCAACCGCACCATGACCATAACCATTGGCTTTTACGACTGCCATAATAGGAGAATCGCTTAAATGCTGTTTAATGATCCGATAATTTTGGATTAAACGGTCTAGATGAATATATGCTTTTGGTCCAACCATGTGTTAATAAATCCAATCAGTGAGAATATGTTTTATGTAAAAATGTCTTAAGCTCTGATAAATCAGGAAAAATCTTTGTTGCACAGGACATAATCCATCCGCTAAACTCTTGAAGGGGAACTCGGTTCACTAGATATACCGGTTTATTTACGGTATATGCCATAGTTACTTCCCCATGTGACCCGCCACCAGTGAAAACATCTCTATTCCATAAACAAATAATATAGTCAGCTTTATTCATTACGTTATCTAAATCCAAATCGATTGCTTTACGAACAAATTCGATAAATCGATCCGGATCTGACGCTTTCCATTTTCTATAATCATGGGCATTATTTTCATTAACTAACTCTTGCGAAGTTATAACCGGATCAATTACATCGTGATTTAATTCAGATTTTAACCAACGGGTTAATTCATCTCGCCAATCTGATCCCTCGTCAGTCGCATTTTCCATGGCACCGCTTAAATATACAATCATTGCCTCATCTTCCGTTTTAACACAAACCCATTCAAAATAATTAATGAAATAGAAATGATAACGGGTATGGCTGTATTGAATAAATCAAATGAATGTTGAAATAAATGTGACCGCCCTGCAATACCTACCATACTTAAGGGAAGATACCGTAAGACGTTCCCTACGGATGCAGGATAAAAATCAAATTCAATAAATAATCCACAGGCAAACATGACTGTAATCAACATAATCATAAGGGCATAAATGAAAAAAGAGATCCGTTCAGTTAGCAAAGAAATCAATATAATGATATTTCCAAAAAGAACTGCAAAAAGTATTGAATAAAATATCGTTAACACCGCTTGAGAAAAATCAAATGTATGGGGAAAAATTGCGCTGTATACTATCAAACCGATTATGAGTGTAAAAATAACTTCCAAAAGCGAACTGAACAAAATTCCTAAAACAATATTCGATTTTTTTACCGGTGACAATACCATAGGAGTTAACACTTTATGATGGATGCGTAAATCGAAGAAATCTCTATAGATTAATGGAATAATCAGAATTGCTGCCAGAAGCATAAAAAGACCCGGCATGGCCCACATTTCGTAGGGTTGGTCATTAATACTACGGACTATAACCTTCTTAATTCCTAGAACGGTTACAAGGGTTAAAACAATAGGGATAATCAACGCAAAGGCGATAGTAGATATTATCCGGTTACGAATCAGCCACCACCTTCTCAAAATAAATGCCCTCATTCGCTCATCCCTTTTTGTGCAAATGCTGAATCCAACAAATCCTGCAATGATAGTTTTTGAATGGAGAGGTCTTTCATTAAGGCGCCGGCGCAGGCATTAAGGACTTCAAAAAATATTTTTCGGGAACGGCCGTAAAAATGGAATGTATTCCCTATTTTCGTTGGATTTACTACCGTTGGCACTCCGGATAAGGTTGAAAATAATTCATCTGTTAATTCCTCAAACTCAATAGCAAATTGATGGTATTCCAGTGTGCTCTCCAGCAATTTGTCCAAACTGCCATCTAAAAGAACTCGCCCTTCATGAATGACCATAATACGGTCATTAGCTGCTTCTACTTCCGGTAGAAAATGGCTCGAATAGACAACCGTTTTGCTTCCTTTAAATTTGCGTATTAAATCCCACGTCAAATGCCTGGATGGGGCATCCATAAATGCCGTCGGCTCATCCATTATTATAATCGTCGGATCGTGTGCTAAAGCCCGGATGATCATGGCTTTTTTCTGAATGCCATAAGGGACATTACCTGCCAGGGAATACATATAATCACCCATAGCCAAAGCATGTCCATATTCATAAATGCGAGATGCTATCTTCTCTTTGGGCGTTTCATAAAGAAGCGCATCGAAAATGATATTCTGTTCCAAGGTTAGCCAAGGATCAAGATCAATATCATGGGGGACAAAAGCCACAGTTTGGCGTGTTTCTGATCTTCGTTTATTTGTATCAAGACCATGAAGAAATACAGACCCATAATTAGGATTTTCCAAGCCGGCTATTACTTTTAGCAATGCAACCTTCCCAGCATCATTATCACCAACCAACGCAACCAGCGTTCCTTTTTCGATTCCAAATGTTAGACCAGCTAAAATGGTTTTATCTCCAACCAGTTTACCGACTTTTTTAAGTGTTATACTTGCTTCCATTTATTTCTCAAATTTTATTATTTAGTTCGTCTTCCATTTTCTATTATACATATTCCATCTTCCATGCTCCATCTTCCATCTAATGCGCCTCAAACCAAGATTTTCCTATTCCGAAATCAACAACCACCGGCACATTAAGCTTTAACGCACCTTCCATTTCTTCAATAACCATTTGTTTTAGATCGTCCAATTCATCGTCCAATACTTCGAAGAGTAATTCATCATGGATCTGTAAAACCATTTTCGATTTCATGTTATTCTTTTTCATCTGCTCGTGAATTTTAATCATCGCCAGTTTTATCATTTCTGCTGCAGTCCCTTGAATCGGCATATTAATAGCCATGCGCTTGGCAGCTTCGCGATGCATGTGGTTATCACTGTTGATATTCCAAACAGGTCTGCGTCTGCCCAGCATTGTTTCAACATATTTGTGATTTTCAGCTTGGGTAATTGTGGAATCAATATAATCTCTTATTCCTGAAAATCTTTCAAAATATTTGTCAATGATCAGTTGAGCTTCAGCCCGTGGTATTCTTAACTCCTGACTCATGCGAAACGATCCGGCGCCATACATGATACCAAAGTTGACAATCTTTGCGACTCTCCGCATTTCCGATAACACATCTTTTAACGGAACGCCGTAAATATCGCTGGCTGTCCGGGCGTGGATATCTTCACCATGGGCGAAAGCATCCTTCAATCCTTTATCTCCACTTAAGTGAGCCATGATGCGCAGTTCAATCTGGGAATAATCTGCTGAAAAAATGACGCTATTTTTTCCTTGAACAGTAAATGCTTTCCGTATTTCCCGACCTTCTTCAGTCCGAATAGGTATATTTTGGAAATTTGGATTACTGGAGGATAATCGACCCGTGGCTGCAACCATCTGATTGAAAGAACTGTGAATTCGCTTTGTTACAGGATGAATATGCTGCGGAATGGAATCAAGATATGTATTTTTCAGTTTGTTCAATTTGCGATATTCCAACATAAGCCCTGGTATTGGGTGCTCATCCCGAAGCCGCTCTAATACATCTTCAGCAGTTGATCGTTTTTTAATCTGGCGTAAACCCAAAATATCGAAAAGAATATTTGCCAATTGCTGTGTAGAATTAATATTGAATTCCGTTCCGGCTTGGCTGATTATTTCAGCGGAAAGACCATCGAGTTTTTTCCCAAATTCAGCTGATTTATCCAATAATTGCTTCTCGTCAACATACACACCGTTATACTCAATATCGACCAAAACAGAAACCAATGGTAATTCAACAGAATAATAGAATTCAGCCAGATTTTCCTCATTCACTTTCTGTTGGAAAATCTTCGTAAGCTGTAATGCAATATCCGCATCTTCTGCTGCATAAAACGATGCAGTTTCCAATTCCACATCACTCATGGGAATCTGATTTTTCCCTTTACCGATAAGATCTTCGATTGGAACCATCCTATAATTCAAATATTCCAGACTTAAATTATCTAATTTGTATGACCTTCCTTCCGGTTTTACTAGGTGCGCTGCCAGCATGGTGTCAAATGCAATGCCTTTAACATTAATCCCATGGTTTTTCATGACCAATGCATCAAATTTGATATTTTGTCCGGTCTTTTTAATCTGGGGGTTTTCAAGTAGTGGACCGACTATTTCTAGAACTACTTGGAGATCATCTTTTCCAAAATTGTTTTTGGACTTATCCCCATATTGAATTGGTATATAGACACCTTCATTTTCCTCTATAGAAAAACTCATACCCACCAATGCTGTTTGCATAGGTGAAACCGAATCAGTTTCCAGATCAAAAGATACGATTTCTGCTCTGGGTATTTTATTAATGTATGACTTTAAGTCATCGACGTTTGTTATTGTATTATAGTTTTTATTTGATTTGATCTCTTCGACAATTTTACCATCAGAAAATGCATTCAACTGATCCATAAGCGCATTAAATTCCAGTTCGACAAAGAGATCAGTTAAGGTCTCAAAATTAAAATCCTTTCGTTCAAATTCTTCTATTTTACAATCTAAATTCATATCAGTAACTATTGTAACTAATTCTTTGCTTAAACGTGCATTTTCTTCGCCATTTAATAATCCTTCCCTTGCTCTCTTATTTCTAACATTTTCAGCATTTTCCAGCGCTCCTTCTAGTGAGCCGTATTCATGAATTAATTTTGCAGCCGTTTTTTTACCTACACCCCTTACACCTGGAATATTATCTGATGCGTCGCCCATCAGTCCTAAATAATCTATCATTTTCTCTGGCGGCACCCCCCATTTATCCACCACACCATCCGGGTCAATAATCTTAATCTCCGTTGACCTGGCTACCGGTGTATAGAGAAAAACATGTTCGGAAATTAATTGGGCAAAATCTTTATCTCCACTATATATAAAAACATCCAACCCCTCTGCTTCTCCCTGTTTTGCCAGTGTACCGATGACATCATCGGCTTCATATCCAGCTTGATTGATATTTTGAATATTTAACGCATTTAATAATTCCCAAAGATGATCCAATTGCTCTTGCAATTCCAGCGGCATTTCATCCCGATTGGCTTTGTATTCCGGGTATTTTATATGGCGAAACGTTTTTTCTTTTCGATCAAATGCTGCGACGATATAATCTGGCTTTTCCTGTCGAATCAGCCGGAAGATCATGTTGATAAAGCCAAATAAAGCGCTCGTATGCTGACCCATGCTTGTAATTAACGGATTTTTAATCATGGCATAGTGTGCTCTGAAGAGCAAAGCATAGCCGTCAATGAGGAAAAGTCGTTTACGCTGGGATTTATTGGCAGACATAAGGTTGGAAATTAGAATATAGAAATGTGAAAAAGGAAACATTCATTCATTAAAAAGATATTTCCTTATATATTAATACGTTATATTATACACACTATATGATGTATATTATACAGTATAAACGAATCAATAGATATGGAAAAACATTATAGAATAAATATTACCCTCCCAGGATCGATTTCAGAAGAATTAGATCATGTTGCTAAAGAGCTTAATGATAAGAAAAGCGGTATTATTGTCAAGGCACTTGAATTGTACTTTGATGAGCTGGATATCATAATTGCCGAAAAACGGCTTAAGGAATTGGAAGAAGGGAATGAAGAACTCGTTCAAGCAGAAGAGATTTGGAAAGATCTCGGACTTGATTAGTGTATAAACTGTTTTTTTTTAAAAAAGCCAAAGCTGAATTCAAACGTATTGATCCAATTTGGCAAAAACGTATTAAAACAAAGCTAGAAATTTTAGCTTCCCATCCTGTTTTTTTAAAGAACCAAATCAAATCACTCAGCGGAAAACAGAGATTAGCCAGATTAAAAGTTGGTTCTTATCGAGTCATATTTCAAAAGAAAAACAAAGAATTGATTATTATTATTATCAGAGTTTCCCATCGAAGAAAGGTATATAGAAAATGAACGATTATCCAATTTCAAACAGAAGCAAAGTCAAACGCATTTCAGAAAAAGCTGACTACAGTAAAGAAACCATTCATGGGATTATTGATGAGGCACTTTATTGTAACATTGGAATCATTCAAAATGGAAAACCATTTGTTATTCCGACTATTCATGCACGTATGGGTAATAGTTTAGTATTCCATGGATCCAATGCCAGTCGTCTGATAAAAACAGCAAAAAATAATGATATCTGCGTAACGATCACACTTTTGGATGGATTGGTACTGGCACGCTCCCACTTCCATTCTTCCATGAATTATCGTTCAGTTGTGTTATTTGGTAAAGGCGAGGTTATAACTGATAAGCAGGAACGGTTGTCTGCTTTCCAAGCTATTATTGAACACATTACCCCCGGGCGATGGAATGATGCTCGTAAACCCAATGAAATTGAATTAAAACAGACTGCTATTATTAAAATGAATATTGATGCTGCTTCAGCCAAAATAAGTTCGAAAACCCCCAAAGACGATGATGAAGATTATAATCTGAATTATTGGGCAGGTGTGATACCAATTACTCGAACTTATGGCGAGGCAACCGATGATCCTTTATTAAATAAAGAAATACAACTTCCCGAATATTTAAAAAATTATAGTCGAGGTTAATCTGGTTTTTGGGCTAATTCAACCAAAACACCACCAGTGCTTTTTGGATGAATAAAAGTGACTAAATATCCTTCTGCCCCTACTTTAGGTT
>CAZIFK010000054.1:0-16210 GCA_964538995.1 uncultured bacterium
ATCCGAGTCGGCCTGACCTTCATATAGGTCATGGTGTTGTTTTACGAAAAATGCGTCATTTTCAGTACCTGGGTCATCAGGCAATTTTAGTGATTGGTGATTTCACAGCAATGATTGGTGATCCATCAGGCCGCAATAAAACACGACCAAATTTGACGCTGGAAGAAACGAAAGCAAATGCTGAATCCTTTGTTGATCAAGCTAAAGTGATTCTTGATGTGGACACACTTAAGATTGTATATAATGCTGATTGGCTGAATGCAATGAGTTTCAGCGATGTCGTTGGATTGGCTAGTAAATATACAGTGGCCAGAATGCTGGAACGTGACGATTTCACCAAACGATATCAATCAGAAATTCCCATTTCATTACACGAGTTTTTATATCCTTTGGCTCAGGGAATGGATTCTGTTGAATTAAAAGCAGATGTTGAGCTCGGGGGAACAGATCAGAAGTTCAATCTGTTGGTGGGTAGAGATTTGCAGCGAGAATACGGGCAGGAACCCCAATGCATTATTACTATGCCATTGCTGGAAGGTACTGATGGTGTGGAGAAAATGTCCAAGTCATATGGAAATCATATTGGACTTTTAGACTCACCGGAAGATAAATACGGAAAAATCATGTCTATTTCTGATGATATGATTGTTAAGTATTTTCGATTAGCAGTGGATGCTGACGAAGGAAAACTTTCGGAGGTTGAGCAAAAACTTTCTGATGGAAAAACAAATCCACGAGATATAAAGAGAGAATTGGCAAGGGCTTTAGTTGAATTATATCACGATAAAGATACGGCTTTAAGTGCGGAGCAGCATTTTGATCACGTCGTTGTGAATAAAGATATTCCTAACGAAATAGATGAATTTATTTTAGTGGAAAATCTATTATTAGTCGATGTCATAGCGACCGCAGGTTTAACAAAAAGTAAAGGTGAAGCTCGGCGGTTAATTAAACAAAATGCAGTGAAACTAGATGGAAAAACGTGTATCGACATTAATCATACACTCTCGCCAGGAGATGAAATAGTTATCAAAGTTGGTAAACGACGATTTTTGAAGGTGAAATAATGAAAAAGCATTTGTGGCTGCCGTTGGCAGCCTTTTTGTTCCTACAGTGTTCGGGTAAGGAAATTCCCAATAATTCTAAATTAGTTGTATTCATTGTGATTGACCAACTTCCGGGAGAACTCTTTCAGCGTATTGAAGATGAATTCAGCGGTGGTTTCAAATGGTTGCTGGATCATGGTATTGAATTTCGGAATGCTCATCACGAACATGGATATACAGTCACCGGAACCGGCCATTTTGTACTTGGTTCCGGGAGATATCCTGGTCCGGCTGGGATATTGGGAAATAATTGGTACGACCGTGAATTGAAAAAAACTATTTATTGTGTGGAAGATTCCATTTCAAATGTCATAGGAAGTGAGGGAGATGCTAGGTCATACCGGCAAACCCAGTCTACTGCTATTGGAGATTGGATAAAACAGAAAGATCCGAAATCAAAAGTGTTTACTGTTGCCGGAAAGGACAGGGGAGCTGTATTCCTTGGTGGAAAAAATGCTGACCTTGCAATTTATTACAATTGGAATGGTTCGTTTATTTCATCGGATTTCTATGCCGATAAACTCCCTGGTTGGTTAGAGGATTATAATGGAAACCTGGATTTTTCTGTATATCGGGATTCGATCTGGGATCATGTTGCTGAACCTGAATATTATGAAAAATATGGTACAATAGATCATTTTTACGGCGAAGTTGATCAATTTGATACTGACCCTTATTCGCCCACGTTACCCGTTAGCTTAAAAAGCAAATCTTTAGAAGAAGTAAATAATTACATTGGAGCAACTCCGTGGTTTGATAAAACGGTCTTGGAGTTGGCGAATATATTGATTAAAAATGAAGATCTAGGAATCGATGGACATGTAGATTATTTGGGTGTTGGCATTTCCATGGCAGACTGGATTGGTCACAATTTCGGTCCCCACTCCCATGAAGTGCTGGATTATTACCTGCGTTTGGATCAATATTTAATGAAATTCATAGGGGAAATTGATTCAGATGTGGGATTGGAAAATGTGATGTTTATATTGAGTTCTGATCACGGAGCAATCCCTCTTCCTGAATATTTACAATCACAGGGCATAGATGCCGGTCGAATGAATAGAGATATTTTCAAGGAAAAATTGGCAGAGATTCATGATAAAACAAACCATGAAATAACGTATGAATCTGGTGGATTTTATTATCCTAATGACTATAATGGATTCCAGAAAACAGCTGCCTTGGAAATTATTAAAAATGAACTTGCTGACATAAATGCCATCGATCAATTATTAACCAAAGAAAATATTTTAGAATTAAAGGGGAATGATTCATTTTCCAGACGGATGAGAAATATGATTCATCCGCAAAAAAGTGCTGATGTGATTATTGTTTATAAAAAGAATTATTGTTCAAGATACCCTCTTGGTAGCACTCACGGTACACCTTATGATTATGATACCCATGTCCCTTTAATATTCTCCAATCTTAATATAAAGTCACAAAAAGTGGAACGGTCAGTAGCCACGGTGGATATTGCACCTACAATTGCCAGAACTGTTGGAGCGCGAATTCCGGATGAAGTCGATGGCATTGTTTTAAGTGAAGTAGTGAAGTGATCAGGCTCGACAACGTCTATAAATCTTTTGACGATGTAACAGCTATAGATGATGTTTTTTTCTCTGTTGAGAGAGGAGATATTTACGGTTTATTAGGTCCAAACGGCGCTGGAAAAACAACCATCATTCGCATGATGATGGGAATCATCGAACCCGATGCAGGTGAAATTCTATGGGATAATCATCCAATCAGAAAAATAGATCGATTAAAATTAGGATATTTACCGGAAGAGCGAGGACTATATCAAAAGCAAAAATTGAAAGAAACTCTTATGTATTTTGGTAGTCTTCGAGGAATGGATAGAAGAGAGTTGTCAAAGATAATCGATATGTGGTTGGAACGATTTGGTTTTGCGGATGCCGCAAAGAAAAAAATTAAAGAATTATCAAAAGGCAATCAGCAAAAAGTACAATTCATTTTAGCATTGCTACACAACCCTGAATTTTTAATTCTTGATGAACCATTTACCGGTTTGGATCCTCTGAATCAACTTTTGTTAAAAGAGATTATTAGCGAAAAGAACCAAGAGGGAGTTACGATTATTTTTTCAACTCACCAGATGGAACAGGTAGAACGGCTATGCTCCAATATTTGTCTGATAAACAGAGGGAAAGTACTCATCAACGGTAAATTAACGGATGTAAAAGAAAAACATCGAAAAAATGCTGTTACGGTAAAGTATGAAGGTGATCTAATTGAAGATGAGTTGAAACAATTCATACCGGAACCGAAATTAGAAAATGGAGAACTCTCTGGTGTTTTAACTCGCACCTCGAAAGAATTCATTAATTGGTTGAACCAAACCATATCCATCATATCTTTTGAGAAAAGTACTCCATCATTGGAACAGATTTTTATCGAGGAAGTCAGGGAAGCATCTTGAACAACATACGTCATATAATGAAATGGGAATTTATTGTTCGGTTTCGATCAAAGATATTCATTTTTTCATTGCTCATGCCGTTATTGATAATGGGATTAAGTATTTTACCGGCTATACTGATGGAGGAAAAAGGTTCGGAAGAAGTATTGCTAGGAGTTGTTGATAAGTCAGGTGCCATAGAACCGGAATTATCTGAAAAACTTCAAAAAAAATACACACTCGCAAATGGTAATCCGAAATACTGGCTTAATTCTTTTAATAATGAGGAAGAAGCAAAGTTAGCGCTTCAGGAAAAAATAATTCATGCAATTGTGATTATTCCTGAAGGTATTTTGGATAAATCGAACGCTGAATATTATGCTCGCTCATTGAGTAATTTTATCATAATTGAAGAATTAAATAAGACTATTTCACAAACAGTCATCTCTAAACGGATGGTCGAAAAGGGAATTGCATTTTCAACAGCTGAAAATATCGGGATATCTGTTTATATGGATATTTTCGAAGTAGATAAAGAAGGTAAAGTTACTGAAGGCAATGAATTGATGGTTTTACTCGGACCATTTTTCTTTGTATTTCTACTTGCTATGGCAATTTTTATAAATGGACAGTTGTTGTTGCGTAGTGTCATTGAAGAACGAACTAATCGAACGGTGGAAATTCTCTTATCTGCGGTATCGCCTAAAGAACTTATGGCAGGAAAAATTTTAGGATTGGGATCATTGGGAATTGTGCAGATATTTGTCTACATAGCATTTGGGTTGGTTTTCGGACTAAGTCGAGGAATTGATATTGTTGAGATCAATGAACTACCACTATTGTTTGTATATTTTATTACAGGATACTTTTTCTTTGCAGCAATCTACGCCATGTTGGGATCATTATTTGATAATGAGCAGGATGCTCAGCTATCTATGAGCATCGTATCCATTATAGCTATGGTACCCGTTATCGGATCTTTTTATTTCTTATCGAATCCAACAGCGACCATTACAAAAATATTATTATTTTTTCCACCTATGACTCCATTTATGATGATATTACGAATTGGCAGTGGTGCAGTGGAAACATGGGAAATTGTTTTAACCATATGTCTCATGGTTTTGACTGTCTGGGGAATGATGATCATAGCAGGCAAAATATTCAAAACAGCATTATTGCTCTACGGAAAACGGGTAACGCTGCCTGAAATTTGGAGATGGATCAGAACCTGATGGAAAATGGATTACAATTCTGGAAATTACTTCCGAATTATCTGAACTATAATCAAATAAAGAGCAAATAAATATTTAACAGCATGATTGATTTGCTCTAAATTGAAAGACTTATTTTTAATGAATTAAGACTCATTTGGAGTAAATATGACAGAAAATGTATACGAATTTACAGATTCAAATTTTGATGCAGAGGTTGTAAAGTCCAAAATGCCGGTATTAGTAGACTTTTGGGCTGAATGGTGCGGCCCCTGCAAAATGATAGGCCCGGTGGTTGAAGAAATCGCCGGTGATTATGATGGTAAAGTGAAAGTTGGTAAAGTGAATGTTGACATCAGTAATCAAATTGCTATGCAATATCGCATTACCAGTATTCCAAACCTGCTTATTTTTAACAATGGCGGAGTCGTAGACTCAATTGTGGGTGCGGTTCCTAAGCAGGAAATAACAAAACGATTAGACGCAATTCTTTAATAAATAAATTAATATAAACATGAATCGTAAGGTCATTATTATCGGATCCGGCCCGGCTGGATTGACTGCAGCTATTTATGCCGCAAGAGCAAATTTGCAACCCCTTGTATTAGAGGGCAGTCAACCTGGTGGTCAATTGACAATTACAACAGATGTTGAAAATTACCCCGGATTTCCTGATGGTATTATGGGTCCTGAATTAATGGACCTGTTTCGCAAACAAGCACAACGCTTCGGTGCAGAATGTCACTTTAAACATGTATCCAAGGTGGATTTTAATAAACGTCCATTTAAAGTATGGGTGGGCGATGAAGAATACACTACAGAGGCCATTATTGTTGCGACAGGTGCTACGGCGCGTTTATTAGGTCTTGAATCAGAATTAAAACTGATGGGACATGGTGTTTCAGCTTGTGCTACTTGCGATGGTTTTTTCTTTAGAGATAAAAAAGTGCTCGTTGTGGGCGGAGGTGATTCCGCAGTAGAGGAGGCAAATTTCTTAACAAAATTTGCATCAGAAGTGAACATTATTCATCGAAGAGATGAACTGCGAGCTTCAAAAATAATGCAGCAACGTGCATTAGATAATCCAAAAATCAATGTAATCTGGAACTCTGTAATAGTTGAAATAAATGGTACTGTTGAAACCGGAGTTAAAAGTGTAATATTAAAAGATACTGTCACAAATGAAACAAGAGAAGAAACATGTGATGGTATTTTCATGGCTATTGGTCATTTCCCAAATACAAGCCTGTTTGAGAATATATTAGACTTAGATCAGAAAAAATATATTGTTACAAAAAATGGAAGTTCAACCACAAACATTAAAGGTGTTTTTGCCTGTGGCGATGTTCAAGATTCTTATTATCGCCAGGCAATTACAGCCGCCGGCAGCGGTTGTATGGCTGCCATCGATGCTGAACGTTTTTTAGAAGAAGAAAGCCACCCTTAAATAGACCTACGATTCATCGCTCAAAGAAAGGAAAGAGTGATGAATAAAAAAACGCTTATTTACGAAATCAATAACCTTAAGCAGGTATATAACGATCGCAATACTCTCCAGGTGGGGAAATTACAAATCCACAAAGGGACTATATATGGCATAATTGGCCCGGTTGGTTCCGGAAAATCATCTTTATTGCGACACCTTGCCGGATTAGAAAAACAGGCTGAAGGTAACCTCATTTACGATAACCAGGAGTTTAAGACAAACTGGCTTGGTAAAATCAATCCCCCAAAAGAAATAAAATATATTAATGTGAGTAGGGAAAGGGGAAAGGAACGTGTTTCAGAATATTTTTCCTCAAAGCACGGTAAACGCACTGAAACAATACAGAAGAAATATTTCAATGCAGGTTCTCGACGATTTATGTGGAATCAATCTATGTCTACTTTATCTAATGGTGAAATTTCATGGATTAAAATGATTGATGCGATTGAAAGTGATCCAAGGGTTTTGATTATTGATAATTATGCTGCTTTTCTGGATAATGATTTGGAACGTGATGTTGGTCGTCGTTTGAAAAATATGAATCGGAATCTCGGAACAACGATAATTTTGTCCGGTACGGATACTTCACGTATTCAACGATTGGCATTTGTAACGGTGTTTCTTGATAATGGGCATATTGCAAAAGTTCGATCGAGCAGTCAAAAAAGAGCTAATCGCCCACATTACAAAAAATCAAATCGATAAATCACTAATACAGTCATTTTAATTTGAAACTGTATGTAATTTTACAATTCATATTAAATTCTATTCGTTATGAAACGGTTATATCGCTCACAAAAAGATAGAATCCTTTCCGGGGTCTGCGGTGGATTTGCCGAATATTTCAGAGTCGATCCGTCACTGGTTCGATTAGTGTGGATATTTTTCACCCTATTTGGCGGTTCAGGAATTTTGGCTTACATCTTGGCAATGATTATTATTCCTGATGAGTATGAACGGCCCATAAAAAATATTAACCAAATGTCCGTACTGAAGAATGATAAAACAATTTTATGGGGAGCGTTGCTAGTATTTGTCGGATTAATCCTATTCTTTCAACATAATGAAATCTTAAGAATTGCTTGGTCACGATTTTGGGATAGCGGTATCAATCTTTTTCTCGCAATCGCAATTCTTGGCTTTGGTATTTATTTGTTGTATTCAAAACGAAATGATATATCAGCGATGATTAACGATGGAACCCGTTTACCGCTTCATCTATCTGAAAATGATCGCAAAATTGCCGGTGTATGTGGTGGAATTGCTGAAACGCTTAACATTGATAGCATTTTCATTAGATTTATTTGGATATTTGCTACTTTTATGAGCGCTGGAATGGGAATTTTATTGTATCTCGTTCTCGCATTGATTCTGCCATCAGAATCTTTGAAGCAAACGGATTAAATTTATGAAAATAGAAAAATTCCAAGAATTGGCTGATCAATTCAGTCAAAAACACATTCTGGTTGTCGGCGATTTAATGCTGGATTCATACATGTGGGGAAAAGCAAATCGGATTTCACAAGAGGCTCCTGTCCCAGTGGTGTCCATCGACTATATAACTCACAATCCTGGCGGAGCCGCCAATGTTGCATGGAATCTCTCATCGCTCTCAGCGAAAGTGTCAATGGCCGGAGTGGTTGGCGAGGATATCCAAGGTGAACAATTATTAAATATTATATCTGAAAAAGGCATAAAAATTAATGGAATTGTTAAGGATAAAAATCGGGATACTACTGTAAAAACACGTGTGATTGCTCAAGGTCAGCAGGTTGTTCGAACAGATATGGAATCTCTAGAAAGTGTATCTGAAGATTCTACTCAATCTATACAAAATTATATTTCATCGATTATTTCTCAAGTAGATGGGATTATTTTAGCGGATTATAACAAAGGTTTATTATCTAAAGACTTGATTCAAAGCATATTATTTTCAGCTTCTAATCAAAATATTCCTGTTTATGTTGATCCAAAATTGGATCAATTTTTTGAATACAAAAATATAAGATTATTCAAACCCAATGCTGTGGAGTTTAAAAAATCAATGGGTCAAGGTATTCGTTCAAAAACAGCCGAGGATTTGCGCAGAAAATTAAACTCTGATCATGTGTTAATTACTGAAGGAGCAGGAGGAATGTTTCTAATCACTGATGAGGGTGATTTCAGAATTCCGACCAAAGCAAGAGCCGTTCATGATGTTTCCGGTGCGGGAGACACTGTAATATCTGTTTATACCCTTGCCGATTTAGCTGGCGCTAATCCTGAAGAAGCTGCTACAATCGCAAACTTGGCTGCAGGAAGGGTATGCGAAGAAGTGGGGGTTGTACCAATCAATATGGAAATGCTGAAGGAAATTTTCGACCACCATCATTCTTGATAGAAAATGTGCAATGGTTGATGTGAAATGTAACAAATTGACTTTAATGACACACCTTCAATCATTGACTGATCAAACAGTTATCCCTGATCGCCAGCAAGCAGGACAATTAGTTATCTATCCAATTCTACTCTTTTTTACTATATAACTTTCAGAGCATTACAATGCATAAAATATTAACATATATATTGATTTCGATTATTTTCAATCAAATCAACGCTCAACATGATAATCGCTACGATCCTTTTGATTGGGTCCTTTATACACAATTGGGTGCGGTTACTTCAGTCACAGAAGGATTTTCTTATTTATACGTTGGAACACAGTTTGGTGGTGTTGTTCGAATTCACCGCTACGGGCATTATTTAGACGAAACAATCACCACTGCCCAAGGATTAAAAGAGAATGATATTTCCGCAGTTCACTTTGATCGGCAGACTGGAAACTTATGGATTGCAACACAGAATTTTATTCATTCAAGTCATACTCGTGAAGGAAGTTGGTATATAAACCGGATTCATGAATGGGGTTTACCATCAAAAAGTCAGATAATACGAATGGGTTCCTCGAAAGATTATATTTGGATTCAGTTAGGCAGTTCATTTGTAAAGCTGGATCATATTTCTGGAATATTCCTGGGTTCTTTTCCGTATCCGGATGATGATATCATTGAATGGAGCGAAAGTGCAAAATATCCGGATTTTTCAACTGAAGCTATGGATGAATATACTCTAACTGACGGTTGGATGATGGTTGGCGACAGTTATGTAAACCCATGGGGAAATTATGGGCGGACAACTGTTTTTTATATAGGACGTGAAGGGGATGTCATTCTTGGAACAGAAGATGGAACAATATTCGTTGGTGATAATCAAATGAGACTATTAGAACCCATTTATGCCGGACTTGGGAATAGGGATATCCAATTCATTATGGGGGATAATGGTTTTTATTTAGGTGGACGATTATCGAATTTAACTCAAGGACTAACCTATTTTAACCCTCGCAGAAAATTGATTGAAATAGACGAATTTGTAAATAGAATAAATTTAACAGCCGGTTCATATTACTGTTCTTTGCAGCTGGAAGGTGAACGTTGGTATGGAGGCAATAACATGATTGCTGTCTATAATGAAAAAGAAGATTTTTGGCGCACACTAGATGAAACAAGAGGGTTTAATGGAAAAGTGATAACAGATATGGTTTCAGATAGTGAATATGTATGGATTGCATCATCATCGGGGTTGTTTCAAATAAATCAAAATGATAAACGTGTACAACGAATCGGTTTTGAAAAACTGTTTGACCATCGATATATTTACGATATTGAACTGAAAAATGATTTACTCTGGATAGCATCAGATTATTACTTGACTATTGTGGATTTATCCAATGAAAAAGTATTTAGTCATAAAAACGTGGGCATATTAAGTGAAATGGATGGAATTGAAGATATCCTGTCAGGATTCAAAGTGATAGATGTTTATGATAATGAAATCATGGTTAGTACGAAGCAAGGTATTTGGAGCTTTAATTTATCTTCAAAAAAATGGTTAGAGCTTGTTGATGCATCTGTATTTGCTGGCAGAGAAATCAAGGCAATGACCCGATTTGAAAAATATATATTTCTGGCAACTAATGATGGTTTCATCCGTTACGATATAAACGATAGATTCATCCGTGATTATCATTATGGTTTTCTCGGTATAATTCATGAATTTAATGTAGATAAGAATAATTTGTGGCTTGGTACTTCGAACGGATTAATCAAATTTAAATGGACAAAAGATTGAAAATATTAAAAACAGTTTTAATCATTTTATTTGCGATACAAATTGTATGTGCTCAAAAAACACGCAGTCAGCGTCGTGATTATAAAACAAGTAATGTAGAACAATTTCATATCACCATTACTCCAATGGCAGATAAAGATGGAATTCTTTTGAATACATACATTATGATTCCAAGTTATGCTCTTCAGTTTGTAAAAGTTAATGAGGGATTTCAATCTAAATTTGAAACACGGATATTATTATTGGATGATGACGGTCATCAGATAAACACTAAATCAATATCTCAAACATTAACCGCTGCTGATTACCTGGAAACTGTCAGTCGGACGAATTGGTATTATGTGGATCACACCTTTTCAGTCGAAACAAAAAAATATAAAGTTGTGTGCGAGCTTTTTGATCTGGATACGCGGAATAGTGGTGTTAAAGAAAAAGATATTGATTTAACTCAATATAATTCTGATTTTGTTTTGTATCCGCCTTTAATCATGACACAGTTTAAGGGGACATGGCAAGGTGGGAAAAAATTACTGCCCAGTTTTAACAATGAAATCAATTTCCAGCAGTCGTTTATCCCGGTTTATATCTCCGGTAAGGTAACTGCAAATGATTATTCTATCAAATTGAGATTAGCCAATATGAAAGGCGAATTGATTGCACAATTGGATTCAACATTCAAAAATTCTGTCTCATTATTTAATCAAAGACTAGAGTTGCCGATCGAAGATGTTCGTGGATTGCGCATTAAATTAGATGTGACATTGGAACAAAATGGGAAAACACAAAAACAGCATATTGAGTTAAAAATCAAACGTCCAGGGGTCTCTTCATTTATTCGTGACATTAACGAGGCAATTGACCAAATGAAATATATATTAACATCTGATGAGTGGAAGCAATTGTCAAAAGCACATAAAAATGATAAAGAAGCGTTATTTTATTCGTTTTGGAAGGAACGAGATCCAAGTCCGGAAACGAATGAAAATGAAATCATGGATCAGTACTATGTTCGGGTGGCATATGCGAATGAACATTTTACATCGTTTGCACCCGGTTGGAGAAATGATATGGGAATGATCTATATTTTATTCGGTCCACCGGATGATATTGAAAGAACATTTATGAGTAGTAATCGAAACGCTCGGCACACGTGGCATTATTACAATGTAAACCGCAGTTTTACGTTTTACGATGAAAATGGCTTCGGAGATTTTCGTTTAAACACACCTTATCTTTCAGGTAGTGCTTGGTGAGTAAATTAGAACGTTTTTCTTATAGCGGACTTGAATCATATAAAAAATGTCCGGCTCAATTCAAAATTCGATATATTGACAATATCCGTAAACCTGATGAGGGTATTGAAGCATTTATGGGTAAGCGCGTCCATGAAACTCTTGAGCATTTATATAAGGAAGTCAATTCAAGTAAACTGCCGTTTTTGGATCATATTTTAGACTTTTACAAAGGTACTTGGAATGACCATTGGCATAATAGAATTGCAATTGCAAAACGTGGCGAACGCAAAGAAAATTATTTTCGATTAGGCGAAGATTGTGTTGCGCGGTTTTATCGCAAAAATCAACCCTTTTCAGAAAATGTAGAGGGCATTGAAATAGAAATAAATTTCATGTTAGATAATGATCCAGAGTATAGAATGAAAGGGATTATGGATAGATTAGATCATGACGGAAACGGCAGTTATGAAATCCATGATTATAAGACGGGAAAAAGGGTATTGGGGCAAAAAGGGGCTGACGCCGATGGTCAGTTGGCATTATACCAAATTGCTTTGGAACAACAAAATATGAGTGTGAAAAATGTTGAATTGGTTTGGCATTTTGTGCGATATGGAATTGAAGTACGATCAAAAAGAACAAAAGAGCAATTGGGTTTATTAACACAAACGTTAAAAAAACGTATCGATGAAATTCGATTAAAAGAGCAACAAGGCGGAGAATTTCCTGCTAAACCAATGATCCTTTGCAACTGGTGTTATTATTGGGAGGAATGCCCAGCTAAAACTGGGGCGAATCCTATTATTAGATAGAGGATGAGGATAAAGAATATAATAAAAATTAGGATGAGGAATATGGATTGGTATCATAAACACGGGACAGATGTCGACTATGGAATATTCAACACCTAACGGTGTTGTGGTTTTTTTGTCATTTATATATTATAAATATTTGACTCCTAACGGAGTCCAAAAAACAAGTGACCTTGATGTTTTAATATCAGCCTCCTCGAAAGAATCGGGATTATTAACCTGACGGAGATAAAAAATGTTATTTATTAATCCCGTAGGGATTCAATGTTTATAGTACAAAATACAAATGATGAAAGAACTCCGTATAGGAGTTCAACATTGGAGGAGAGCCAATGGTAACCACATTTACACCAATCTTCATTCAAATTGAACGAAACAATCATCGTTTCCAAAAATAAATCACATTAATTTCCCCACCGTTATGAAACTTGATAAAAACGAAATCACATCTTTGAAGAATTTATTGTCAGAAGCTGAAAACAGATCCGATGACACTCTGGAAAAACTTTACGGAAAGTTGACTGATAATTCTCATGTCGAATTGTATGTTGATGGCGCTGCAGATCTCCATTCTAAAACATCGGGAATTGGAGGCGTATTTTACCGACAGGGTGAAGAATTATACACATTTTCTGAATCTTTTGGAGATGCAACCAATAACGAAGCAGAATACAGTGCACTAATTCGTGGTTTGCAGATTGCTCTTGAAATGAATATTGTAAGATTAAATATATATGCAGATAGCCAATTAGTTGTAAATCAGATTAATGGTGAATTCAAAGTAAAACATAAGAATATGATTCCATTACATGCGAAAGTTTCAGACTTATTGAGTGAATTTAATTCTTGGGAGGTGACACATATTCCCAGGGAGAAAAATAAAGTTGCTGATAAATTAAGTAAAGCCGGGATGATGAAAGGACGGTAGGATGGATGATGGGAAATGTGAGATGGAACATGGAAGATGGAGAGCGGTTAGTAGTAGCAGATAAGTGGTGGAGTGCCTGCCCGCCTGCTTGCCGAAGGAATGGCTGTGGCGGGGTAACTGGTTAATGGTAAATGAAAATAGGATTAATCTAAAATGAAAGCACTGATTACAGCCGGAGGTCATGGTACAAGGCTGCGCCCCATAACCCATACACAAAACAAACACCTTATACCCATAGCAAACAAACTTATGTTAGGATATGCTTTGGAATATGCCCATGATGCAGAAATCGATGAAGTTGGCATTATTATAAATGAAAAGGACAAATCCATCGAAGAAGCCTTTGGCAATGGTGAAAGTTATGGTTTAAATATTACTTATATTGAACAATCGGCTCCTTTAGGTTTAGGGCACGTGGTAAAAATTGCAGAACAGTTTATAGGAAGCGATCCATTCGTATTTTATTTGGGAGATAATATTCTCGTTGGCGGTATTAATAAATTTGTTGATGAATTTCAATCAAATGGGTCTAACTGCCATCTCGTATTAAGCAAGGTTCCCGACCCTAACCGTTTTGGAGTAGCGGATGTGAAGGATGGTAAAATTGTCGGTATCGAAGAAAAACCTTCTGATCCGAAAAGTAATTTAGCAGTCACAGGGATTTATATTTACGATAGCCATATCTTTGAAGCTGTGAACAATATTAAGCCTTCTACTCGTGGTGAATTGGAAATATCCGATGCCCATCAATATTTATTGGAAAAAGGGTATTCCATTACATATTCAGAAATAACCGGATGGTGGAAAGATACAGGGAAGCCTTCAGATCTTTTGGAAGCCAATCGGTTGGTTCTGGACAACATAAAGGATAATCGTCTGGGAAACATAGACTCAACATCTACTGTTTCTGGAAGAGTTATCATCGGCGAAGGGGCGGAGATAGTTGATTCAAATATTCGCGGTCCTGTCGTCATTGGCAAAAATGTTAAGATTGAAGGCGCTTATGTTGGCCCTTATACCGCTGTTGGGGATGGGTGTAATATTGTCAATAGTGAAATTGAATATTCAATTTTGATGAACGATTGCAATATTCATAATATTTCTCGCCGGATAGAAGCATCGCTTTTAGGCAGTGATGTGCATTTATTGCGATCAAAGTCTAAACCGATTACCCATCGGTTTATCCTTGGAGATCAAAGCCGGGTCGAAATTGATTAGACCTGTACTTGAATTAAATAACGTTTCCGCGTTTTATCCTGGGAAACAGTCATTTTTCAAAAAACACAAACTAATTCAAGCAAACTATAATATAGATTTAAACCTCCGGCCGGGAGAAATTCTCGCTATAGTAGGTGAAAGCGGCAGTGGTAAATCAACTTTAGGAAATACCATAGTGGGTTTAGTAGATGATTTTGAGGGTGAATTTATGTTTCAAGGATCGAAATACAATCCTTTGGAAATGAGTGATTTAAGAAGTGAGATCCAAATTATTTTTCAAGATTCATTGAGTTCATTAAATCCGAGAATGAAAATTTGGACTGCAATCACAGCCGTAATTAAACATCATCATCCAATTGTGGATGTTAAAGAAAGAATGGAAGAATTATTTTCAAAAGTAAATCTGTCAATCAATACCGCTGATAAATATCCTCATGAATTATCCGGTGGCCAGCGGCAGAGAGCATGTATTGCACGTGCATTGGCTGTCGAACCAAAAATATTAATTTGTGATGAAATTGTATCTGCATTGGACGTTTCCGTTCAGGCAAAAATTCTAAACCTATTGTTAAAATTAGTCGAAGAAGATCATCTCGCAATTCTTTTTACGACACATGATCTACATGTTGTTGAATCCTTTGCACATCATGTTGCAGTAATGAAAGATGGTGAAATTGTTGAAAAAGGAATCACAAAAGACATTTTTTCCAATCCGCAAAATGCCTACACGATGACTCTTTTACAGTCAGTCCCGGAAAAGGTTAATTCATAAGGAAAATAGTTGAGAATTGAGTTAACTTCACGGGTTCTATTAGAAGCATTAAATAATCCGAGACTTATGTAATGGCATTTCTATCCTCTTTAACAAATTCATTTTCCTGGGTATCCGGCGATATCGCTATTGATCTTGGCACTGCAAATACACTTTTGTGGGTCAATGGAAAAGGTGTTATGATCAATGAACCGTCTATTATTGCACGTTCAGTACATGATGGTAAAATTGTTGCTGTCGGAAAAGAAGCAAAAGCCATGGTCGGAAGAACCCATCGGGAACTTGAAACGATACGACCCCTTCAAGACGGTGTAATCGCTGATTTTGATATGACCGACGGAATGCTGCAGGGATTTATACGAAAAATAAATATCAATCGTTTAGCCCGCCCACGAATGGTCATTTGTGTACCATCCGGTGTTACAGAAGTTGAAAGACGCGCCGTAAAAGATTCCGGTGAACGTGCTAATGCTCGAGAAGTTTATTTAATTGAGGAACCTGTTGCTGCTGCCATTGGAATTGGTCTAGATATTAGCCAGCCTATAGGGAATATAATTGTCGATATTGGCGGTGGTACGACTGAAATTGCTGTGATTGCCTTAAATGGTGTCGTGACAAAAGAAACCATTCGTATTGCAGGTGATGAAATGGATGAACACGTTGTCATGTGGTTTCGAAATGAACATAAATTAGATATTGGGCTTGCAACCGCTGAAGCGATAAAAATATCTGTTGGTTCTGCAATGCGTATGACGACGGAAACAATCTCTGTTAAAGGCCGTGATATGGTGAGCGGTATTCCCAAAACGATTGAAGTGTCTTCAGATGAAATTCGACAAGCTTTAAA
>CAZIFK010000055.1:0-15926 GCA_964538995.1 uncultured bacterium
AGATGAAGGCTCAGGTCCTCGACAGTATGGACCTGGAACGGGAGCGCGGTATCACTATTAAAAGCCATCCCATTCAAATGCATTATACCCACACCGATGGACAGGAATATATTTTAAATCTGATCGATACTCCGGGGCACGTGGATTTTTCATACGAAGTGAGCCGTTCTCTGGCCGCCTGTGAAGGAGCGCTGTTACTCGTGGATGCTGCCCAGGGCGTTGAAGCTCAAACAGTAAGCAACACATATTTAGCCATTGATAGTGACCTTGTTGTTATTCCTGTTATCAACAAAATTGATCTCCCCAGCGCCCGGGTGGATGAAGTGACGGATCAACTGGTGGAACTCATCGGCTGTGATCCTGACGAAGTGGTTCTGACCAGTGCCAAGAGCGGTGCCGGAATTCAGGAAATCTTCAATTCTATTGTTGATCGCATTCCACCGCCAGAGAACAACGATAATGCTCCGATTAGAGCCATGATTTTTGATTCCATGTACGATAATTACAAAGGTGCCATACCCTATGTAAGGGTCATAGATGGAGTACTTAAACCCGGATCAAAGGCTAGGTTTTTTGCCCATGATAATGTTTATGATATTACAGAAGTGGGCCATTTCGTATTAAAACAGGTCAAAGCAGAAGAATTACGCTCCGGTGATGTAGGCTATGTATTGGCCAGTATTCGGGATGTGGATGATGTTCGTCCCGGGGATACCTTGACCACCAAAGAAAATCCGGCTTCAGAACCGCTTCCCGGTTACAAGCAAATGCAGCCCATGGTCTTTTCCGGTTTATACCCATCAGATAGCGATGATTACGAACAACTCCGAACTGCACTCAATAAATTGCGATTGAATGATGCTTCCTTGCTTTTTGAACCGGAAACGAGCGAGGCGCTTGGGTTTGGGTTTCGCTGTGGATTTCTAGGCTTGTTGCACATGGAAATCATCCAGGAAAGATTGGAAAGGGAGTTTGACCTGGGATTGGTTACAACATCTCCCAATGTCGGCTACCAGTTAACGCTAAAGGATGGTACGGAACTGGAAGTGCATACTCCGGCGGATATGCCAGAAACCGGAAGAATTGTAGACATTAAAGAGCCTTTTGTGTCTGCAGAAATCATTACACCTAAAGAATACATTGGCAACCTTATGAAGCTATGCCAAAGAAAACGGGGTATTTATAGAAACACGGACTATTTAACAAAGGATAAAGCCCAGCTGCATTACGATCTTCCATTGGCGGAAATCATTTATGATTTTTATGATAAGCTGAAATCAGTTTCGCGGGGTTATGCTTCCCTGGACTATACATTTACCGATTATAGAGTTGGAGACCTCAAAAAACTGGATATTCTCCTCAATGACGAACCGGTGGATGCATTGTCTATTATTACCCATTCCAGTGACGCGTTTCAACGTGGGCAGGCATTATGCTCAAAGTTGAAAGAACTGATTCCTCGGCAAATGTTTGAAGTGCCGATTCAAGCATCATTGGGCACAAAAATAATTTCACGGGCAACAGTAAAAGCATTAAGAAAAAATGTTACTGCTAAATGTTACGGCGGTGATATCACGCGTAAACGAAAATTATGGGAAAAGCAGAAAAAAGGGAAGAAGCGCATGAAGAAGGTGGGTAAAGTAGAGATTCCCCAGGAAGCGCTGCTGGCTGTACTGCAAATCGATTCAGATTGACGAAGTGTTAAAGTGCTAATGTGTTTATAAATAATTCATTAAAAAATGACTATCCAACCAATTAACATATCAGTCAATCGAACAACCTTTTACCAACATATCTATGGCATTGTTCTTATCTCAACATCTTCTACCATCGTTGTTAAGTCAAGTCCTATTAACTTTTCACAATATCCACTACTCACCAGCTACCACTCACTACTTACATGATCATGTCTAAAGACGCATCATATTGGTCTGAAACACACTCCCCACTGTATAGTTTTATCTTTGTAATGCCATTGTTCGTGTTGTACGAAGTTGGAACAGTTTTTTTATCAGCGGAAGATATCATGGTCTTGAGAAATGGAGCTGATGTTTTGATGAAACAAGTGATGGCGTTATTTGGTATTTATGGTATGTATGGTTTCAGCGCTTCGTTTATGGTAGGTTTTTCTATCGCTTTTTTACGTCAGAAAAAATCCCTGAAAACGCTGGTGATCAAAGGCGAATACTTGCTGATGATGTTTTTTGAAAGTATACTATACAGTGCGTTGTTATTTGTTTTGTTAGGTTCTTTTCAAACATTCTTTATGTCGCCGACATCCAGAAAACTATTTCAACAGGTTGTTTTATCTTTAGGGGCCGGGATTTATGAAGAATTTGTTTTCCGAGTTGTCCTCATCACTGGAATTGCGGCCATATTAGGGTTTATTTTTCAATGGAAAAGAAGTATTCGATATTTTGGAGGAGTCATTGTTGCTGCGATTATTTTTTCACTGTTTCACTTTATTGGTGACTATGGTGATTCTTTTTCATTCGATTTATTTTCTATCCGCTTTTTTGCAGGAATTATCCTAGGAATTATTTATGCATTTCGTGGATTTGGCGTGGCGGCTTATAGTCATGCCTTCTATGATTTAATTGTCCTTACCATCATTACAACGAATGGAAAAGTATAAAAATGTTTTTCAAAGGAGAAAACCAATGAACAATAAATGGCTCTTAACGATTGCCTTCCTATCTTTTTTGCAGGCAGAGCAATTCATGGACCCGGTCAATGCCAGTATTTACTCAGAATACTATTATCACGGTGTAATGGTGGAAATTGAAACCATTGTAGAATTTGATCAAGATGCAATTGAAATATCATTCACTGTTCCTTCAAGCACGGACTCTGTTTTTCTCATCCAGGGAATTCCGAGTCAGGACAGTAAAATAACACCATTAGATGTGGGTGGTGTGAAAGAAACCAATACGATTAAGTTTGATTTAACAGAACCGCAATTTAGGTTGTTCATATTTTTTACCCCTTTTGATGATGGGCAAGATAGATTATTTACATATTCTATTGGTTCAAATATGGATATGAAGAATGTACATCTGTCCATACAAGAGCCAGTCATGGCTCAAAGTTTTTCAATTTCCAGAGAAATTTCTTCAGAATCAAGTGATCAACACGGAATCAAATTAGTATCGGTTCATTTGGGCGAAATTGAAGAGGGGAATGTGGAGTCAGTTGATATTCAATATTCAAACTTCACCGGTAAAACAACAATGGAGACTTTACGAGATCAACTTAGCGGAGGAGACGGCACAAAATCTAATCCCCGTAGTATAGTGGAAGAGAAACCAAAAAGACACACACTTCTCTTATGGGAACCACTGGCCATTCTCGGTGTTTTATCTTTCATCATCGGATTAATGTATTATTCAAAAAATAAAAAATCGACCATACTTAAAGGTCAAAAGAATTTCTGTCATTCCTGTGGGAACAAACTGGAAATGAACGACAAATTCTGCTCAAAATGCGGGGGAAAATTATCATGATACCTGTTTTATTTGAAATCGGTCCCATTAAGATTTATTCCTTTGGGTTTATGTTAGTGGTGGCTTTTTATACTACTTACTATTTACTTCAGAAAGATATGAAGCGGCTTGGGCATGATGTGAAAATTGCATCTGACATGATATTTGCTGCTGCCGTGGGTGGCATATTGGGCTCAAAAATATATTATTTAATCGAAAATATTGGTCGGGTCGTAGACGATCCTTTTGGGATGATATTCAGTGGTTCCGGTTTGGTGTTTCTTGGCGGACTGATGGGTGGAACTTTGGGTGTAACAATCGTATTACGTAAAAATAATTTGCCATGGATAAAATTTGCCGATATTGTTGCACCACTGCTGATTCTAGGCTATGCCATCGGCAGAATCGGCTGTTTTCTTGTGGGAGATGATTATGGAATTCCAACGCATCTACCATGGGGAGTTTCATTCGAAAACGGTCTTCCGCCGACAACATACCGTGTGTTTGAAATGGTTTATCCCTGGGTTGATCTGACAGGCTTTGAACCGGGATTACTTGCAGTACATCCAACACAACTATACGAAGTGACCATAGGCTTTGCTATTTTTGCATTTTTATGGAATCGGAGAACCAAAATTAAAGTATCCGGCAGTTTGTTTTTTACATATTTTATATTAGCAGGAATCGAACGGTTTTCCATTGAATTCATCCGCACGAATGATCATTACATGTTTGATTTAACCGGTGCACAACTCATCTCCATTACGATGATCATTATCGGTACAGTGGGCTTACTGCGTCCGGTCTCAAAACCAAAAATTACATCATAATTACATTGGTGAAGCGCCTGCTCGTATTTTTCGGGCTTTGGGTGCTATCCCATGCCCAGGAACCTCTTTCACTTATTAGCGAAATACAATTTTCTGATATAGACCATAAATTATCGCCATTACACATATCTCTAATTGGTGAAAACAAGTTTGTCATTCTGGATTCCGAATCTCAAGAAATCATGTTGATTAACGAAAATACTATTATTAACCATAGTGGTGGTTTTGGACAGGGAGTGGAGTCATTTTCAGAACCGTCGGATATGATTGTACAAAATCTGAAAATATGGATATGTGATCGAACAGAAAATTCAATTCAACAGTTTGACTATTCTTTGAATTATATCGGAGTGGAATTATTAGATAATAAGATTACCGATCCATTTTATTCCGACATACTTATTAATAATCCGTTCGGTAATCCTTATGTTTTTTCCAAAACATACGGCGAAGTTTGGTCACTAGATGGATCAAATTGGCCATGGATAGATTTTAATCAATATGGACTTGATGGAACCTGTGTTATTGATATTTCAGCTGATGATTATGGAAACATTGCCTTTCTCACATGTAGCGATGAAATAATGATGTTTAATCGCTTTGGCCGCCTGATGAAACAAGCCAAAGTTGCAATCACTGATCCTGTTTTTATTCTCAATTTGAACCAACATTTGCTTATTTTAAACATCAATGGTATTGTGAATTATGTAGACGGTGATTTTTCACAGAAAATTGATTTAAGGGACAACGAAGTGATTTACGATGTCGATGCATCTTTGCAGCATCTAACTATTCTGACAAATCAACGAATTCTGGTTTATAAATGAAGAGTTCACTCCGAAAAGGTGTTCAAACATCTCGAGTATGGTTTTTTTTAAGATGTAGTGCAGACATTCCTATCTGCACTACGACAGACAAGAATGTCTGTCGTACCTTTATTTTATTTATTGTGTTTTTAACCTCACTTATATGGGCGCAATCTGATTCCGAGGTCGATTCATTAAATACGGTCTCAACTCTAGTTGAAGGAGAAATCGGACTTATTGAATTGAAAATACCTCAAGCGGTTGGTCCGATGTTTATGCTTTTGCCTATGTTGGATTCCCTCAACGGGAATTTGGCAAAAGAAGGTGATGCAGAAACAATTGCGAGAATAGATTCGCCAGAGAATTCGTACAGCGATGTTCTTACCACTGGAACAATTTACAGATCTATTTCAATATCGCCTTTGGCCGGCTCGGACATGACCGGTGGGCTGAGGATGCAGCTCCAGGGGACGTTGAGTGAAAACATGCAGATTTCCGGAATTATATCCGATGAACAATCACCGATCCAACCGGAAGGGAACACTCGGTCATTGGAAGAAATTGACCAGATATATATAAATGTTATTCATCCTAAATTTCAAATAAATGCCGGGGATATAGTTCTTGAGTATGAACATGGTAAATACAATAATATCAGCAAAAGACTAATAGGGATAAAGAATAACTTTAAACTGGACGAATGGTCTGGGGCAGCTGTATATGCCGGTTCTAAAGGACATTATCAACAAAAGGAATTCAAAGGGTCAGAAGGAAAGCAGGGACCGTATTTTCTCGATTCAGAGTCCGGGAATCGAAATATCGTAGTCCAAGCTGGTACAGAACGAATATGGCTGGACGGCGAACGGCTCACGCGGGGAGAAAATCATGATTATACCATTGATTACTCTACAGCCGAAATCTTTTTCACACCTGAACATCTCGTTCATTCTGATTCTGATATCCTCATTGAGTATCAATATTCTGATTTCCAATTTGCTCAAAATGTCGTTGGCGGCTCCATGAGGAGGGAGTTCGGTGAAAAAGGCTTGATTTCAATTTCATGGTTGAATGAGAAGGATCAAATTAAAGGAACAAGCTTAAATCTTTCTGAAAATGAAATTGATATTCTGAACGATGCTGGAGATGGCACAGCATTTCGTTCAGGTGCAATTGCTGATTCAGCAGGTGATTATGTCTATATTGGTCGGGAATACTATGAATATCAACCTTTTGATACTGTTAATGGAACACGTTACAGTATCACCTTCACCAATGACAATGATAATGGTGAATACCGTAGGCTCATTTCGACAATCGGGGAGATTTATTATGAGTATGTTCCTGAAAATTTGAGAACCAGTACAGACGATCTATACAGTACGGAGAAGAAGCTGGTAAACCCTATGGGAAAGCAGGTATTGGAAGTATCCGGAAAGTACAATATTTCAAAGAACACAGAATTAACATTTTCTACTGCTATATCAGAATATGATAAAAATTTACTATCATCTAAAAATGACAATGATAACTCCGGCCTGGCATACGCATTGAATATTTCCAATAAATCGATTCAATTAGCAGAAAAGTTCTCATTCGGATGGTCGTTGAACAGCTGGCAAGAGAATGAACGGTTTCAACCACTTCAAAGAGAACGATCAACGATGTTTTACCAGCACTGGAATGTGGACCCTTCATTTACTGGATTTGAGCAATTTAATGAAGTTGAAACCGGGATAAACGTTGAGGGTGTTGGAAACGGATCCTTATCTTTAGCATCCTACCAGTATGGGCAATACTCATTAAATAGGCTTTTTTCATCGTTTATAGGAGGTATTTCCTTCGTACCACACATAAGTGTTGATTTGAGTGAAATAAACGGAAAAACAGGTTATTTTAAACGAAGAAATAGTGTACTAGAATTTTTACCCGGATCCTGGCATCCCTTTTATGATTTTAAATACGAAGAACAGGAAAATGTCCAACGCTTTGATCACCATACTGTTGGAATCAAATATGCGAAGGAAAAATGGCAGGCTTCCTTGGGAATTGGTGAACGGTTAGATTACTTGGAATCAGATTCAACGAATAATGAATTAGAATTTTGGTCAGAAGGGATTTTTGGTAGTTTTGATCTGCAGGCCAACAATGTAAATGGTTGGACGCAAGAAATCACCGTTCGCCGTCGGATAAAAAACGATAAGTTATTTGACCAAAACTACAATTTTACCTTAGCCAGGGTTAGGACTTCATTCAGAAAACCACGGCATCCATTACGTTGGGATTTGAGAGCAACAATTGAAGAAACGTTTGCAGAATCCCGGGCATTTATTTATGATTCTGTTGGCGTCGGATTGGGGGATTACCGTTTTGATTCCGATTTCAATGAATATGTACAAGATCCAAATGGTGATTATATCGTTTATACTATTTTTACCGGTGACCGGCATCCAACAACAAAACTGGACGGTTTGCAAATATTTGAATACGGTTTTGGCAAGTCCAGTCTGCGAAAGCTAAAAAATATTACGTTTAGATCGGAAATGCGTACTACAGTGGAAGGAAGAATATCTACCAAAAATTCAATTTTTAATCCTGCATTAGGTGATACATCTTTTTCTAGGTCTAAATGGGCTTTGCGAAATGAAGTAGCTTATCGGCCATCAAGATCAAATACACTATTCAAAGTCTGGCATAGAATATTGAGGGATTTTGACGGTTTGGATAACAGAGGTCAAGATCTGCGGAGGGATAAGGAACTGGGGATCGACTTTAGAAAACCAATTGTGAAAGGGCTGACCGGCGAAGTTCAGGTTACCTTGCATGACGGTACCACTGAATCTACCATTTCTGAACTTCGAGAGCGAAGTACAAAGGGATTTTGGCTGGATGGTGGGGCGAAATTTCGTTACGACCAATGGATGTTCGAAGGAACTGCACAATACGGAAAAGATAAAGGATATCATCGACATATTGATTTTTCTGCTCGTGCAATAGGACTCCGGATCGATGTGTTACGATTTATTGGAACAAAAGGACGGATTCATTCCACTATAGAATGGTATCACTCCGGCACAGTTACTGATATTTCATCTTTGCCACCGGAAGCATTGAACGGTTTAGCACTGGGTAAAACGATTCGTTCAAATATCCAGGGACAGATCATGATGGGTAGAGGCGTTTCGCTGAACCTGACCATGAATTATATTTCTGATCAAAGATACGATCAATTCATTACATTGAATGGAGAGGTTCGTGCGTATTTCTAAAATTATTATTAAGCTTGCTCCGAAAAAGTCTTGTTGGGATACCTGCCCGCCCACTATTATATATTTTAATCGGGGCAGGCGGGAATCCCATCTTTTCTCGATGTTCACTCCCCGACATGAATGTCGGGGTAAGTATCTGTATTTTAATGGATACAGCGAATCACTTACCCCGTCCTTTAGGTCGGGGATTATGGGAAAATACAAGAAACATGGGGTTTTCCTACCCGACCGGCAGGCGGGAACCCCATTCTGGAGTGGACTTATTATTATACTACAATTATCGTTTTTGTTTGGGCAAAATATTTCTCTGATTCTTGATGAAAAACCATATCTAAATCAACATATTGATTCAGTAAAACACGTTTTATCTGATCATTTAATCCATCGTGGGTATTTTGGTGGAAAAATGATGTTAGTAGAGAATGATCATGAAAGATTAACATACAATTTCATTAATGAATCAAAAGTGATTGATGATATATCATTTAATCATTCTATTTCAATCAACGATAAAATTTTGGAAAGAATATTTTCACCGTTGCATAAAATGGATCGTACTAATTCGGCAGGGAAATTTATCCGGAAGATTCGTTCCAGTTATCCATTTATCCCTGAAGAGGTAAAATTAAATTATGGTCGGATTGGGAATGATCAGCTGGGCGCCTTAATTGATTTTACTCCTGATTTTAACAGTCATTTTTCAGGAATTGTTGGAGCAATTCAAAATGATGAAAAAGAGTGGTATTATTCAGGTGAAATTGATATAAGACTCGAAAATACGTGGAAGACGGCAAGTTCGACGGACATTATCTGGAAACGACAAAATGAAGAATCACAATACACAAGATTCATGCATGAAGAGCCATATCCATTTAGATTACCTTTTGGAATAAAATTTGAATTTCTGCAAGACTTTCGTGATGGAAACTATGTCTTGAATAAAACGTATGGAGCTTTTTCAGTGATAAATAATTCAGGAAAATGGTATTTTGGTGGCAGTAAAGAAGAGTTTACGCCAACAACAAAGGGAGTCTCTTTAGGAATGAAACCGTTTCATTCTGAATTATTCAGTATCACATTTACATCCGACAATCGTAATGACAGATGGTTGCCTACTAAGGGATCCTTTTTGGACGTGAGTACTGAATTCGGGGAAATAAATAAAAATGGGTCAACATTTAAATTCGATATATTAATCAAAGAATTGGTTTCATTCTCAAATCATTTATCAGTCCAAATGAAATTCCGTAATAGTGGCGTATGGAATTCGAGTAAGATTGGAAACGTTTATGAAGGGCAAATGGTCAGGTACGGTGGTCATAATTCCATAAGAGGCTATCAGGAAGATATTTTCAAAGATGATTTTGCTTCTGTAAACAATCTGAATATTTTATTCATTCCAAATGCTAATATGCAGTTGTACATGTTCGCTGATCTGGCGTTTAATGATGATTTTGAAATTGAATATTCTAAAGGAATGGGCTTGCGACAGCGAACACAAAATTCAATTATTGAAATCAGTTTTGGGTGGCCAAGGGATGAGGCTTTCTCCGCCGGAAAAGTTCATGTTAAATTCACAAGCTTATTAAACTGACATTATGAAAAATATAATTACGATATTATCTATCAGCATATTTTTGTTCATAAATGGCTGCGGTAAACCTATGGCCATAGGAGCGGATGATGAGCTAATTGTTCTTGTTGCTTTTGAAGATGAAGAGGCAGCTCTATCAATTCTCGGCCAAATATTTAGTGATACGCTGTACACTCCCGCACTGGAACCCTATTATAAAGCAAAATTTGTCCGGCCCATTGACATTGAAAAGGTCAAAAAGCATCCAAACCTCATTATCATTTCAGTGAATAACGATCTGACTAATCCTGGGACAAAGCTTGTTAAACAGATTTTACCGGACAATACTTACAACGCTTCAAAAAGCGGTCAAAAGTCATTCATCATATCAAAAGATGTATACGCTGAAAAACAAACAATGCTTGTAATCAGTGGATCCTCTAAAGAAGCACTGGTGGAAAAAGCACAAGACATTGGTGAAAAAATATTCAATCAGTTTGACCAACAATTCGTTGTCCGTCAAAGCAGATTTTTGTTTAAACGAGCACGAAAAGAAAAATTGGAAAAACAACTATTTGATAAATTTGGTTTTGGATTAAAAATACCATGGGGATTTTCTGTTGTCATTGATAGTGCTGATATAAATTTATTTTGGATTGGAAGGGAGAATCCATTCCGCTGGATTGTGGTCCACTGGGAGGAAGGTATGGTCATCCAAGATCAAAAAGATGCTGACCATTTTTCAAGAGAAATACCAAAGCGATTTTTTGATCATATTCGTTATGTTGATTATCAGTTCAGTACAGCTCCGGTCATTTTTAATGATTGGTCAGGTTGGCGCGTGACCGGTTTGTGGGAGTCCGTTGAGGAAGCGCAGGGAGGACCATTTATTGCATATACTTTTTATGATGGAATTACAGATCGGACATATTATATCCAAACATTGATTTTCAGTCCCGGTGAGGATAAATATTTACTTTTACGTCGGTTAGATATCATTGCACAAACGTTTTATGTGGAAAAGGGAAACTCTTGAAAAAAGTTTTAGTAACAGGTGCGTTAGGCCAATTAGGGGCGTCCATGAAATTGGATGGATTCGATATGGTTAAAACGGACATCATTCTGCAGGAATCGATGAGAAATTACACAATGCTTGATATTTCGAATGAAGAGCAAGTGAAAGTATTATTGGATAATGAAAAACCGGAAATCATTGTTCACCTAGCGGCCATGACGAATGTAGACGGATGTGAACAGAATCCTAATCAGGCACAAATGATTAACGTACAGGGTACTGTAAATTTATTAAATCATTTTGATGGTAAATTTATGATGATTTCATCTGATTATGTATTTAATGGTAAAAATGGACCTTACTGTGAAGAAGATGAAGTGGATCCAATCAATGTATATGGGCAAACAAAATTGGATGCTGAAGAAAAAGTCCGGGAATGTTCCAATGATTGGGTCATTCTACGAACGAATGTTGTCTGGAACATCGGTGGAAATTTTAAAGCGAGTTTCGCCGATTGGGTGGTGGAGGAATTAAAAAATAATAGAAAAATACGGATAGTAGAGGATCAATGGAATAATCCTGCCTGGACGGTAGACTTGTGCAAAGTGATTGAACAGTTAATACATTTTGATGCAAGTGGAGTTTATCATTATGGAAGCGCAGATATATTAAATCGTTATGAATTTGCGTGTCTTATTGCTAACGTTTATGAATTGAATGTAAGCCTGATTGAACCCATTACAACAAAAGAATTGAACCAACCGGCGAAACGACCGTTAAAATGCGGACTTAAAACAGACAAAATTAAAAGAGATTTCAATATTTTACCCTCCAAAACTCACATGGACATTAAAGAAGCAAAGATACTGGCAACGAAATGAAAACCCTAATTATTTCACCCACTTATAACGAAAGCAAAAACATTGCTGATTTAATTAAGCATGTCTTCTCGTTAAATGAAAATTATCATTTACTCATCATAGATGATAATTCACCTGATGACACAGCAGGTCTCGTAGAAGGATTCCAAAAACGATATACCAATCTTCATTTAAAAAAACGCCCGGGGAAAGCAGGTCTGGGGACAGCTTACTGCTACGGTTTTAAATGGGCATTGGAGCGCGATTATGATACGATTGTACAAATGGATGCTGACGGCTCTCACGATGCCAATGAAATTCCGGAAATGGTCCGTCTTTTAGGGGAAAATGATGTGGTTATTGGCAGCAGGTATGTTCATGGCGTTAGTGTGGTTAATTGGCCCATTCGAAGATTGATTTTAAGTTGGGGTGCAAATCTCTACTCTAGAATTGTAACGGGTTTGTCCATTAAAGATGCCACCGGTGGATTCAAAGCATGGAAACGGGAAGTGTTAGAAAGCATTGACCTAAATTCAGTCCGGTCACAAGGTTATTCGTTCCAGATTGAAATGAACTTCCGTGCCTGGCAAAAAGGGTATAAACTCGGCGAACATCCCATTATTTTCATTGATCGTACAGTTGGGGAGTCTAAAATGTCCAGGGCGATTATGATTGAAGCGGTATTTATGGTGTGGCGTTTGCGGATTTGGAAAATCTTTGGTTGGCATAAATAAAATGTCAAAAAAGGTTTCAGTACTGATTGTTAGTTATAACGTCAAAAATTATATAGATCACGCCATAGATTCATTACAGCGCTCCGACTATACTAATTTTGAAATTGTGGTCGTTGACAATCAATCTTTTGACGGAACGGTTGATCACATTCGTAGCAGATTCAGCGAAGTCACATTAATTGCCAATAAACATAATGTTGGTTTTGGAACAGCCGTCAATCAAGCTGCTAGAGTTGCAGACGGAGATTATTTACTTATTATTAATCCTGATACTGTTGTTCAGGAAAATACAATTTCAACATGTGTTCATTACCTGGAAAATCATGAAAATGTTGGTATGGTCGGACCCAAAATTCTCAACGCGGATGGAACCCTCCAGCCAGCATGTAAACGATCATTTCCTACGTTTCCTGTTGCGATACCCAAAATATTTGGATTGGATAAACTGTTTCCAAAATCAAAATGGGCTGGAAAATATAATTTAACATATCTGGATCCAGATGAAACCAATGCTGTAGACGCCATCAGTGGTTCATGCATGTTTATAAAAAGTAAGCTGTTTCAGGAATTAAATGGTTTTGATGAACGGTTCTTTATGTTCGGTGAGGATTTGGATTTATGTTATCGAATCTGGCAAAAAGGATTTGAGATCCATTACGTTCCGAAAACACAAATTGTCCATTACCAAGGTGAGTCGGTCAAGTCCGCCCCCTTTGACAGCATCAATGCATTTTACAATGCCATGATCCTCTTTGCTGGAAAGCATTTTTCAACCAGCACAGGATTATTAACAAAATTTTCTATCAGAACGGGCATTCTATTACGAAAAACCGTCACATTGCTAGGAGAAATGCGGTCGCAAATTATTTCGATAATTCTTGATGCGATCGTTGTAACCACTGCATTTCTGATTGCTATTCCATTCCGATTTGATCATTTTGAACCTGTCGTATTGAGTAAGGGATTAGTACCTATTGTGTACATAATATTCTGGATTTCTGTGGGCTCTTTATTTCAACTGTATTCGAGATATATTTTATCCTATACTCGTGCAGTCTTGTCGTCATTGACCGGCTTTTTCATGGCGGTAGCATTCACCTATTTTTTCAAGCAGTACGCCTTCTCACGTTTGGTCATTATTTTGGCCACAGTCATTATCACCCTTTTTATCCCAGGATGGAGAGTGTTGGTTCATTATCTCATGTCCCGTGGATATTTTCGGCCCATAAAAGATAAGCATAATATTCTTTTCACTCGCAAAACATTAGTCGTCGGTTCGGAAAATGAGGGTATTCGCATTGCTAATCATATGTTAAAGCGATTTGATACCGGGCTTGATGTAGTTGGATTTGTAGATAAACATCTCCGAAACGATGATTTACCTTTACCGTTTTTGGGGGGAATTCAAGATTTAAAAGGAATCGTTAAGACCCATGCTATTCGTGAACTCATTTTTTCTAATGCTGCATTTACCAATGAAGAAATTTTAAAGATTATGGATGAAACGAAAGAAATGAGGCTGACGTATAGAATGGTTCCGAGGCATCAGGATATTTTACTTGGGAAAGCATCCATTGAGGAAATTGGAGAATATTCATTTGTAAACATTGAGTACACTCTTTTTCATAGGCTGCATACCATAACGAAACGGCTTTTTGACACGGTCATTTCAACAATCTTATTCATTTTATTCTTACCGGCATTTATTATCAGAAGCTTAGGGGGGCTTCCACAAAAAGTGGAATTCTGGGGCCAGGATAGTTCAACATTTCATGGATATATATTTAAGAGTAAAAATGGCTTCATTAGAGATTTACCATTGTTGTTGGCAATTATTTTTGGAAAAATGAGTTTAGTGGGTTCATCATTAATTTCAACGACAGAAAAAGATCCTCAACATATTTGCTCTCCAGGACTTGCTGGTCTTGAACAGCTTCGAAATGTTAAATTTACTGACCAAGACAGACGGTTACTCGATCATTATTATGTTCAAAATCAAAGCCTGACTTTTGATATTGAAATATTAGTCAAAACAGTATTTAACGGATAATGGTAGAATATTACTTAGAATTTGAAAAATCCTTAAAGGGAATGGATGAACAAATCCTCGAATTGGAGACCGGGGATGATTCTAGTGCCAATCGGAAAAAAATTGGGGAACTGAAGAATAAACGAGACAGAGAACTGGAAAAAATTTATTCCGGTATGTCTCGCTGGCAAAAAGTCCAACTCGCACGACATCCGAAACGACCTTTTAGCTTGGATTATATTAAGTATATGGTACCCAATTTTATCGAATTACACGGAGATCGATATTTCTCCGATGATTCGGCAATGATAGGCGGTTTGGGTTCTATTGATGGCCAAACTGTCATGTTCATTGGTCAGCAAAAAGGTCGAAATACCAATGAAAATATTTATCGCAACTTTGGTATGATGCGTCCGGAAGGTTACCGAAAAGCATTACGGTTAATGAAATTAGCAGAAAAGTTTAATGTTCCAGTGGTTTCTCTGATAGACACACCTGGAGCATATCCTGGGATTGGTGCTGAAGAAAGAGGACAGGGTGAGGCAATCGCGAAAAATTTACTAGAAATGGCACGACTTAAAGTTCCAATTTTAGCGATAGTCATTGGAGAAGGCGCTAGCGGTGGGGCACTGGGAATCGGTGTTTGCGATAAAATGCTCATGCTGGAAAACACATGGTATTCTGTAATAAGTCCCGAAGGTTGTGCGTCTATTTTATGGAGAGATGCATCTTTGGCGCCAAAAGCTGCTGATGCCATGAAAGTCATTCCTAATGACCTTCTGGAAATGGGTATTTGTGATGAGGTGATCAAAGAACCTCTAGGTGGAGCGCATCGTAATCCTGATGAAACAGCAATCATTCTCAAAGACACAATTATTAAATATCTGAAAGAACTGTTAAAAACTGACCCCGATGCATTTCTTGAAAATCGGATTAAGCGCTACGACCGAATGGGTGTTTACAAAGATCCATCGTGATTTCCTTCGATTACAAATTAACGGTCTACTATAAGGATGTAGATCAAATGGGTATCGTGTATTATACCCGGTATTTGGAATATTTTGAAGCAGCAAGGACAAAGATGCTCAAATCAATAGGTGTTATTGTTACTGATATTGAAAAGGAAGGATTTTATCTACCGGTAGTTTCTGCACATTGCGATTATAAAAAAGGCGCTCATTTTGAAGACGAACTCATCGTCAAAACATCGATTAATACGATGCCGAAAGCCCGAATGAAAATTGATTATTTAATTATCAGAGATAAAGATATATTGGTTGAAGGATATACAATTCACGGATTTACAAACCATGATGGTAAACCAAAACGTC
>CAZIFK010000056.1:0-15634 GCA_964538995.1 uncultured bacterium
TCCAATCACCGCTAATATTATTTCCATTTATTATACCTACCAAGTTTACAGACCACACCGTTTCATCATCTTGTGAAAATTAGTCCTGTTCATCCCGATATTCCGGGCGGCTTGAGTTACATTTCCTTGATATTTATTTAATAAATTTTGTAAGAATAGTTTCTCAACTTCTCTGCTGGCTTTATCAGAGGCGTCTTTTCGTAGAGTTGCCATCTCTTCCCATGTTTCCGGTATATCGTAGGGTTTGCTTGCTGAAGGATCCCTACTTAGTATTTTTATTGTTTGTTTTAATTTTTCCAAATCAATCTTTTCGCCTTTAGTAAGAATTACAGATCTAGTGATATAATTTCTTAGTTCCCTGATATTTCCAGGCCAGTCATATTTCATTAAAATGTCTCGGGACTTTTCCGTAATTGTTTTTTTAGGAATTTTCATATCAAGGCACGTTCTTTCCAGAAAATGATTAATTAATAACTGGATATCCTCTTTGCGTTCTCTGAGAGGAGGGACGTGGATTCGCAGTACATCCAAACGATAAAACAAATCTTCACGGAAAAGTCCGGATTTAACAAGTTCTTCTGGATTTTCATTTGTCGCAGCAACGATTCTCGCTTTCGATTGAATCGAAGCATTCCCCCCAACTCGTTCAAATTCTTTCTCTTGGAGAACGCGGAGTAGTTTTACCTGAGTATCTAGACTGAGTGCAGTAATTTCATCAAAAAAAATAATACCATCCGATGCAACTTCAAATTTCCCCAGTTTCCGTTTGTTTGCACCAGTGAATGCTCCTTTTTCGTATCCAAAGAGTTCGCTTTCTACCAAATCTTTCGGAATTGCGGCGCAATTAAGTCCAATGAATGGTCTATTTTTTCGGTCTCCTCTTAAGTGAATCTGCCGTGCGACCAACTCCTTTCCTGTGCCACTTTCGCCAGTAATAAGTAATGGATTAATATTAGAGGCTGTTAAATCAATAATTTCCATGAGATCCTGAATTTCAACACTTTGCCCAATGATCTCGTGATAATTTTTTCTGTTTTCCTCCTTTAATGATATCGTTTGTAATTTAGTCGATCGCTGTTTTAAGGCCTTCTCAATAATTACATTTAGTTCTTTTAAATTTGGTGTTTTAGATATGTAATCAATTGCTCCTAACCGAATCGCTTTTATAGCAGTTTCAATTGATCCATAATCGGTTATCATTATGACCGGGAGGCTATCATCGAGGACCTTTATTTTAGATAGAATTTCTAAACCATTGATTCCTTCCTCAAACATAAGATCCAATAGGACAATATCAGGATTCTCACTTGTCACTTTTTGTATTCCA
Source organism: uncultured bacterium (assembly GCA_964538995.1). GTDB lineage: Bacteria > Fidelibacterota > Marinisomatia > Marinisomatales > TCS55 > JADFRD01. Next base: position 1,328 of record CAZIFK010000056.1, read on the forward strand.
TTTTCTGGAACAATGTCATGTGAAATATTAAAATCGTTTTTTAGTAGCAATGACAGATCGTTAATGAATTCCTGGTCATCATCAATGATTAGGACTCGTGGTTTCATTGTGTTTTCTTTCCTTCTTTTAGTTCTATGGTGAATGTTGACCCTTCATCAATTTGGCTATCTTTAATGAATATTCGACTACCATATTTGTTTAATATTTCTCTAGATTGAGCCAAACCATTACCCGTGCTACCAAATCCAGAGTACCCGGATTCAAATATCTTATCCCACTCTTCCTGTAGAATACCAATTCCTGTATCCTTAATATCGATCCTGATTTTTGGTTGGTATCTGTATGCTTTAATTGTTATTACTTTATTTTCCCTGTCATTAACTGCTTCTATTGCATTCTGTATGGTATTATCAAGAATACTTGCCAATTCATGACTCGGTATCAATACAGGAACATTGTCAATATTCGTTTTAGTTCTTTTTATTACGACACCTTTTTCTCGAGCGAGCTCTTCAAGGGAATTAGTCGTATTAACAATTACGTCTAATACATTCGACGAGAACTTGCTGAATACCAAATTCTTTACTTGGGTTAAATCAAGTTTAACCTGGTTTATGGCCGTAGCTATCCTATGATAATTATCAAACCGGAATGGATAATTACTATAATTTGTTTTGCAAATCGTTTCTAAGGTTGTGCTAATATATTTATTATTCTTATCCAAACTGGAAATGACCTCTGGCTCAATATTGGCTCTTCTCCCAAGATTAATCACTATTTGTAAATTGGACTTGGTCATTTCCAGGAAAGTCTTAACGCGTTCATTGAATTGTATAATGAATTGTTCATCCAGTATGTGTTTGCCAAGTGCATTTTCACTGAGAAATTGAAGGCCGTTCAAATTTTTCATGGCCCATTGCCCGTGGGAAAATATTAGCAGCTGTTTTAAAAGCTCATTCTGTTGCAAACTATCATGTGAAAGTGCAGTTTTCAAGAATTGAACTCGATGGGATATCCCAATCGGGATCAATGTTCCCAACAGAACCGGTGCCAGGGGTAGTATGTATTTCAAAAAGAACGATTCGCTATTGGTTAATAAAACCAAGATCCAAAAGGCCGATAAATTGAGAACGAGTACACCTGAAATCATCGCTAAATCCCAATCGTATCGTTCTTTTCCAATTTTAACTGTAAATAAAATCATTGAAATACAGATAACAACTATGAGGCTATAAAGTTGAATTGATAATCTGGATAGGGTCCGGAATATGATTCCAGGTAAAAAAGATAGAAATTTTGCAAAACCATCCATTTCGTAGACCACTAACTTCCGGCCAGGTTTTATATTGGTAACAATCTTAGTTCTACCACCGTGGAATTGAATTTTTACATCGTATTTTTTGCTTGAATCCAATCCAAAATGGGCGATAGTTGTATTTAGCATATTAGGTTCAAAGTTATCTGTCCCTATCTGTCGGTATCCTTTTAAAAATTGGATATCATCAAGATGATTTGCTTCATAAACCCAAACCTTATTTCCTAATCCTGTTCTATTCGATCCGACTCCTCGGCTATCGATTTTGAGATAGTTTTTATTATTCAGATTATTGAGCCAAAGTAGATTTGAACCGTCACTATAACCGTAGATATCTAAATCCCCGTCGTTATCCACATCCCCGACAATGGTACCCAATACGGTTGGAGATTCAAGTCCACATCCTTCAGAGAAATCAACAAAGGTGCGTCCGGAATCGCTTAAAAACAACCAATTGGAATTTCCTTGATGATTCAGGTTGGAAATAAAAAGATCAATGAAACCATCATTATTAAAATCTCCAAAATTGATACATTCTTTAGATACCAAGTAAGGATAATCAAACTGGAGTCCTACCTCTGCTGTTACATCTCGGAAATAGTGCCCATTCTGGTTTCGATAAACAGTAATATTATATTTAGTGGAAAGCAGAAACAGATCTAGATCACCATCGTTATCAAAATCGACGGCAGCAGCACCTTTTGTATTTGATACCTCCTGTTGTTGAAACCAATCTTCGGTGACATCGACAAACATATCTCCTTTGTTGACAAGTAATTTGTCACCAGTCCAATTGTTGGACACATAAAGATCTAACCAGCCATCGTTATTGAAATCAGCGGAGAGAGCCGCCCGATTCCAACCTGGACTTTGAAAACCGATAGTACTATCAGCCTTGGAAAAATGTCCCCACATTTTATTTTCCAGTAATATATTGTGAGCCTTTTTCTTTATGGGACCATATTGGAATGAAAGATATAGATCCAAATCTCCGTCGTTATCGAAATCACCAGCGTCTAAATCAAGAGGGACGGTGTGTCCTATTGGATCAATGAGAGTTATCTCTGGTCCATCGAACAACGCGTTACCGGAATTATGAAAAAGGTTTAAGGTGTATTCCGAGGTTCTGTCTCCCAAAAATGCATAATCTATTAAACCATCTTTATTGAAATCGCCAAAGGTAAAAAGAGATGATTGAGGTAGCCTACTCATATTAGTTATGTCTAAGAACCGAGTATTTTGCTGATTGAGATACAATCTATTTAACTGATTTTGTCCTTTATTAAGGACAAAGATATCCAGCAATTCATCATTGTTAACGTCTACGAAAGCAGCACCAACTGACTTATCAAAAAAACTGCCATCAACATAACTTCTTCCTGCTGTGTTAGTGAAGAATAACCTTTTCTCTGAGGTGGCAACCAATATTGTTCCTTTTTCGCCTGTGATAATGCCTGAATTATCAGAAGTTAATATGACACGATTTACATATACGCTGGTTGGTAAAGTAGTTTTAGTCCAGTGAGCATTTTGATAAACATATAGTTTTCCCTCGCCGCTCAGGGCCAAACCAAGATTCTTGTTATAAAATTCAAAGTCCGAATACTGTTGACCATTAAGTTCTGTATTGATGAGCTCAAACCTCGTACCCTGGTATCGGTATATGTTCCCATTCCTGTCTGCCGCTATTCCAGATTGTGAGTCGAAGAACTTAATTTCATAAATATCCTCCCCAGTATACCCAACCATTTCCACTTTTGTGAAAGTAGAACCATCATAGTGAAAAATTCCTTCTGCTCTTGTGCCGAACCATATATGCCCATCACTCAAGTATTCCATAGAGATTACATGATTTGTGATTGGTGTGTCAATTTTTCTCCACTTTCCATTTTGGTAATGATAAATATGGCCCCAATCACCAAAAGCCCAAAAGTCGTTTTCCGAAGTGATAAATAAATTCCTGACAGGTACGTCTACTTCCAAATCATATTTATTCCATTGTTTTCCGTCATAAACGAAAAAGCGTGTATGATAATCCAAATCCATTACAGAACAGAGGATAAAGTTGTCATCCATTACGCGATAAGAATAAGAAATGACATTTTCAACATGAATTGGTTTGATGGAGATCCATCGACCTTTTTGAAAATGAAATAGCTTACCTGTTATATCAGACACCCAATAATTATCGACGGATTCAGCTTTTACCAGGGTAAGAAAGTTATCGGATGGGGGGGATACTATTTTCCATCTAAGAACGTCAGTCTGATCCCCCATGGCAAAATGTAACAGGGTAAGCAGCCCTAATGTAGTATATAGCATTTTTACTTTGCTTTTGCTCACATCTGAATTTAAGAAGAATTAAGCGATAAGTAGTAAAACTGTTGCTTTAGTAGGCCTCATTGTTGCCTTATTAGGCGTCATTTATATATTGTCTGGAAAACTCAATTTTTACTCTATTTCATTTATTATCAAGGAGTTACGCGAAAATTGGAATTTTTGGCACGATGATTGATGTTAGAATTTATAAAGCTATCATTAAATACACTGTGGATTAGAATGAAATCAAAATGAAGTACTACAAAACCTGTCCCGAATGCTCATATTTCTGCAACTTGAATGAACAAGATGAATTCTGTTCCCTGTGTGGTGCTAAACTAATTGACACCTGTCAAGAATGCGGGAAAGAGATTGACAATCCCTATGCCCGATACTGCAAATCTTGTGGAAAAAAGTATCCCAGGAAAAATATCAAACCTGATGGTGATAGAGAATTTTAATAATAAAAAAAAGGAGAGTATCATGAAAAATACAATTATAGAAGTAATCATTAGGACCAGAATCTTAACTATGAGCTTTTTAATGCTTATGTTATGCACTGGTGTGTCATTAGAAGCCAAAAGCAAATGGGATCTTGACGTAATAATGGTTGGTATTGGAGCAAAGAACCCCACCTTTGATGAGAGCAGATTTCCAGACTTACAGATTGTTTATACACCTGGATTGGTTTCCCAGGCTCAAACTGGCGGCACTGGTAAAGCGGCTTTATCTCTTCTGGGCGGTACTGTACAGGAGATATTTAAAGGTTCTCCAAAAATACTGGAAGAATGGTGGGATAAAACCGACCTTCGAAACCATACAATATTATTTGATAAAAATGGTGTTGGTTCTTGGGAAGGTTTTGTTGGGCGTCGAGGTGGCATCCTGAGTAGTGCGGGATATGGAAAAAAAGAAGGATTAGATAAAATGCTTAAACTAATTTGTAAGAAAGGTAAAACAACCAAGCCAAAGGCGAAGAAAAAGTTTAAGCCCAAGAAGGTAGATGCCATACTTAACCGGAAAATGCCAGATTTTGATGTGGTTACAGTTACAAACGAAACGAAATCGATTAGTAGTTTCATTGAAAATGGCCGTCCAACCCTGGTGGTCTTCTTTCAAATTTCACCCGACGCCGACCTTCAAGAGGCCAAAGAAAGTGGAAAGGGTAAATCCGGCAAGCAGTTTATGAAAGCCATGGTAAGAGGTGCTGCCGGTGGTGCTTGGGAAACGACATTTGTTTCCATAGAAAGTGAACTATTTTTATTTGATGCAAGGGACAATTAGCGATTATCCAGCTACATGATGAATGTTAATCTTGAAGAAAATGGTTTGTTCAATTATAAAAAAGGAAAAAGAACAATGAAGCACTTAACCAAGTCATTATTGATTCTTCTCACTTGTGGATTAATACTCACAAGTTGTGAAGATGATAATGATAAAAAAGGCGCTATCGTTGATGAATGGGATGGTCAGGTGCTAATTAATAGCAAAACTTACAGGGAAATCAAAAATGCCAGTGTGATGGCGGATGTTGAAGAAACTCAATCAGCGTCAGCTGTTGCAAAATCTGTCGGTAAAGACATGTTCGTATCGGTCCTGGCTGCAAAAAACTCGGGGGTAGCTAGTATCACTGCTGGTTTGCTCTATTCCAGCAAAGAACTCGACGATGGTGCAAAAGCTCAAGGCTATGAGAGCGCAGTTACCAAACTGAAGTTGGTACAGTCTACAATCAAATAGATATGTGTTATATTGATTTCACCCAAATACTACTAAAGCGCAACAGCTTGAATTTTCGAAAATAAAGGATATTATTATGAAACGGACAATACTATTATTTGCACTATTACTTGGTACTGTTTTTGGTCAAACTCAACTTGGCGACGATATAGATGGTGAAGCTATATATGATCAGTCAGGCTATTCAGTTTCCCTATCGTCAGACGGCAACCGGGTGGCAATTGGGGCATACAAAAATAGTGGTAACGGTTCCAGCTCAGGTCATGTGCGCGTTTTTGAGTTAAGTAGCGGTAGTTGGTCACAATTGGGCAGCGATATTGATGGTGAAGCTGCTTCCGATCGTTCAGGCAATTCAGTTTCTCTTTCGTCTGACGGTAGCCGGGTCGCAATTGGGGCGTACCGAAATAGTGGTAACGGTTCCAGCTCCGGCCATGTGCGCGTCTATAATTACAATAGCACAAGCTGGATCCAACTGGGCAGCGATATTGATGGTGAAGCTGCAGGTGACAATTCAGGCACATCAGTTTCTCTTTCGTATGACGGCAACCGGGTGGCAATTGGTGCAACAAACAATGGTGGAAATGGTAGCTATTCCGGTCATGTACGAGTTTATAATTACGATGGCACAAACTGGTCGCAACTGGGCAGCGATATTGATGGTGAAGCTGCATGGGACGAATCAGGTACATCAGTTTCTCTTTCGTCTGATGGCAGCCGGGTCGCAATTGGGGCAAGCGGAAATGATGGAAATGGTAGTAGTTCCGGCCATGTACGTATTTACGACTGGTCAGGAAGCAGCTGGGTTCAGGCAGACAGTGACATTGACGGGGAGGCTGCAAGTGACAATTCAGGCTATTCAGTTTCTCTTTCGTCAGATGGCAGCCGAGTCGCAATTGGTGCGTACCTAAATGATGGTACAGACACCGATGCCGGTCATGTGCGAGTTTATAATTACAATGGCACAAGCTGGTCGCAACTGGGCAGCGATATAGATGGTGAAGCTGCTAGCGACTTTTCAGGCGCATCAGTTTCTCTTTCTTCAGACGGCAGCCGGGTCGCAATTGGTGCGTGGGGAAATGGTGGAAATGGTAGTAGTTCCGGTCATGTTCGCCTTTACGACTGGTCGGGAAGCAGCTGGGGTCAGGCAGGCAGTGACATTGACGGGGAAGCAGCTTCTGATTACTCAGGGCGTTCCGTATCTTTATCCTCTGATGGCAACAGGGTAGGTATTGGTGCGTACCAAAATGATGGTACAAACACCGGTGCAGGTCATGTACGCGTTTTTGAGATAAATATAGCTTCAACTGTTGCAGCAGCCTTCTCCGGTACACCAGTATCTGGTGATGCACCATTAACGGTGCAGTTTACGGATGCATCAACTGGTAGCGCCACAGCATGGTCATGGGATTTCGGTGATGGAAGTGCAGCAGTAACTACTCAGAATGCTACTCATACTTATACAGCAGTAGGCACCTACACAGTCGCATTAACAGTAACTAATGCTACCAGTTCTGATGTCGAAACCAAGGCGGATTACATTACAGTAACAGCCGTGGCTGTTGATGTTGTTGCGGCTTTTTCTGCTACACCACTGACTGGCGATGCACCATTGGAAGTGCAGTTTACCGATGCTTCTACTGGCAATCCCACTTCATGGATTTGGGATTTCGATAATGATGGAACGGCGGATGCTACTACTCAGAATCCGAGCTATACATTTAATGCTGCCGGGTCATATACTGTTGTTTTAACTGTTTCTGATGGAACGAGCAGTGATACAGCTACCAAGACCGATTACATCACAGTAAATGCAGCAGCACAAACAGGATCCTGGGTTTCTATAACATCTGCTGCAAGCGGTGATTTTAGAGATGTCTTCTTTTTTGGAGATATTGGCTGGGCTGTTGGTGATCAATCAGGCAAAGTATTTAAAACTACTGATAAGGGTGAAACCTGGACTGATATTAGAACCGATACTGACTGGCTCGAGATTGATGAAGTATGGTTTACTTCATCAACAATGGGCTTCATCGTTCAAAATTTTGGTGGCTATCTTTCAGCTCCGAAAACTGGTAAAATAAAGAAAACGACAGATGGTGGTGCAACCTGGACCTTGGTATTTTCAATTACAGATTATGAGTTTCAAGATATTGCCTTTGCGGATGCAAATAATGGATGGGCAGTAACGCGCTCTCATATTTACAAAACTAATGATGGGGGTGCAGTTTGGACTGAACAGACTGCCACCACAACGGGATATCGAAAAATCAGCATTATTGACGCAAATAATGTACACATTTTAACTGGTCCACATTTATCACAACAAACAATCATAGTAAAAACAACAAACGGTGGTACTGATTGGGCCGATGTTATTGTATCCGGTACTACGAGTGAATTTTTAGATGTAGATTTTGTAAGTAACACCCAGGCCTGGGCAAGTGGCTGGAATGGTAAAATATTCAAAACGACTGATGGTGTCAATTATACTGTAACAGAAACCGGTTATAGCGCTGGTCTAAATTATTTGGATTTTATCAATGATTTACAAGGTATTACAGTTAGTGCTTCCGGATTAATTCTTCGAACAGAAGATGGTGGGACTACATGGACCGAAGATGAAATTACTAACGATGGGCTATTAGGCATTTTTTATATCGATGATGCAACAGCAGTGGCGGTTGGGTATAATGGAACCATTCTTAAGTATACGAATGGAAATAGCTCGGGCAACTCTGTGACAGCTGATTTTTCTGCTGATGTAACCAGTGGTATAGCTCCACTAGCGGTTCAGTTTACCGATGCGTCTACTGGATCACCTACCAGCTGGGATTGGGATTTTAATAGCGATGGCACTACTGACGCTACGACGCAAAATCCATCTTACACCTTTACTGATACTGGTAGTTATTATGTATCGCTTACGGTGTCTAATGGTACAGAAACCGATAGTGAAACCAAGGCGGATTACATTACAGTAACCGAACCATCGGAGGTTCAGACACTCTTAGAAGAGGGCTTTGAAGGAACAATCACTGGATGGACTGTTTATGACAATGATGGAGATGATGAAGAGTGGGGTGTTTATGAAAGTCTTTCAGCGGCACATAGTGGTTCAAGAGGAATTGGAGTTTATTATAATGCATATGGAAATGATGATTGGCTGATTACCCCCCAGTTAACTCTACTTTCTGGATCTACCGTTACCTTTTCATTCTGGGCTCATTCATATTCGTCTTCTTACCTTGAAGATTTTAATGTGAAATTATCTACGACAGGCGTAGAAATTTCTGACTTTACTATTGTGCTGGATGAAGTAACAGATGTTCCCTACGAGTGGGAAGAATACACGTACGATCTCAGCAACTATGAAGGTCAATCTGTTTATTTGGCTATACAGTGTGTCTCTGATAATGACTATTATCTCTATGCGGACGATTTCCTTGTTTCCGGGAATAAAATTACCAATTATGCGCCAGTGGCATCTGACACATCCATTTCCACGGATGAAGACACCGATTATTACGGTACACTTCCGGGATCAGATGTGGATAATGACGTACTGACATTTGCTGTTGTTGACAGCAGTGTAAATGGAACGGTTACATTAAGTGATGCATCCACAGGCACATACATTTATAGTCCGCACGCAGGATTCTTCGGGGCAGACAGTTTCATCTTCAGTGTCAGTGACGGATCACTTTTGGACACAGGCTCCGTCAATATAACAGTAAATACTGTCGATGACACAACAGACACTTTTACATTACTTGTTCCGAAAGACAGTGCTGTAATTACAACGCTGTTACCTTTATTAGAATGGGAAGCAGTATTTGATCTTGATTTATTAGATACAGTTACTTATACCCTTCATTACGGAGATGAAATTCCCGAACTACAGTCTGTTTCTGTCGATACAGCAACGTCTTTTCAGATTTCAACTCCGTTAATTGACAACACCACGTACTATTGGAAAGTCATCGCTACAAATTTAAGCGGAGCTACTACGGAAAATAGTGGTGGTTATCATTCGTTTACTGTTAATACACAGAATGAACCCCCATCTAATGTGAGCCTCATCTCTCCTGATTCTGTCATTGTATTAACATTAGAACCAGAGTTCCATTGGACGGAAGCAATCGATCCTGATCCTGATGATTCAGTCCATTATGAACTTCACTGGACAAAAGATGGCAATGATTTTGTAGACTCTGTTCTGATTGATACAAATTATGCAATTCCGTACTCATCGCTCCAAGACAACTCCATGTACTCCTGGTGGGTAATTAGCTTGGATCGGCAATATGATCTATCTCTTTCAGATGAAGCAATATTTTGGACGGATTTGTATCCTGAACCACCATTGGCATTTAAGACAGTTTTTCCAGTGGATAGCACTGAAGGATTACCTACTGAGGTAGTGTTTATTTGGAATAAAGCCACTGATCCTGATCCAATAGATAATGTTTCATATACATTAATCTATGCAACTGACTTCGCAGACAGCAATACATACGAGTTTATCCCTGTTTACGAGGATACGACCGTCACTTTATCACTATCAAATGACACTGAATACTTATGGTGGATCATGGCAAATGATGAAGATGGGTTTTTCACTTCAAGCAATAATGGAGCAATTAATAGATTCGTCGTAGGAACATTATCAATTGAAGATGAATTAATTCCCACCGAATTTTCCCTTCACCAGAATTATCCCAATCCATTCAATCCAATCACCACTCTACGCTACGACCTGCGGGAGCAAGCTAATGTGAATATCATCATTTATGATATGTTGGGCAGACATGTAACAACGCTTGTGAATCAAACCCAGGAAGCTGGCTTTAAATCGGTAATCTGGAACGCAACCAATGATCATGGCAAACCGGTGAGTGCCGGAGTCTATATCTACCAGATCCGCGCTGGAGAGTTTGTGCAGACCAAGAAGATGGTGTTGTTGAAATAATGATGAAATTGCAAGGATAAGAAGGTAATTAGGATAAATACATTTTCGTTCATGATTATTCAGAATATAAAAGTGCATTTATTAGATACACCCTCAAAGATTGAAGAACTATGGCCGCATTTTGAAAAACTGAACATAAAAAAGTACAAACTAAAATAAAGGAAAAAGAACTATGAAGCACTTAACCAAATCATTGATGATTATCCTCACTTTTGGATTAATACTGACAAGCTGTGAAGATGATAATGATAAAAAAGTGAGTTCATTAGGACCGGCGGAAACTGAAGCTGCTCTTATTGGCAGTTGGATTCGTGAAGTAGTAGCCAATTATAATTATGCCGGACTTTCGTTTCTGAATGATGGTACCTACTACTATGTAAATATGACCTCCATAACTGGAACGCCTCACACCACTCGAGAGGGAACATACACAATTGATGGGACAACGTTAACACTTGGATATGATGACGCAAGTTGCGACGGAGATGGGATTTATGAAGTGAGTATTACAGAAGACACTGAAAAGATGACACTAGAAAAGACCTCCGATGACTGTGTTGTTAGAGCCGGAGAACTACCGGGTGAATGGCAGCTAATTGAAGAGTAGTAAATAATTCGCTCTCCCGCAGGTTTCGAACCTGTGGGAGAGTGAAGATAATGCAGATAAAACAACCTTAACTTTAATTACAAGGAAAAACAGTTATGAACAAGAAGATTATATATTCACTATTATTCGTGTTGATTACCTGTCAGGTAGGATATGCACAACAACCATTTCGCGGTGAAGTAAAACTGGGAACGCCTAATCTAATGGGATTTAGCGTAGAATATCAGCTTGACCTGCCTATGCCGGGTGTGGCTCCATATATTGATTTTTCAGCATTCTCACTGGACCTTGACGAAACGGTTACTCTTGGTATCTCGTACATAGGGTTTGGTGGAAAGCTGTACTTGGATGAATTTATTGGTAAACCCGGGTATTTTGCCGGATTAGGTTTTGGCAGGTTGGGCTTTAACATGACAGATAATGGCTATTTCATCTATGATTATGATGATGATTGGAATTATGTTGAAATAAAAGGTGAAGGAAAGGCCAGTTTTACCGTGAATATGCTACAGCTGAAGATTGGTAAACGCTGGATGTTTGGACCAATTACCGTTGCTGTTGAAACCGGATATGCTCTAGGAAAACTCGATGACGAGTTAACAATAGATGTGAAATATGATGACGGTACATCTGAAAAAGAAACTGAAAGCACTGAAGATATACCCCTGGGTGGTGGCGCCATTGGAGCCTTCTCAATAGGAATTGCTTTTTAGAATGAGAATTTGAAAAAGAGGGGATTTTCCCCCTCTTCTTGAAAAATTAACAAAGTTCACCGATCCTATATACATTACACCAAATAACCAAGGCTACTAAACAGTTAACGGTAGTCTTCTCTTATTGGATAAAACACATCAATAACTTTGCAGTCAGTGATGGCTTTACCCGAATGAGTGGCATTGGATGGAATAACAACCACTGAATTCGGAATAAGAATATTACTCTCTCCATCGACAATCAGCTCTAGTTCTCCCTCAATTATATTCGTGACTTGTTCATGTGGATGAGAATGTTCCGGTAAAGATGATCCTGCTTTGATATCCCAATATGTTAATGTCATATGTTCGGAATGAATCACTTTTACACGGAATCCCGGGAGAATCTCTTTCGCATTTACCTTGTTTAAATCTGTTTTTAACATAATGATTTATATATCAGATTTAAACGATTCCTGTTTATGTCACCATCTTATATAATACGGTATCACCACTAAAATGAAACCGGCAGTTACAAGCAAGTATACATTCGATATAAAATAGGGAAGTACAAATAGAGCAATACCGACAATTAATGGAACAGTTACTTTTTGCTTTTTACCATAAGTAAAAAATCCGACGCCGATTATGCCGAATATTGCTCCCCAAACGAATAGTGATGTGCCTTCCATATTAGAACTTAACGCTTTTCGTTTCGTATAGACACATGAAAAATAATCGCACTAGCCCGTTGGCTTGATTCATGTAATCAGGCGTTTTTGCGATCCTCAACTTTAATTTCCATTACAATACGTCCCCAGCCGCCACACTCCAGTCCTACGTCAAAACATCCAGCTCTCTTGAATCTCATTTCATTGGGATCAACACCTGCATAAAGCAGCTCATTTGCTGTGAAAACTTGAGTTGTTATTGCATTCAAGGCATAGATACATATTTTTTTTGGGCATCGTTTTGTTAACAGGTTACCAGCCCCATCAAAATAAAATTTATCACCAACTTTATGTTCACTGTTACACCCATGGGAGTCAACCACCTCCACAATGATTGTTTTATCGAGTAACTCCGGAGCTTTAGACAGAATATCTTCATTTCTTGGATTTTCTTTAATTTTTTTCATCTCCTCGTCTGTGTAACCAAGCCGCTTTTTCATTAATTTCCACTTCATTGTGTTCCAGGCCAAATCTTTTAACCCCATTCCATTATCTCCTTTTTCAATTTATCATTTAATATGCAGGTTTAATGTCTAAAGTATAATATTTCTGCAGCCACATGTTTTTCTCTTCAACACTTTTTTAAAGTCAGCAGGCTTTAATTCAATCCAATACAATTTATTTAAACCAGTCTTTTGCCAAATCTGTCCAACTTGGATTATTTTCTTCAATTAGGGCGATTTTCTTTTTCCTTAACCAACCTTTTATCTTTTTTTCAAATTCGATTGCAGCAGCTACTTCATCTGTTTCATCGTACCAAACCAGTTTGTATGTATTGTATTTTTTTGAAAATCCCTCAAAAAGTTTATTTTTATGCTGATAAACCCTTGCCTCCAAATTGTTGGTCATGCCCGTGTAAATCACTTTGGAATTACTGGCTAGGATATATACATAATATGTCCTTTCCATACTATGAATATACAAAAAATAATGTCATTCTGACCCTGAATGCCTGCCTGCCGTGGCAGGAAATGAAAGGGAAGAATCTCAAGTATAAAATGATCAATAGACATTTGAGATTCTTCAGTCGCCACACTCCTTCAGAATGACACGTATTTCAAATATTTAATACCCATTAATAATTATATCTTTCCTGAAAGGATTTCCACGATGTGGATTTTCGTTCCATATGTTGATAAAATTTCAATGGATTATAAAATCTATCTTTTATTTTATTTATTGTATTAAGATCCGGGGTAAAAGGTATGGTGGGTCTCTCCGGAATATCCATTTTCAATTGCTTTTCAAATGGTGTTTCAGATATTTTTAAATTGTATGCCCTGTGCATCAAATATTCAAGATTTACCACATCTTCAATATTGTAGGCCAATAAGGTGTCTAACGCTTTTTGGTTTTTGTTTTGAACATATTCTTCCCATAGATAAATCGCAAAAAAACCATCAACACCTTCAAGATCATTTCTTGAAATACTAAATTGTTTCTCACAATTTTTTAAACCACCGGAATAACCTAAACTATGCAAAACATATCTCAAATCAATATGAGAATGGTTAATGGATATATTAAAGAACTTTTCGATAAATGGAATGTCGAAACATTTTCCATTATATGTCACCAGGAGGTTGTATTGAAGAATATCGCATACAAAGTCATCCATATTATTTCCGTTAACATAGTATTTTATTTTTAAACCATCATAAAGTGCTATAGTTGTAATGATGGCAGAAGATTCATACAAACCCGTTGTTTCAATATCAAGATATGCAGTGGTTGATTTAAAATTTTTAAAAAGCCGCCAATGCTGACCCGACGTTAAACCGGTTGAAAAATAATTTGGATTATTAGACTTTAAATGCTTTTCTGATTTACTTATTTCTTTTTTGAGATAATCATGTTTTTTATGGGAAAGAGGAACGTTTTTTGCATTTCTTAAGGATGACCAGTCATGAATGTTTGATGACCATAATTGAGTCTCT
>CAZIFK010000057.1:0-14839 GCA_964538995.1 uncultured bacterium
ATTGTGGCTTGGTAGCTCCCGCCAAAGGCGGACAGGCAGTCTCCAACTTCGCTACCAGGGCATGACTGATTATTAAAATTGTGGCTTGGTAGCTCAGTCGGTAGAGCAGAGGACTGAAAATCCTTGTGTCGCTGGTTCGATTCCGGCCCGAGCCACTAAAAAATAAACATTATTTTTCGTCCAGAAACGATAATTCAAAACCTACGATTTGTGAAACCTTGTTTTTTGCTAAACTGTCAAATATAAGCAGATATTATATAATAAAGTGGGACACAAGCTAAATTTAGATTCAACCATGAATGGATCCTACACTCAACGAAAAAATGCCCAAAAGGTTTTGACGACGATCTACAATCTATCTTTATTTCAACTAATCTAATTACTATTCTAGTAACTCAGTCCAAAGCCATATTCGAATAATGGATCATAGTTAGCGTCGCCAAAATTGATAGGAATCTGGGACATATTTCGCGGCCATGTAATCGATAACCTGCCTGTCGGGTTATAATCACCAAACAATACATCAGATACACCATCACCTTCTGATCCCGGCAGCCAGGCAGCAATTAAACCGCTCCATTTATCAATCTCCTCTTCGATGATCAGCGGGCGCCCAGACACTATAATGACCACAACAGGAATTCCGGCTTGTTTGATCCTGTTAATTGCAGTCAGGTCTTTTTCATCAAGTACAAGATTTGTGGTGTCTCCTTCCCATTCGGCATAAGGTTCTTCCCCAACGACTACAATGCCGACATCAGCCCCTTCAGCGCCTAATCCATCCTCGGAGAAAGTCACCTGTGTATTTGGTCCGACAGCTTTTTGAATAGCCTGAAAAATTGTTGTTCCTTCTGTGATGGGTCCGCTTTCACCTTGCCAGGAGATTGTCCAACCGCCGCATTGGTTCCCCAGATCGTCGGCGTTCTTACCACTCACATGGATACGACCCAAATCCTTGGAAAGCGGTAAGGCACCGTCATTTTTGAGAACCACCATAGATTGTTTCACTGCATCACGAGCAATTTTTCTATGCTCATCTGATCCAAAATGACTTAATAAGGTAGAATCGCTGTAAGGGTTCTCAAACAAACCCAATTTAAATTTAATGCGTAGAATTCGTGATACAGCATCGTCAATTCTGCTTTCAGGTATGGATCCCTCCCGAACAGCCTCAAGGCATAATTTTATAAAATTCTGGTATTTTTCACCACCCCACACAGCCGCCCCGGGGACCATCACCATATCAATTCCAGCATTGATGCTGATGATAATATCCGATTTATAATCGCCTGGGATCTGATCAAGTCCTTCCCAGTCAGATACAACAAATCCCTCGAAACCCAGTTCTATTTTTAACAGATCAGTTAATAAATATTTGCTGCTGTGACAATATTCACCATTCAATTGATTGAAGGATGCCATTACCGTACCCACCCCTGCTTCTAATGCGGGTAGATATCCAGGTAAATGAATTTCACGTAATTCTTTTTCAGTGATTTGTGTATCACCCCGATCCAATAAATTATTCATACCGGTTCCCCATTTGGTGCCACCATCACCAATAAAATGTTTTGCACACGCCAAAATACTCATGGGGTTATTCAACCGATCAGATTGCAGACCTTTTATGGCTGCACCGGACATTTTTTTTACCATATCAGGTGTTTCACCAAATCCTTCATATGTCCGCCCCCACCGGTCATCTCGGGGAACCGCAAGACACGGAGCAAATGTCCAGTGTATACCGGTTGCCGCAACTTCGAGTGCAGTCGCACGACTTACCTCTTCTACTAATTGGGGATTATTAGCGCACCCTAAACCAATGTTATGGGGGAATATGGTTGCACCAACCACGTTATTATGACCGTGTACTGCATCAATTCCATAAATGATGGGTATTCCCAGCCTTGTAGATAATGCAATTTTCTGATAGCGGTCAACCATTTCGGCCCAAGCTTTTGGGTGGTTGGTAGGTGGTACAGATCCGCCGCCGCTGAGTAAGGACCCCAGGAAATATGTGCTAATATCATCTTCACTATCCAGAAACTGCCTGTCAGCTTGGGTCATTTGACCGATTTTTTCTTCGAGCGTCATCTGACTTAAGAGATTTTTTACTCGCTGATCAACGGTCATTCCCGGATCCATAAAAGACGATTTGTCAATTGCTGAGCTGATTGATTTATCCAAAGTATTAACCTCTAATGTGTTTTCTGCTATTTGGTTTAAATTTTCTTCTATAGTTTTCGATGGCTTTGTTGACTGGCAACTAAAAATTATAACTACAAAAAAGATACCGATACCTAATATTTGTCCAATGGATAATATTCTTTTGTTCAATTGAATCATAATACCCTTTAGCTCCTTTTATATAAATATTTATAGTCCCTAATATAAATTGTTGGTTGGTTGCATTTAAGAATTATATTAAGTATAATTCATACTATTTTTCAACTTGGTAGATAAGGAAGAAAGAAATGAACTATTCTCGATTTCAATTAATCAGCTTAACTGTTTTACGAGTATTGGTAGGGTGGCATTTCTTATATGAAGGTATATCAAAATTAATAAATCCTTATTGGTCTTCCGCAGCTTACCTCTTGGATTCTAAATGGCTGTTATCCGGTGTTGCTCAAACAATTGTTGCTAATCCAACACTTTTGACTATTTCCGATATTGTAAATATGTGGGGATTGACATTAGTAGGGGCTTTGCTTTTGCTAGGCTTTTTTACCAGATATGCCGCAGTTGCCGGTGCAGTACTTGTTCTGCTCTATTACTTTTTCGCTCCGCCTTTATTGGGATTAGAATATTCCAAACCAGCCGAAGGTAGTTATTTAATTGTAAATAAAAATTTAATTGAAGCGTGTGTCCTATGGGTTTTATATAGTTTTCCAACCAGCCATATTTACGGTTTGGATCGTTTTTTTCAAGCTACAAATGAATCAGGGGATTATCATGAGTAATGAAAACAAAAAATTGAATAATACTTCTTTGGAACGTCGTGAGATATTAAAGAGCCTTGCCACTGTCCCCGTATTTGGTGCATTCCTTGTTGCACTTTGGCAAAAAATGCGGATGGACGCGCTGAAAAAATCAAATCTTCTATCAGATCTTATCCAAGAAAAAACGGCACCAGCGGTTGTTTCTGATATTTCCAACACAAAGCACTTAAACCTGGGTATCATTGGCTATGGCGGTCGGGGTCATCATCTCGTTCGCGGAGTTGGTTTTGCCACACCCGATTGGACGGAAAAATCAGCAGAAAATGCCCGTAAGAATAAGCTGGATAAAGCATTTAATACATTTATGTCCCAGCAGGATTTGAATTGCTCTCTTTTAGGTGTATGTGATCTTTTTGATGTTCGTGCGGAAGAAGGATTACAGGCATCTACAAATGAGATTCGTCCCGGTGAAAAACCTGTACAACCGGCCACACGTTACCGTCATTATAAAGAACTTCTGGCCAATGATGAGATTGATGCTGTAATAATTGCTACGCCAGATCATTGGCATGCCAAGATTGCAATGGATGCAGCAAAAGCAGGTAAGCATGTATATTGCGAAAAAGGATTAACCCGCACGTTTGATGAAGCAATACAATTATATGATACTGTTAAAGAAACAGGTATTACATTTCAATTAGGTCACCAAAACCGTCAGGTTGAAGCGAATGAAAAAGCCAAGCAGATTATTGACCAGGGACTACTGGGTCCCATCAATCTAGTGGAATTAACCACAAACCGGAACTCTCCATGGGGAGCTTGGGTATGGGATATCCATC
Organism: uncultured bacterium; assembly: GCA_964538995.1. Taxonomy (GTDB): domain Bacteria; phylum Fidelibacterota; class Marinisomatia; order Marinisomatales; family TCS55; genus JADFRD01. The sequence continues at coordinate 3,782 of CAZIFK010000057.1, forward strand.
CGGAGGGCAATGCCAAAACGATCGATTGGGATACTTTTCAGGAACAAGCGCCAAACAAAATTCCATTTGGGGATGAGGCATTGAAACGCTTTTTCCGCTGGCGCTGCTGGTATGATTATGGTACCGGTTTATCAGGAGATCTATTTTCACATGACTTTGATGCCCTGAATCAAATCATGGATATTGGTATTCCTAAATACGCTTCTTCTACCGGAGGAATTTATTTCTATAAAGACGGTCGCGATGTTCCGGATGTTTGGAATGCCACTTTAGAATACCCGGAAAAAGATCTTACTGTTTTATATAGCGCTACACTATCCAGTAATGATCCTCGTGGAAATCGAATTATGGGACATGATGCAACGATGATGATGGGTGGTCATGCCGGAGGCAGGTCTGTCCACGGATTTATCGTGAATGCAGATTCCGAATCAACTCAATACAAAGAGCGTCTTGAACAAGGCATCATTAGTACAAAATATCCAATTCTTACCTATTCCCCCGGATCAAAGCAAATTGATGGTGTAACATCAGCTACGTCAAGGTACTTTGCCAGTAAAGGTCTATTATACACCTATAGAGAAGGGAAGAGAGTTGATCCTACTTACTTGCATATTAAAGATTGGCTTGATTCAATTAGAAACGGCGGTCAGCCCAAATGCAATATTGAAATGGCGCTCCACGAAGCTGTATCCTGTCATATGGCGACTGAGTCTTATTTGACCGGTCGTCGTATTGAGTGGGATCCGGTAAAGCGGAAATTGATCTAACTTAAAATTATTGGATAAACCCTATGACAAATAAAATTCGATTCGGTATAATGATGTTGCTCCAATATGCCATTTGGGGGTCGTGGACAACTGCCTTAGGTGTCCACTTAATTAAACTTGGATTTTCGGGCAGCGAAATCGCAGCCATTTATGGATGTATGTGGCTAGGCTGTATATTTGCACCATTCCTTGGTGGTCAAATTGCAGATCGTCTAATGCAAACACAGAAATTCCTAGGTTTTGCTCACCTTATTGGCGCAGTATTGCTTTATTTTACAGCGATACAGCATGAATATCAGCCTATGTTATGGTGGATGTTTTTTTATTGCCTTGCCTATGCACCGACCCTTGCTCTAACAAATTCGATTTGTTTCAGACATTTAAAAAATGCTGAGGAAGATTTTGGTAGAATACGTATGTGGGGAACAGTTGGATGGATCGGCGTGGGATGGTTCGTTACTTTTATGCGCAGTACCTGGCAAACTCAATCCTGGGCGGGCGGAAGTGACTTGTTAATCATTGCTGCTGCAATATCAGGGATTATGGGAATATTTTGTTTTACGTTACCAAAAACCCCACCTATATCCAGTACAAAGAATCCTTTTGCATTTCTCGAGGCATTATCACTTTTAAAGGATAGGAATTTTCTGATTTTCATGTTGGCTTCATTTGTGGTTACAACAGAATTGCAGTTCTACTACATACCAACAGCTCCATTTTTATTGGACATGGGCGCCGAAGAAGCATGGATAACGGCAATAAAAACTGTTGCACAAATCGCAGAAGTTGTCGTGTTATTATTTTTGCTTCATTTATCAATCAGGAAATGGGGAATTAGAATAACCATGGTGATTGGTATTTTGGCGTGGCCTATTAGGTATTTCCTGTTTATGGTACCAAGTTTGCCAATCATTATTTCATCCCTGACACTGCATGGTTTTGGATATGCATTTTTCTTCGTTACTTCCCAAATCTATGTAAATATGAAAGCAGCCGATGATATGCGCGCCTCTGCCCAAGCGATGCTTACCTTTTTTACTTTGGGCGTTGGCAATTATTTAGGCACAATATTTACAGGCTACATTTGGGATACTTTTAAGCTGGACGATGGTTCAACTATATGGTGGAAGTTCTTCCTAATACCAGCCATATTATGTACAGTTATGGCGTTTGTTTTTCTCTTCTTTTTCAAGGATGATGCAAAAGCGACAGAAGCAGAACTAAAAGCAGTGTAATTAAAATATGGGAAATAAAAGATTAGGCATCGGATTTATCGGCGGTGGTTTTATTAGCCGTTTTCATATTCAATCGTTGATTGCCGTCCGAGATGTGGATGTGGTCGGTGTGATGGACCGTATAAAAGCTTCGGCTGAAGAAGCAGCCGCATTGGCTCGTACAATTGGCGTTGGTGCAGATGCCAAGGCATACGGCACGATTACGGATATGATTGCTGATCCGGATATTAATGCCCTGTGGGTATGCGCACCCAATTTTACCCGTATTGAAATATTTGAGGAAATCGCCAACGCAATCTTAACGGGTAAAGGTGAGCTAGTTGGCGTCACCTGTGAAAAACCTCTCGGTCGCAATGTTGCCGAGGCAAAGAAAGTACTTGAACTGACCCAAAGCGTAGGACTACTGGACGGTTACCTGGAAAATCAGGTTTTCTCTCCATCCATCACCCGTGGTAAAGAAATTATCTGGTCTCGTGGAGCCGCAACAACCGGAAGGCCGTATCTTGCCCGCGCCGCTGAAGAACATAGCGGGCCTCATATGCCTTGGTTCTGGGAAGGTGAACTACAGGGCGGCGGCGTTCTTAATGATATGATGTGTCATTCGGTTGAAGAGGCACGTTTTATGCTCACGGAACCGGGTAAACCTCGAGAATCGCTGACCGCGATCAGTATCAGCGCCCATACGGATTGCCTGAAATGGCAGCGTCCCGAATATACTAAAATCCTATTAGACAACAGCGGCGGAAAAACCGATTATTCGAAACGCCCGTCTGAAGATTTTGCCCGCTCACTGATTGAATATCTTGACGAAGACGGAAATAAGCTAATTGTTGAAACAACAACATCGTGGTGTTTTGTAGGTGAAGGATTGCGTTTGAGTCTGGAATTATTCGGTCCGGAATATTCGATGTTTGTGAATACACTCGATCCCGATCTTAAAGTATTCTTCAGCCGCAAAGTGACCGGCAGTGAAGGTGAAGATTTAGTTGAAAAACAAAATGCTGAATCGGGAGGTATGCCTGTCATAAGCAATGAAGCTGACGTGTACGGATACACCGCGGAGAACCGCCATATGGTGGAATCATTTTTAGCAGGAAAACGTCCTCAAGAAAATTTCAGTGATGGATTAGACGTTACTCGATTATTAATGGCTGCATATATGAGCGCCGAACAGGAAAAAACCATCAAACTCCCCAATCCGGACATTGATTCCTTTATCCCTGCTGTGGCTCGTGGTGAATGGAATCCGAAAGGTAAATAAAATGAAAGTAATCTTAATAATTATTCTTGTAGTATTCTCCATTGGCTGTTCTTCGGACACCGGAAGTTGGACAGTGCTGTTTGATGGAGAAAAAACCTACGGACTTCGCGGCTATAAACAATCAGATTTTCCATGGGATAGCTGGGCGATTGAAAATGGCACCTTAAAAACCATTCCTCCAAAAGGTATGGACCTGATCACTGATGAGATTTACAAAAATTTTGAGCTGGAGTTGGAATGGAAGGTTTCACCCGCCGGTAACAGCGGTATCTTTTATTTTGCCACAGAAGAAGGGGACTGGATTTGGCAGTCCGCCCCGGAAATGCAAGTGTTGGATGATATTTCCCATTCAAACGGAAAACAACCTATAACCTCTGCCGGCGCCCTATACGATCTTATCCCGCCTTCAGCAAAGGTCGTGAAACCGGTTGGTGAATTCAACCAAGTCCGAATTATTGTGAAAGAAAATCATGTGGAACATTGGCTGAATGGAACCAAAATCGTGGAATATGAATACGGAAGTGAAGCCCTACTGAAACTCATTGCTGAAAGTAAATTTAAATCAATGCCCCATTTTGCTAAAGCGAAAGAAGGACACATCGGTCTGCAGCACCACGGTGAAGAAGTATGGTACCGCAATATTCGAATAAGAAAGCTTTAATATAGTTCATTATCTGGTCAAGAGCGAGCTGGGAACCCCGGACCAACGGATTATGAGTCCGTTGCTCCACCGTCGACAAAACACCTCGTGTATCCCTTAAAAGCGTATCCCTAATGGCAGTTTTAAGCTTGATTTCCACGTTTGATCGGCCGTTAATAAATAGACAAAATCCTCAACTTTGATGTTTTTAAATGCAACTTAAATCAAAAAATAATAACTTAACATTTGGTACAAAAGATGGGGCTTGTCAAATTCAAACCACAATTATAAAATAATGGAGCTTATTATGCGTTTAGCGAAATTAATTCCTTTAGTCTTAATTACTTTTATTTTTTCCCAGGAACAGACACAGGTTGGTAATTTGATTATGGAGAATGTACCTGAAATACCAAACGAAGTGAAGCAGCGAACCCAGCAATATCGAAACGTGCGTTCCGCTTCTTTCCGCTCCTGGGATCCAGTCGGTACAGGGATGCTAATTGGCACACGGTTCGCGGAAACTACCCAATTGCATTATGTGGAACAGCCGCTTGGCGTCCGCCAGCAGATCACTTTTTTCGACGAACCAGTTAGAGGTGGTTCCTTCTGTCCGGATTCTGATAAACAAGGTTTTTTGTTTAGCAAGGATATTGGTGGTAACGAATATTATCAGATTTTCTATTTTAATCTAAAAGATGGAACTCATCAAATGCTTACCGATGGCGAATCACGCAACGGTCTGGGACCCTGGTCGGAAAAAGGTGATCGATACGCCTTTACCAGCAATATGGCCAACGGTACCGATATGCAGGTGCATATTGGTGGACTCAATGGTGAAGCTCCTCAAAGAGTTGTATCTGAAACCGGGTACTGGTATGCCACGAGTTGGTCGCCGGATGATACAAAATTGCTGGTTGGCAGATATGTTTCCATCACCGAATCCTATGTCCACATTATTGATTTGAAAACGGGGGAAATGACCGAGGTTAATCCCAGCGACAAAAAAATTGGTTATGGTGACGCGGCTTTCAGTAAAGACGGCCAGGGCATTTATCTCACATCCGATGAAGATACCGAATTCAAACATCTGCGCTATTATGATCTTGCCTCTGGTAAGTCCAAACTAATAACAGGCCATATTCCCTGGAATGTGATTGGTTTTACCCAATCCGATGATGGTAAATATCTGGCCTACCTTACCAATGAAGATGCTATTTCCAAGCTCCATGTAGTCAGGACCAGAAACTATAAAGAAATACCTTTACCGGTTTTACCGATCGGTGATATTGGCGGTCTCAGTTTCCGTTCCGATAATCGTTACTTGTCCCTGTCATTTGATAATCCACAAACCTCAGGTGATATTTATGTTATTGATATTAAAAGGAAAAAACTGGTACGCTGGACTAAAAGCGAGGTGGGGGGGCTGAATACGGAAAAATTTATTATGCCGGAGTTGGTTCATGTGGAATCCTTCGATGGATTGAAAGTCTCTGGCTTTTTATTCAAACCTGATAAACCAGGACCCCATCCAGTTGTCATCTATATTCATGGTGGACCGGAAAGCCAGTACACACCCTATTTCTCATCCACTTTTCAATACTGGATCAATGAACTTGGCCTGGTGGTGCTGGCGACCAATGTCCGTGGTTCTAATGGTTACGGCAAGACATTTTTGCAACTGGATAATGGCTTCAACCGGGAAAATTCAGTTAAGGATATTGGCGCTTTTCTGGATTGGATTGCAACAAATCCGGATTTGAATTCCGAAAAGGTTGCCGTTTTTGGTGGTTCCTATGGTGGTTATATGGTCTTGGCCAGCATGACTCATTACAATGATCGACTAGCCGCTGCCGTTGATGTGGTAGGCATCTCCAATTTCGTCACTTTCTTGGAAAATACAAAAGCCTATCGGCGTGATGTTCGTCGGCCGGAATACGGTGATGAGCGCGACCCTGAAATGCGTGCTTTCTTAGAAAGTATTTCACCTTCAAATAATGCCCATAAAATATCCAAGCCACTGTTTATTGTACAGGGATTCAATGATCCCCGTGTGCCAGTAACTGAAGCGGAACAAATGCGCGATATTATTCGTGCTAATGGTGGAGATGTCTGGTATATGGTAGCGATGGACGAAGGCCACGGTTTCCGAAAGAAAGTTAACCGCGATCACTACTATAACGCAGTCAGTCTTTTCTGGGAAGAGTACCTGTTGAAATAACAGATATCCTTGAATCCCCCGTATTCGGGATTGATTACCCTTTTCTTTTATCAACGGATATAGTATCCGTTGCTTTATAGACGACAAGCACCAGTCTGTATCCCTTAAAAGCGTATCCCTAATGGCATGTTTTAATTTTATGTTAGGTATCTTTGACATACCTATCCATTTCCATGTACGTCCAATATATGGGCATTAATTCAATAAACCAGGTAAATTACCCCCCAGATCTAAAAGTAAATAATGCACCTTTATTTTGATTGAAAAGTCTGGAAGATTTAAAAGACTTAATCTATGAAAAACTTTATTAAAGAATTAAGACGTAGAAAAGTGTTTCGTGTGTCAGGTGTATATGCTGGTGTTACCTTTATCTTGCTTCAATTGGTTAATATAATATTTCCCTTATTAATGCTGCCGACATGGACACAGACATTCGTTCTTACATTGCTTGTTATCGGATTTCCTATTGCTGTTGGTCTCGCCTGGGCTTTCGACATCACTGATGATGGGATCGTGCGAACAAAGGGAAAGGCTGAGACTTCCACAACTACCAGACCATTCATCAGTAACACGGCATTGGGAATTGTGGTGTCACTAGCAATGCTGGTAGCGGCGTGGAGCTGGTTTATGGGGGACGATAAATCGCCTGAAATTCGGTCGATCGCTGTCCTGCCACTGGTCAATCTAATGAATGATCCCGATCAGGACTATTTCGTTGACGGGATGCATGAGGCTTTGACGGCTGAGTTGTCCAAAATCAGCGCCCTACGGGTCATTGGGCGAACATCTACGATGAGTTACAAGACCAATCCTAAACCTATTCCAGAAATAGCTGCGGAGCTTGATGTTGATGCGGTGGTTGAAGGATCAGTATTGCTGGTTGGTGGTGAAGTTCGCATTACAGCCCAGCTGGTGGCCGCTCGACCAGAACGCCACTTGTGGGCAGAGGACTATGTTCGTGATATGGAAAAAGTATTAGTGCTTCACAAAGAGGTTGCTCAGGCGATTGCGAAAGAGATAAGGATTACTCTGACACCGAAGGAGGAAGCTCTTCTGGCAAGTGCTAGCCCGGTTGAACCTGAGGCTTACAAAGCCTATCTCAAGGGCCGCCATTTCCTTCATCGTTTCACGAAGGAGAGCCTCGACCAAGCTCTAGACTATTTTCACCAAGCGCTGAATATCGATCCGAACTTTGCACCCGCCTATGCAGGAATTGCTTCAACCTATTTTTCCCTTGCTGACATGTATCTACCTCCGTCCGAAGCGTACCCTAAGGCAAAAGAGGCTGCGGAGATGGCGATCCAGCTTGACGAGAAGCTGGCAGAAGCACATCTCGCGCTCGCAGCCGTTCGCCTCTCGTGGGAGTGGAATTGGGATGAGTCCCGGCGAGAACTGGATCGGGCCCTGGCGCTGAACCCCAATCACGCTGAGACCTATATGCACCTGATCTTCTACTGGTGGGCCATGAACGATCCGGCAGAGGCCGTCAGATCTGGACAGAAGGCCCAGGAATTGGACCCTCTTTCGGCGCAGTACAGCCTGTTTCTTGAATGGAGTTTCTTGTACAATGATCAGTACGACGAAGCTATTGCCCAGCATGAAACCACGCAGGAGCTTTCTCCCGGCTTGGTCTATGGTGACTCTCCCTTGGGAATATCGCTCACCGAGAAGGGGCTGTACGACGAAGCCCTTCTTGCCTTCGAGGATGTAGAGAGGGTTCTGGGGCATTCGTCTCCGGGGAAAGGGATTATGCTTGCGCGGATGGGTCGGAAAGAGGGAGCGCTGAAAATCGCACGAGAATTGGAAGCAATCTTTGGCGAAACCTATATTATCCCTGAGTGGATCGCAGCTGTATATGCCGCTGGGGGTGACAAGGAGCGGGCCTACAAGTGGCTGGAGCGAGGACTCGAAGAGCGCTCTTCTGGCGTCATAATCCTTCGATTCTTTCCCGAACTCAACACACTCTATGAAGAGCAACGATTCAAAGAGATTCTCAAACGTATGGGACTTGAGTAATACTAACCCACATCTCCAAATTCATCACAGAGCTACGCAGTCGTCGAGTGTTTCGAGCGACAAAGTTTTTGAACACCATGGCTGCCCTTTTCTTTTATCAACGGATATAGTATCCAGACTATCACCAGGAATAATAATCAGCGAGTTCATCCCTAATACTTTCCAGTAAATTTTTGGTAGCCATAATACCTTCCATTTCACTTAGCTCTGAACCCTCATATTCAATTCCTACATAACCGCGATATCCTGCATCCAGGACTATTTTCATCATTTTCTTATAATCTGTTTTTTCTTCAGTTCCGTCAGCATTAAAACTATGACTTTTGGCACTCACAGCTTTCGCATAAGGCATGAGCTCCTCCACACCTAAATAGCGGTCGTACCATTCATTTTCTTTGGTCTCCCATGTTCCGAGATAGAAGTTGCTGTGTTATTATTTTCTTCTTAAGTGTTTGTGTTCCTCTTACGGAGCTTATTAATAGGCTATCGCGAGCAATAAGCTTAAACCAAATAAAAGAGTCTCTATCCATTGTAGCGTTAGAAAGATAACTTTCCTCCAGAGATCGATGATGTAAAACACAAATCACTATTTGCATCAAACTTATATGCTAAATAATTGACAAGTATAGAACAAGACAATAAGACCTTGTTATATATTTAATGAATACAATACATTGCTGACAAGAATTGCTTCATATCCAGAACGATGAATACAGTACTTCAGTTATCAACGGAACCTCTGTTTCTTATTCCTTCCGATAATCAAATAATAAACGTTTAATTCGTACAACCAGAATACATATCTATCAAGTAGATTATTAATAGAAAGATAGGCGGTTCTTACGAGTCAAAACAAGGAGGCAAAAAAATGCAGCCAATAATAACACGTAGTTCTGTTTTGTGTTTATTGATCCTTTTCCTAGGATGTGCTGATGAACCCACTCATTCGAATATTTTTGATCCTGATACTCCCAATGATCCTCCCAATGCGGTCGCACTAAGACCGGATCTCATTAACTACATTACCAATACAACAATCGATATTAGCTGGACTGAATCGGGAGACGATGATTTTTTCCTATACAACGTATATCGGTCTGTCGGATCGCAAGCAACCACACAATCAACTTTAATCGGACAGTATGTTTATCCCTTTCAAACATCTGTTAACGATACGGGTTTACAGCCCAATACGGCCTATTATTACTCAGTGAATACGGAAGATAAGGGCGGATTGACCACAGCCAGCAATGAATTAGCCCTCACTACGGCTCCGGACATATACCGTATTCAAAGATTCGTTGCCGAGGGCAGCATTAATGTCAATCTTTTTCTTAGTAAAATGGATGTGTTCAGGATTGACAACTTTGTATATATGGGTTTTGCAGGAACTACTGTTTCCTGGGATTTACGACTTCTTATTAAAGAGTTTGATAGTATGGATGTAACGGATAGAGGGACATGGTATTTATCTAACTACTTAATAATTGGCGACTCTGATGGGGATGGTGAACCAGACCTTTATGAGATACTATATGATGCAGATCCGGATAATGCCGATGATTTTCCCGGTCGGAGCTATGTCAATTACCCGTCTATGCCACCAATGCAATGTATAATAATGAAAGACGAGTCATCACAAATTACTTCAATATTTGTTTTATATATTACGTTTCCCACTTCAAAAATAATGAAATTTACAGGTAATCTCGACGCTAATGACTTCCAGTTAGATGCAACGTGGTTTGATAACGGTATCATGAGTCTTTATGGATGTTATGGCATAATGAGCCTTTCTGCTTCCCAACTCTTGGTTAGCCATGAGCGTTCAATAACAATCTTCGGGCTTAGTGGCAATGAAGAATTCAATTTTACACCGGGGGAATGGCTTCCAATTATGTCTGTCGGACGAGATTCCCCGTCCGGAACTGATTATATCTACATGACAAATTGGAGCGGATTGATTTATAAATTTGATATTGATGGGAATTTATTAGCTACCTGGCAGGGATCTTCAGCTGAAAACACAGGTCATTTATCCCCCATTGGGTTGTATGCAGATTACCAGGGAAACGTGTTTATCAGTGACCAAAATTTAGGGACTATTAACCGTTTCAATTCTGAAGGTGATTTCATTTCCCGTTGGTATGGAAGTAGTTTTCCTTTTGAGAATCGATTCGGATTTGATCAATCCATAAGTCCATTCGGACAGGCGAGTATTTCCGGTGATAAGGCCAACTCAATATTTATCATCGACCAACACCCCGAGTTCTATAGGACGAAATTATGATTATTAATACTATGACAAGCACGACCTTCAAAACATCTATACTGTTCATTTCAATTCTGGTTAACTATCAAATTGCTAGTGGTCAGGACGTTTCATCCGATTCGCTTATCGTGGAAACCCAGATCAACCAGCTTGCTGAAAATCTGTTCCAGAATTTGGAAAACCAAAAGATAACTATCGCTGTCCTTCCGTTTGAAACAACAGAAGGGAGAACGGAAGCCCGTGGTTTGGGTGAAGCTGCTACAATTCTGTTAAACCAAAATCTTATTAACATTCCAAATATTTCGGTAGTAGAACGCCAGAGGTTACAAGATATTATGAAAGAGATTGGAATGAGCCAAGCTGGTTTGACGAGTGATGAAATTGAAGTTGGACATCTCTTAAATGTCGAATTCCTTATTGCCGGAGCTGTGGCTGATCTGGGAAACCGTTTTCTTCTTGCTGCACGCCTGGTCGAAGTGGAAACAGGAAATATTTTACAGTCAGCTTCAATAGAAATTCCATCAAACAGTTTCCTTTCGATAAGTAGTGAACTCGTTGTAATTAAAAAGTATCCCATCACAGCTGCTTTTAGATCAATGATATTACCGGGATGGGGACAATTTTATAATGATAAACCACGAAAAGG
>CAZIFK010000058.1:0-14739 GCA_964538995.1 uncultured bacterium
CAGCTACGGAGTCTGTCATTCTGGTTCAAGTAAAAGACGGTGTTCAAACTGTCATAACTGACTGGATTGATTAATTATTTATAAAGCCCTCGGTGAAAGCCGAGGGCTTTCTTATTATGGCTGAATTAAATATTCAAAACCTACATATGCATTTTTCCGGCGTTGTTGCTTTGGATGATGTAACATTTGATGTAAAAGAAGGTGAAATATTTTCTTTAATTGGTCCAAATGGTTCTGGAAAATCAACATTGTTTAATTGCATTAACGGTTTCAATCGTCCGCAAAATGGCTCCATCAAATTCAATAATATAAACTTGTTGAAAAAACAGCCTCATCAGATAATGACAGAAGGTATAGCACGAACATTTCAAAATATTCAAAACGTTCCATACATGACAATTTTGGACAACATACTTTTGGGTGCTCACAAACGAATTGATAATCGATCAACGGTAAAACGTTGGATTAGTAGGGAACAGCGGCAAAAAGAAGAGTCCATGGGTTTGGAAATATTAGATTTTTTAGGCATCGCCAATTATGAACAAAAATACATGACCGGGCAACCCTATGGAATTCAAAAGCTGACAGAAATTGCCCGTGCTCTTGTTGCAAAACCCAAATTGATTCTTATGGATGAACCTGCGGCAGGAATGAATGAACAGGAAACAGTGGAGATTGCCAAAATTATTACTGAAATCAGAGAGGATTTAGGCATTACCGTCTTGGTCGTAGAACACGATATGAACTTAGTTATGAGTATTTCGGACAGAATTTGTGTTCTGGATTCCGGCAATATTCTCGCCATGGGTCAACCGGAAGAGGTTAAAAATCATCCGGATGTCATTAAGGCATTTTTAGGAGATTCTGCTGATGCTTAAGCTGATTGGTGTTGAAACGTATTATGGAAAAGTGAAAGCATTACATGGTGTATCACTTGAGGTAAAAAAGGGACAACTTGTTACTATTTTAGGCGCAAATGGCGCAGGAAAAACAACGATTCTTAAAACGATTAGCGGGTTGGTCGAGCCGGAATATGGGACGATTCATTTTAAAGAAAAGCGAATAGACAGGAAAAATCCGGAAGAAATTGTAAAATTAGGAATTAGTCATGTACCTGAGTGGAGACGAATTTTCCCGGAATTGACTGTTGAAGAAAATTTATTGATGGGAGGGTTCTTAATTAAAAACAAGGACATATTACATCAACGGATGGAAGAAGCATTTCAGCATTTCCCCATCCTTAAAACACGCAAAAACCAGCGAGCCGGTACCATGAGTGGCGGCGAGCAGCAAATGCTTGCCATTTCTAGGGCGCTGATGCTAAAACCGAAACTGCTATTATTGGACGAGCCGTCATTGGGTCTATCTCCATTACTTGTTCAGGACATATTCAGCACAATTAAAGAACTTCACAAATCAGGAGTGACCATATTGCTTGTCGAACAAAATGTAAATCATGCATTAAAGATTGCAGACTACGGATATGTGCTTACATCCGGGAAAATATTTTTAAGCGGTACATATGATGAATTATATGAAGAAGAAAAAGTTCGGGAAATGTATCTCGGTGAAGGAAAATATGTCCGTAGAGCAAAATTATGGGGTGGTGGTTGAGCAATCCGGACTTATCTCTACACAATACTGTTCCGAAACTTTTTTGGTACAATGTAGAAAATTATAGCGATGATATTACCACTTGGTGGAAACAAAAAGGATTATGGGAATCCGTCACTTGGGGAGAATATGGTAATTGGGTTCAGGATATCGCCAACGCATTATTAAGTGCTGGAATTGAACAAGGTGATAAAGTGTCCATTCTCAGCCAAACACGTTACGAATGGGTTGTAATTGACTTGGCTATCATGTCTATCGGGGGTGTAACTGCACCGATATATCACTCAAATACCGAAGATCAAGTACACTATATTGCAGAACACAGCGGATCAAAACTTGTTTTTGCGGAAGATCAGGAACAGCTGGATAAACTGCTGAAAATCTGGGACAGACTTCCTGAAATAAAACAAGTTGTTGTTATTGATAAATACCATCCGAAAGACATTCCTAATGTAATATCATTGTTTTCATTCAGAGAAGAGGGTATACAATATGGAAAAGAAAAGCCTGAAGAGCTGACTGATAAAATAAGCAAAGGCAATCCTGAAGATTTAATAAGTTTTATTTATACATCCGGCACAACGGGTCCTCCAAAGGCAGGTATGATAAACAGCAGAAATGTATTGGCTGTTGTTAAGCATTTGAAAACATTGTATAACATGACACGTGAGGATATGTCCATTGCCTATTTGCCGCTGGCCCATATCGCTGAAAGAGATCTCGGTCATTTTATGAAATTGTATATTGGAAATATAACAGTATTCGCTGAAAGTTTGGAAGATATGCCCGCAAATCTTCGCCAAACGGGTCCGACAGTAATGTTTGGAACACCTCGAGTGTTTGAAAAATTTTATGCTCGAATTGCTACCGGGATGAAAGATGCTACCTGGATCCAAAAAACCATTTATAACTGGTCTTTGAAAATAGGACGATCGTTTATTGAAACGAAAGATGCAGAAAAATCACCATCTCTATTATTATGGATTAAGCACAAAATTGCACACTTTCTTATCTTTCGTAAGATACATGATATATTTGGCGGAGGAATTCGATTTATGATTTCCGGAGCAGCACCTATTTCGCCGAACATTGTTTACTTTTTCCATTGGATTGGATTGGATATTTATGAAGTGTATGGAATGACAGAAACGACCGGAGTTATTTCTGCAAACAATTTAGGGCAAATTAAGATTGGTTCGGTTGGACAAATTTTCCCGGATACTGAAGTGAAAATTGCAGACGATGGTGAAATTCTCTGTCAAGGTCCGCAAAATATTCAAGGTTATTATGATAATGAGAAAGCCACCGCTGAATTATTGATTAAAGATGAAAATAATATCGAATGGCTCTATACGGGAGACGTAGGTCATATTGATAAAGATGGATATTTATTTATCACAGATCGAAAAAAGGATTTGATTATTACTGCCGGTGGAAAAAACGTTTCTCCTCAAAATATAGAGAATTTGTTAAAAACCAGCCCTTATGTCAGTCAAGCAATGGTATATGGAGATAAAAAACCTTATTTAACTGCATTGATTACTTTAGATGAAGATGAAATTGCAAAATTTGCCCGGGACAGAAAAATATTATATCAAGATTTAGCTGATTTAACGAAAAAGAGAGAAATTATTGATCTGATACACCATGAAGTATCCACATTAAATAGGGAACTCTCCAACTATGAGACTATTAAGAAGTTTTATATTCCTGAAGAAGATTTTCATCAGGACAAGGATGAACTGACACCTACCATGAAGATTCGGCGAAAAGTAGTTACGGCACGGTATAAAGATATTTTAGAAAATTTATATAAATAGTAAACTGATCTTATGAAAAAAGCGATATTTCTGTTAACAGCCCTGTTTATTATAAGTTGTGAAAAAGAAAAAGGAGAATCTTACTCGAAAGATTTGATCGGCAATTGGGAAGGGTTAAAAAGAAATTACTCTTATAACATTAGTTCCAATTTATCTCAAACTGTAACAAATCCTTATGCTGCTGGTACTGGTTCAATTGAATTGTTTGGGGCGGAGGAAGCTTCATTAAAATATATGTACTTATTCAGTACAAATGGTGTGCTTCAAATTGCCATTGCAGAAGAGGTATTTGGCGTTCCTTCGGAAGACACGAATTTTGTATTAAACATGTACGATTACGGTAATTTTGGTACGTTTTGTCAATTAACTAAATATATAGGTGATGCTTCTGAAATTTATGAAGGGGAACTAGAATTCACTGTGTATTTCCTTGTGGATGGTTACCCAGAAATAACAATATTATCTGGCGCTTTATATAGTGAGTTCGTAAACGACAGTGTTACAGTTATAGGCACATTAACATCTGTTCAGGAAAATGTGAATGCGGGCAACGAAAAGGAAATTGGTAATGTCGATTGGGAATTCGTTTCCTATGAGATCAGTTTCCTGATCAAAGGTGATAAGTCATTTGAGCAAACAATTCGCACAATCGATTCTGAAACACTTGAATATTCCGGCACATGGGAAGCAACCAGTGATGAGATTACTTTTCATTATACAAATTATTCTGAAACATTTGAATATAGTGTAAATAATTCAGGCCTGGAATTGACAGAAGTAATTGATCTTTGTGTAGCGACTCAGGATAATTGTTTACTCCAATATGAATTGATGTATGGTATGGAAAACGGTTCGCTAGAAAGTGTTGTATTGGAGGAGAAGACTTTTTTCAATAAATCAACAGGCTAATTACTGCCAAACATCCGAATCAACCCATCAGGTACAATTCTCAATAACGGTATCACCATCCTCATTTGCCAGGGGAAGACAAATGTTTTTTTGCCCCTGTCAATGGCGCCTACAATTTTTTCCACTGCTTTCTCCACTGGTAGCAGGAAAGGTCTGTGCTTTTGACCTGCCGTCATGGGAGTTTCAATAAATCCAGGGCAAATGGTCGTTATTTGAATTTTATATTTGTATAGAGTTAAACGCCAGGAATCAGCCATAACTCGAATTGCGATTTTTGATGCAGAATATCCACCATGGTAAGGTAAGGCGAAAAATGAAGCAACTGAACTTACAGGGACTAAAATTCCGTGTTTTTGTTTTTTCATTGTTGGGATAAAAGGAATTAACGTATTGGTTACTCCGATTATATTAGTCTCCAGTATATCATTAATAACTGACGCATCGCCTTGAATAATATTATCATGATTCCCGATACCAGCATTGGCGATGACGATATCAATTCCGGCTGCCTTTTGTATAAAATCATCCGCAGCCTCTTTAGCGGCAAAACGATTTTTTGCATCAGATTGGTAAGCGTGAACTTCGCTGCCCAATTCACGACATTTTTCAGCAACCTCTTCCAATTTATCTTTACGCCGGGCAGAAAGTCCAATAGTAGTACCGCGTTTAGCATAAGCATAGGCTAAATATTCGCCAATGCCGCTGCTGGCACCGGAAATAAAAATACGTTTATTCATAGAGACCTTTACAAAATGTATTGAATGAAGATAAAACAGTTAAACTTTTGAATTTGTGAAATGTGTTTTGCATTAGTTTTATAAAATTAAATTTTTATAAAAATTTGTTTTCTATGCAGCCAATAAAGAATCACCCACCACATTATTACATGGGAAAGGGCAAAAAGTAATGAACCATTCAAATCTCCGGCTAAAGGCAGAAAGATTGTTTTATATAAATATGAATAACCGGAGATAGTTTCGCCATTCCAAGTAAATTTGATTTTTAAAATTGTTCTCGTCCATAACCCCGAACCCACAAACACAAAAAGAGAATTTGTACCATAAATAATAAATGGTTGAAAAACGGTTTTATATCCTTTAAAATCGATGAGCCAGATTAAAATTGCCAGGATTATAAATGAAATTCCTGCCGTATATAAAACGTAAGAGCTGGTCCATAATTGTTTATTGATAGGCATGAATATTGACCATATCAGTCCAAGTAAAATTTGAAGAAATCCGGCAATGAGCATTTTCTTTAGGAGGTCTTTATGTTGTCCATCAGCAGTATGAATCATTACTCCCGCTAAATATCCAAAAAGTACAGTAATTACAGATGGTATCGTGCTGAACAATCCTTCAGTATCAAATGAGATTCCCATTCCACTCCACAAGTGGCCGGAGCCCAAAATTGCCATATCGAATTTTCTCACCAGATTAGTTTCCAATGAGTAAGGATCTGAACCGCCGAATCCCCATAGTAACAGCCAATAAGCAACTAGTGTAAAGATGATAATTTTCCAGAGTTTTGAAAAGGAAAAATGAATGACAAGTATTGCAGCTAAGCCGTAAGCTAAAGCTATTCTCTGAAGAACACCCATGATGCGAAAGTTTTCCCAATTCCAATCCTGACGGATAAAGGGAAATGCATTTAAAAGTAATCCGAAAACGAAAATTGTAACAGTCCTCCAGAAAATTTTGGAATATATTTCTCGACTTGGCTTGAAATCGAATTTCGCGAATGAAAACCTCATTGCGGTGCCGACGATGAACAAGAAGAAAGGAAACACCAAATCCGTTAGTGTACAACCATGCCATTTTGCATGGCGGAGCGGTGCATAGATTTGCGACCATGTTCCCGGATTATTTACTAATATCATAAAGGCAATAGTCATGCCCCTGAATACGTCCAGGGCAAAATAACGTGGTGACTTGTTCACGAATCCAGTTTTGTGATTAAGTTTTTCCAAAGCCACCAAAAGCCCAAGCCTGAAAGAGTAAATAAAAGTAGGGCATATTCATCATTCCCAAACATCCAATTCCCGATAGCAAAATTCAAACCATAAATTAAAGCAATACCCGCTATCCAATTAAAAAAGAAACCTTCAGTGACCGGCTGCATAGTCGTATGCTTTGCAAATTTTCCCCAATATCCCCCGGGTTGCACGCGGTTATAAAAATTCTTCAATGTGGCTTCCGGTTCAGGTTTTGTAATAAAAGTAACAATCAGCCACACAATGATTGCCGTTGGGACAATAATCATCAGTTTATGATGAACTTGAATTGGAATGCCAAATAAAATAGGCGTTTCATTAAATAGTAGGTAAGATTTTCCATTTGCAATCGTTTGCTGCCAGGCGACGATTTCCAGAATAATGGTGATAATGATTGATGTAAGTAATGCAGAAATTTCTGTCCAAGCATTGATACGCCACCAGAACCAACGGAGAATAAGCACAGCGCCGATACCGGCACCCATGGCAAAAATAAATTCCCAAGCCTTACTGATACTCTGCATATTGATTGCGACGAAAGCTGAACACACCATTAAAAGAACAGTAATAATTCGACTCACAAAAACATAATGGTTTTGATCAGCATCCCGTTTAATAAATCGTTTATAGACATCATTAATTAAATAAGATGCCCCCCAGTTTAGATGGGTATCAATGGTAGACATAAATGCTGCAAGAAATGAAACCACAAGTAACCCCTTTAATCCTGGGCCAAGAAATTTATTCATAATGAGAGGATAACCAGCTTTGGACCCCAATGCGGCGTGGGATTCCGGAATGATGGGGAATACAACAATTGAGACTAACGCTACTGCCACCCACGGCCAAACGCGCAAAGCATAATGTGCCAAATTGAACCACAAGGTAGCGGCTAAAGCATGTTTTTCATTTTTGGCAGAAGACATGCGTTGAATAATATATCCGCCACCATCCGTTCCGTGATGGGACCACCACATAACTGTGATAAAGATTAAGAATTTGGAGAAGGGAGATTCCCAAAATGTAGATGTTGTGATTTCGGCATCAGGAACAGGAGGAATAAATTTCAGTGTTGTATCATGAACCACCCCAGAGTCAGTAAGAGCTGTTAACTTTTCCAGCAAAACATCCATTCCGCCAACGGCATTAACCGCAATAATTGCCAGTACGATGGAACCGGCCATGGCAATGAAAAACTGGACCAAGTCCGTCATCACCACACCCCAGAATCCAGATAGAAGGGCATACAGGAGAGCGATAATCACACAAATCCACACGGCAGTCCAGCGGTCAATATTGAGCATAACAGCCGCTACGGAAGCCATAGCGTTGATGACCCAACCCATGACGATAAAATTATAAAGAATTGCAAAGTATCCGGCCTTGAATGCCCTTAAAGCTGCCGCCGGTTTTCCGCTATAGCGGATTTCTAATAATTCGTTATCCGTTAATACTTCAGCTCGTCGCCAAAGCCGGGAAAAGAGCAATGCTCCTAAGAGTCCCGATAGTAAAAGATTCCACCAAAACCAGTTTTGCCAAATACCCGGTCCGCGGACAAATTCCGTAATGGCCAGCGGTGTATCGGCCGCGAAAGTTGTCGCCACCATGGATGTACCCACAATCCACCAGGGAAGTGTGCGGCCGGAAAGAAAATATTCTTCCGTACTTTGCCCGGCGCGCTTGGAGAAATAAATACCAACACCCAAAGAAAACAGGATGTACACAATAATGATAATCCAATCGATGAATGATAAAGCCATATTAATAGAGTGTTTTCAGTTTTGTGTTCCTAAAATAGTGCGCAAGAATTTCTTCCGTTGCATATCCATGAAGAGCCATGCCCAGTGCTCCGATCTGGCACAGCCCGACACCGTGACCCCAGCCCGCGCCTTTGAATTCAATGTGTTTTTCATCCATGCTAATCACAAAACAGGAACTGTATAAAAAGGATGGATGCAGCATTTTACGAATTTCATATTCATTCTTATTTTGGAGTGTTTTTGACTTTCCCTCAGTCGTTTGGTAGTCTAAATATAAGTGGTTTATTCTTCCCGATTGCCCACGATTTAATGCATCAATTTTAGTGATGTGTGTGACGTGCTCATTGACCTTTTGGGAGAAAAATTCACAGAACTCTTCTTGAGAAAAACGAACATGCCAACGGAAATATTGACCGTCTTTATCCACATTTCCTAAATATTGTTGCAGGTTGCTTTCATCAACGAAAGCCGGACTGCAAAATGTATCGGGATTTTTTGTGAACCAGTTATCCCAATCGATTTCATTATCTGTTACTGGTCCGTCGTAAACACTGGTTAAGTAAGGAGTTGGCGGCATGTCCCAAACATTTTCAGCGCTTTCAGAAATTCCGCCGCAAGATTTCGAATATCGAGCGTCACAAATTTTATTGTCATATAAAAGGACTATACCCCTTGAATTTTCGGTGGCAGTTTTAGATAAATCTGTCATTTGACCCAATCCTTGATAACGCTGGCAACAGTCATCATTGCAGACATCGATACACAAGTCAGCGTGCTTCTTTTCCGCCGCAGCCAGTACCCATGAGCGGGCTGTAATGGTTTGGGCTTCCAATAGTGCGGTTGGACATGCACCGCTCATTTCCGATACTGCCACACATGCAAGGTACTGTTCTAGCGGAACTTCATTGATGACCAGCAAATAGCCATCATGATTTGTAATCTTCACATTTTCGGGCAAGGTGACATCAATTGTTTTTTCCCAATGAAATCCCCGACCTGCAGGGACATTATGAATCGTTATGCCTCGTTCATCAAATTCATTAACCGATTTTCTAATGACCATATCACCATCATTAACTGAAACATCAAATGTATTGGGTGTTTTATAGGTGGGATTTAATTGCTTATCCGTTTCAATTTCATAAAGTGAAGGGTCTGTAAATGAAATCGTTATTTTTTTTCTGTGATCAATGGGCAGAATGATACCGATACGGAGAATTGGTTCAGATTGAAGTATGGTAGTTGGATTTAAGTTCATTTTCGGTCTGTTATATTGTGAAGAGCAGCATCAATCCCGGCGCCCAAGGCAGGCGCGTCCCTGAGTGTTGAAATCTTTATCAAGTTCGGATTTAGTTGATCGTTTACCAAATATGCTGACTTTGCTTTGGAATCAAGCCCGTCAGATTGTTTAATCAGGTTTCCTAATTGATAAATCAACGGTTCCCATAAAATACCAGATCCCTTGGAAGTTTCCAGAAGTATTCCCAAACGCTGGCCAATAATGATAACATCTAAAATTGTATCAAGAAAAGAATGTTCAGATGATGGTTTTTCCTTGTTTGGATTGACAAGATCAAAGCGCCCCGACCAGCCGGAAAAAATAGTCTCAATTCGTTCGAATAATAGTTCTGCTAGATTCAGGCTGACATCTGCAAAGGTTTTCAATGCTGATTCTTCCTTTTGAATCGCACGTTTAAGGATGACATCAGGATAAATGGTATCAGCATTTAAGGATTCGATTGAAATGCCGGAGTATAAACTGTAAATGGATTGAATTCCCCCAGCTGAGGCAAAGCGTTCCAGGACCACCTGGTCATGATTGGCCATTTCCCAAGACTTTAATAACCAGGATTTGATATGATCCAGCGGAACTAGTTTTCCTCCGAGTTTCAATGCGTCAGCTGCACCAGTCCCGCCACCCAAATAATAGGCGTTATTTATAGATTTGAATAATCCATCCGCGGAATATTCCTCACCTATACCGCAATAATCTGCATCACTTCCTAAACAGTGAATGGGAGCATGCAATTGAATTCCATGAGAGGAAAGTGCATTTTCCAAATTATCACAAAACGGTGGTATTCTGGGTCCGTTCACCATGGCCGCGATTCCCCGGCCATCCGCTGTTTTCAGTCCGGGCATGCCGATGCCGATTATCACAGGTTCTCCGGCGTTGAGTTCTGAAATGGTTTCTACAAATGCTGCAATGATAGCCTGACTTTGATTTTGTTCAGACTCTGTTGGATTAATTATGGAATCCATTTCCTTAAGTTGAGTCTGGATATTTACCGGAGTAAAGCCTGGATCGAATGGTGGGAAATTGGAATATAAATTTTGGGAATGGGCATTGCCCAAATTAAAACCTTTAGATGATTGATCAATAACCCAGGCGCTAATTTTTGTTGCGCCACCGTCAATGCCAATAATCAAAGGGCGGTTGGTCATGATGATTGGTTCAATGCCTGCCGTCTGAGGATAGCATTTAAGCGCGTGTGATCCTTTGCTTCATCGTTCCGATCAGTGGTTTCTTGGTCAATGTTATGATCGGTACCTCCCGGATGGCGAATAACATCATAAATAGCATTGTAAATTCTACCGATTCGATATTTTTCGCTGATTCGCAGAACCATTTCATAATCTTCAGCGTAGTTGCGAGTGTAGGGATCGTCGTTCATTCCAAAGTAACCAATATCCTTTATCACCTGGATGGCAATGGACCGGGGAGCCCCGGCACCTCCAACGCGCAATAGGTTATTTCTTCCATTTTCTTCTGTCCACTCATCATGGGTAACGGTTGGTATTTCTGCTTTTCGTTCCAGGGAGCCATTTTCTTGTAATTCCCAGACATCGTAGCTGCCGATGACCATCCCCACATCCGGATTCGAATCGAACACATTCAATATTTCTTCTACTGCCTGAGGTTTCAGGCGATCATCTGAGTCTAATTGAACATAAAATTCACCGCGGGCGGCTTCTACACCGGTATTGAGACAAAAACCGATATTATTGATATCCACCATAATCATTCGAACCTGGGGGACATTTTCGTTGTATTTATCTCCCCCGGACATGTATCGTTTTATCTCCGGAATCGTGGTGTCATTTTCCCCGCCGTTAACTACGACGATAATTTCAATGTCTTGAACGGTTTGCTGAAGGCAGCTTTCCAGGGCTGTGCCAATGAATTCCGGCCGTTCATTTACAGGGATGATAACGGATGCTTTTAAATCCGGATTATGTTGTGGGTTGGGTCTTTGTTGATAATACTCGCCGGGAGATAAATATGCACCAATTCGTTTTAAATGTTCTGTGCAGATTTCTTCTGCTTCCAGTTGACTGCCTTTTTCTTCCATGAGATAATCAAAAACGTTGGCAGTCTCTTTGGGGGCTTTCACTGTATATAAACTGCCACCATATTTATTAGCAATTCGCACCAATTCACCCTGTTCAGACAATTTTAAACACAAGTCATACAAGGGATTGTATTTAATGGATTCATCCATACCATCGCATTCCACATAAGCGGATTTTCTGATGCAAAAAATTCGGCCATAATCTTGGTTATCCCTAACACGTCCTACATGATGGTGCAGAAGATGAATCTCCTGAATCCCATCTTCGTTTTCTATATTATAATCGGCATAAACCATGGCTGCTGCCGGGTTACGCTTCATGGTCAGGGTAAAAATGTCAATTGCGGAAGTTTTCAGACGAACGGGTGAAGTGCGGTTGTCAATGAGCAGGATAAATGGATCATCCGATTTCTTAACGGCTTTATTCACCGTTGCAGTATAGTTCATTTCATTGGTCGATAAAAATTGAATGGATGGATCAGCGTCATTAAAAGTATCGCCGAGAGCAAAAATTGTACTGGGCGGTACCGACTGGGCTAATATGGAATTGATTGTATTCTGAACATCCGAAATGGACTGGTTCTTCGGGTCAGGTATTGAGAAAATAATGATCATGGTTTATAGATTTAAAAAATTTCAATGATTATTTTGATTGCAGAAACTAATGCATATTAAACCATAGTTCAGGTAACTTTTTGCCTGTCATGGAAATATTCAAACGTCTATCTACTGTATTTGTAATCTTTACCGTTGTTGGTGGTCTTTATGGAGCAGTTCAGGAAACGGTTACAATCCACAGCGAAAGCATGAACAAGGATATTCCATGTTTGGTTACTCTTCCCTATCAATATAATCTTTCTTTAGATCGATTTTCAGTGGTTTATCTTCTTCATGGATACAGCGGCAATTACCGAAACTGGTCGGAACATACTGACTTGGGAAATTATGCGGACAGTTATAATATCATCATTGTCTGTCCTGACGGAGGTTACAACAGTTGGTACCTGGACAGTCCCATTGAAGCGAAAAGCCAATACAGAACTTATGTGGGGTTGGAAGTGGTTCAATATATTGATGAATATTTCAGAACATTATCTCACCGTGATAATCGTGCCATAACGGGGTTAAGCATGGGGGGACATGGTGCGTTTTATCTCGCTTTGGAATTTCCCAATGTTTTTGGAGCGGCCGGGAGCATGAGCGGTGTGGTTGATTTAAAATTCACAACAAAGAAATATGAACTGGGTGAAAAAATCGGATCCTTTGAGAAATTCCCAGAGCGGTGGGAACAATTTTCTGTCATATCAAATGTGTATAAATTCAAGGACACAAACACACAATTAATCATTGATTGCGGTGTGGAGGATGTCTTTATCGAAAGCAATCGATCTTTACATAAGAAATTGTTGGAATTGAACATACCCCATGTATATTCTGAAAAGCCGGGCGGTCATTCCTGGGACTATTGGGTAAACACATTGGAATCTCATTTGATGTTTTTTAAAAATATATTAAAGAAAAATTAGAATAATTTTATAGCTTCATATATACTTTTTTAATGATAGTAGATTCAATCCTTTAAATTTAGTTAATTATGAAAAAAACCGGTTTTTTACTTCTTTACTTTTTCCTCCTTTTCATTTTGGTGGGCTGTGCAGGTCCCGGTCAGTTTGTTTTCCAGCAATCCTGGTCGGAACAAACCTTAAAGAAACTAACCCTCCGGGAAAAGATAGGCCAGATGATGGTCTATCATATGAATATGCGTTTCCTGAATGAGGAAAGCCCGAAATGGAAGGAAATCACATCACTGCTGGAAACAGATGGCATTGGTGGTATCCATATTTGGTTTGGTGATGCTGGGACGTCGCTGACCCTGCTCAATGAAATTCAGCGATTATCGAAAGTGCCCATCATCGTGGATGCGGATATAGAATATGGTCTCCAACGGAGATTCCCTGCCGGAACAGACCTGCCACCGCTCATGGCTATTGCTGCAACAGGCAGTACAAAGTATGCCTATGAGGCGGGAAAAATTTCTGCGATGGAAGGACGGGCTTTGGGGATTCACTGGAATTTTTCTCCTGTAACAGATGTAAATAACAATCCAAACAATCCCATTATAAATACACGTTCATTTGGCGAAGACCCGGATGATGTCGGAGTATATGCCGTGCAGTTTATAAAAGGTCTCCAGGAAAATGGTATGTTAGCTACAGCAAAACATTTCCCCGGTCATGGCGATACGGAAACCGATTCTCATACCAGTCTGGCAACCATTCCAAGTGATTCATCCAGATTATGGTCATTGGAATTAAAGCCCTTTCAAACAGTGATTGATGCTAGTGTGGATGCGGTCATGGTGGCTCATGTTCATTCTCCCGATTTTCAGCCCAATGCCAATTTGCCTGCAACTCTTTCTTCGTTCTGGGTTACGGATATTTTGCGGAAGAAAATGGGTTTCAAAGGAGTTATCGTAACAGATTCCATGACTATGGGCGGTATTACTCAGAATTATTCTGATGCTTTTGCCCTGATTCATGCCATCAATGCCGGGTGTGATTTTATTCTGCAAAATTATAATGTGAAGAAATCAATTGATATTGTTGAAGATGCAGTAAAGCGAGGCATTATTACTGAAGAACGGATAAATGACGCTGCTTTAAAAATGCTTAAAATGAAAGAAAAAGTGGGCTTACATGAGCAGCGATATATTTCCATGGAAAAGACCAGAAAAATCTTGGGTAAGCAGGAGTTTAAAAAGACAGCGGATGAAATTGCTATTAGGTCCATTACATTAGTAAAAAATGATAATTCTTTTCTACCATTGTCCGTCAACGATAATGAAGAAATAGTTGTAATCGATATTTATGATTATCCCAATAATCATAATGAATCATTGACAACGATGGGATTGAAACAAAACGGACTGAAAATCCGATCACTGCAAATAGATGAATCAGACAGTACAATGTATTATGAATCGATTCTGGAAACTATCCCTGAAAACGCACCTATCATTCTAAATGCATTTGCTACCCCTTCTGCATGGAAGGACAGGATTTTTCTTCCGGATCATCAAACGGATTTTGTCCATGCTCTGAATCAAAAATCCGACAGGATTCTTCTTATCAGCTTTGGAAACCCCTATTTGATTCAAGACTTGCCAGAAACACCAGCCTATATTTGTGCCTGGAAGAGCAATCAACTCATGCAGAATGCATTGGTTGAAGCGTTGCTTGGAAAAAATAATTTTTCCGGAACACTTCCCATCACTATACCTGAAATTGCAG
>CAZIFK010000059.1:0-14514 GCA_964538995.1 uncultured bacterium
AGAACAATTCCAATTTTATGAATAAAATCTTTTTTGGATTCTCCAGCTTGAGCTTCTTCATAATTTGCACCAATCGATGTAGATGATTTTGCTAATTGATACTTCGAAACCCTGAATTTTTCGTTTTTGGGCAGGTTATCCAGAAATAATAAGCAATTGACACCAAAGTTAAATGTCCTATCTAGTAACTTTTTAGTTTCATCTTTCATTTTCCATCTTCCATGTTACATATCCCATGCTACATCTTCCATGCTACATATCCCATTTCCCATCATACCTCTTCCTTTTTCGAGGCTGCCACCACTTTCTTTTCCATATCTTTTGGCATCTGTTCGTAATGACTGAATACTTCGGAATGTAATGCTCTACCACCGGTTATAGATCGCAATGTTGTAGAATAGTTATAAAGGTTTCCCTGCGGAACCTGAGCTTTGATAATTTGCATGGTACCCTCAGAATCCATTCCCATTATTTTCCCCCTACGTCCGGAAATGTCTCCCATTACATCACCCATATGATTTTCGGGCACTTTCACTTCAATATTCATAATTGGCTCTAGAATACCAGGCTGGGCCTGCATAAATGCTTCTCGAAATGCATGTTTACCAGCGATTTGAAATGCAATATCTTTAGAATCTACAGGATGTTGTTTTCCATCATAGAAATTCACTTTTAGATCGACAACACGATACCCAGCTAACACGCCCTCCGCACAGGCAGAATTAACACCCTTTTCAACGGATATTGCGAAAACACGGTCTACATTCTGCCCCACGAGTGAATTACAAAACTCCACGCCTTCGCCTCGTTGTTTTGGTTCAATGCGCATCCAAACTTCCGCAAACTGTCCTGCGCCACCGCTTTGTTTTTTGTGACGGTATTTTGATTCACCCCGTCCGAGGATTGTTTCACGATATGGAATCTTGGGTTCTTTTAATGTTATGTCGACTCCAAAACGTCTTTTCAATCGATCATGAAGCACTTGCAAATGCAATTCCCCCTGACCTGAAATAACTGTTTGATTTAATTCTGAATCAACTCTATAAATAAATGTTGGATCTTCTTCATGGAGCGTAGAAAGGCCAACGGCCACCTTTTCCTCATCTCCCTTGGAATGGATTTCAATCGCAGCATGAATATTAGGATTCGGATAATCGACAGGCTTTAATTTTACACGAGTCCTTGATCCACAAAGAGTATTGCCGCTATGAGTATCTTTTAGTTTTACAACTGCACCTAAATCGCCGGCAGCCAATTCACCTATATTGGAGCGCTCTTTCCCATTCATTAGGAATAACTGACCAAAACGTTCATTCTGTTCGCGGTTAGTATTATAAAGGTCCTCACCTGTACTCACACGCCCGGAGTACACCCTAAAAAATGAAAGTTCGCCCACGTGGCCTTCTGAAATTGTTTTGTATACAAAAAGAACCGGATCTTTTCCGGAAAGATCAACTGACGTTTCTTCGCCCGTATTGGCGTCAAGAGCTGTGATTTGGGCTCTATCTACAGGAGAAGAACCGTATTTGGCAATGAAGTCCATCAGTCTGGAAACTCCAATATTCGATGTCGATACTGTACAAAATAGAGGTATAAAAGTTTGGTTTTGGACAGCTGCATGAATACCATCGCGCATTTCTTCTTCAGACAAATTGCCTTGGTCAAAAAACTTTTCAAGAAGTGAATCATCTGACTCGGCAACATATTCAATTAAGCTCTGATGTAACTCATCGACCTGTGATTGCAAATCTTCCGGTAATTTTGATTCAGTATACTTTCCAGATTTATCTGTATCATACTCAATGAGTTCACTACGCAAAACATCAACAATTTTATTCATCCCATGACCTGTAGTCACCGGCATCTGCATGGGGAAAACATTTTGGCCAAACCGTTCTTTACATTGATTCAGGATATTATTAAAATTGACATGTTCCCGATCCAAACCGTTAATAACGATTATTTTTGGTATATCATTATGAGATGCGTGTTGCCAAACTTGTTCAGTGCCGACTTCAACGCCGTTCACCGCATTGACAACAACTACCGCCATATCCACTACAGCCAAAGAGCTTAACGCTTCACCAATAAAGTCAGCGTAGCCGGGAGTGTCTATGAAATTAAATTTTTTATCGTTCCATTCGGAGACCATTGGCGTGGCGTGAATGGAAATTTGTCTGCTTTGTTCACCTGGATGATAATCTGATATTGTATTCCCATCCTCAATTGTGCCGATACGATTGATCTGCTTACTGTTATAAAGCATTGCTTCACTTAAACAGGTTTTGCCGCTGGCACCATGGCCAACCAAAGCAAAATTTCGTATATCAGCAGTTGCATATTTTTTCATGATCTTACCTCAAATAATTATGTGATTATTAATGTTTTATATTGTACGCACCAATAGGATTCGAGTGTACTTATCTAATTTCAGCAAATTAAGATATTCTAACCATGTATATCAGATAGTTACTTCTTCAATATATGACCGCAAGACAGGAACCAGATATTTATCAGATAAATCTCTGTAATGAAATGAAGTCGCTAGCACCTTTAACCGTTGTTCGATGGGTTTTGATTTATTAATTACAATATATTCCTGATCATTGCATACACATGATCCACCTTCAAAACTTCCTTTTGCATGCACTAGTTTAATATTTAGTCTATCCGACAGCTCTTCGAACATAGTTAACATTTTTTCAGGCCGAACACTCACAACAAATTTTCACGGTCTTTTTCTTGCAAATAATTTACGACTTTACGTACATCTTCTACATTGTCTTTATTCACAACAAGCGTTGCATCAGGGGTATTGATAACCATAACATTTTCTAGGCCAACAATAGCAGTAAAGTGATTATCGTTTTGAATATAATTATCTTTTCCATCGATGACCACACCTTCCCCTTTTATAAGATTTCCCTTTTTCCCCTTTGGCATTTCATTATAAACCGCATTCCAGGAACCAAGATCATTCCACCTAAATTCTGATTTGACAACAAAAATATTGTCGGCTTTTTCCATGAGACCATAATCAATGGATTCAGGTTTCAAATCAGACCAAATATCCTTAAATGATTTTCTGACTTTAATTCGTTTTTCAATTTTGACCAATTGACTCCTCAAGTCTGGCATGTGTTTCCCCAATTGATCCAAAAATACGTCCACTTTCCAAATGAACATTCCTGCATTCCATAAAAAGTCACCACTATCGATGAACCTCTTTGCAGTATTCAGATGAGGTTTTTCAGCAAAAGTGCGAACGGGGAATACATCCATTTTATCCACTTTCGATTCAGGATCAAATTGAATATAGCCATAGGCCGTTGAGGGAAAAGTTGGATGAATACCAATAGTGACAAGGCCTTCCTTTTCAATAGCCACTCTTGCTGCCTGATTCAATGCTTTTTCAAAAGCTCGATGACCGACAACCAAATGATCTGCGGGAAAAATTCCCATGACTGCTTCACCATCAATATTAGCAATTTTCAACGCGGATAAACCGATACAAGGTGCCGTATTTTTCCCACTCGGTTCTGGGATGATATTCTCCGGAAGGACTCCAATGATATCTTTCTTGATGACGTTAACGAGATCATTCCTTGTTGATATATAAACCGCTTCCGTTTTTTTGCATTTAATCAGTCGGTCAACTGTCATCTGCAGCATGGTATTATTTCCGATTATTTTCAGTATTTGTTTTGGTCTACTAATCCTGCTGTAAGGCCAAAACCGTGTTCCGCTTCCACCTGCCATAATAATAGAATGCATTATTTATCGCTCCAGATTTATTGGGGATAATTCAATATCCCAGTTTGCACGAACTTCGATGGAATCGCTTGATTCATAAAACCATTCGCTTGGTTGAAATGGAAATGCTTTACCAAATGTATATGCGAAATTATTGTCTTTATCTTCAAATAATGAGATGGTGTATTTTCCTTCAGGTACCTCAATAAACTCAAAATGACCGGCGGAATTTACAACGCTCTTAAATTTCCAATAAGAATTTTCAACATGATTTATTTCTGCAACATAATTTCCGGAAATTCCTTTTACAGATCCTAATAAACCGCCGTATCCAAGTTCTCTATTCGTTGAAATTTTAATGGTTGTCACAGAATCCCTAAAAGTATGTTTTATATTACTGCTTTCTAATTTAAAAATTTTCAACATGTATGATGATTTAGCTTTCCAACCATCTTGCGGTAAGATAGTCATACTCATCGGAGTTGTTATTTTTTTGTTAATTGGGACGTTAATTGAATCATTTAATAATAGATTTACTGCATGATTATTAATGATTTCTTCATCCACTGGTCTTGAAAATATGAGCTCTACTTTTGGTCCGGTTTTATCCGGAGTAATTGAAATATCCGATTCCGGTTTGGTGAATGTTAATGAATTTGTATCA
The DNA here is from genome assembly GCA_964538995.1 of uncultured bacterium. GTDB lineage: Bacteria > Fidelibacterota > Marinisomatia > Marinisomatales > TCS55 > JADFRD01. The sequence continues at coordinate 4,418 of CAZIFK010000059.1, forward strand.
GGAACTGATGGTATAGTTACGTTCACTTTTGAAGAATCCAATACGACTAAATCATTTAATTGAATTGATGAAAATGAAATAGATTCTTTTTTGCTATTCAGCGAATCTTTAATTGTGACCACTACAATTTTTTTGTCATCAGGACTTAAAAACCAACCCAAATCTTTTGATCCAATTTTTAAGTTTGAAAATGAATTTTTTTGAGAAAGTTCATTGTTAAAATAAATCTGACCCCAATTCCAGTCCTTCCAGTCACCCCGTAATAAACGCAAAGGTCTATCTTCCTGATGCAGCTTTAGATGAATATCGGTTTGCAGAGAATCAAGAACAATATTTGAGACAGATGAAACTCCATAAGCCATTCGTGATGGATCCAATTTTGCCCCTGTTGCACCTCTATCAATAGCAAGTATCTGGTACAATCCAGAAGCTAAATAATTAAATGCAAAAGAGCCATCATCTCCAGCTTCATAAATATAGTTTGGTGATGATAACAACAATGTATCACTACCATCATCATGGAATAAATAGAGGGCCTCCGGCTGATCTGCATACACGTTTCCACTGATACTTCCGTTATCAATTTTCTCACCAAAACTGTAAGCCAATTGGATGGATTTTGACAGTTCAACACTGTGTTCATCCTTTATTTCCCTACTCAGTGTTAACACCACTGTTATATCAGTATTTATATCTTCAGGAAGTGTTATGATAATTTTTTCACCTTTAAATTGTATTCCAAGTTCGCCTTTTAAAACCGGTGCTACTCGAATTCCTTTTTCAAAACTTTTCTCGTCCATATATTCAGAAAATGAAAGTATAATTTCGGATGACATTAGCCGTACTGTTCCACTAGGTGGATCAGCAGATAGTAACTCTGGTGGAGTGGTATCTTTCGCCCCGCCGCTGGGTGGGCCGATAGCTGCACATTGCCATGCGATTAAGGCAGAAAAACAATATAGTATTAGAAATAGTTTAAGCTTCATTGAGAGGATTTAAATTTACGGGAATTTCACCGTAATAGATCATTTCCTTTAAAGAAATATTGGTTTTAATACAATGAATCTGTACACCGTGTTCATGGGCATTTTTTAATGCCTTGGCAAATTCAGGATCACGATTCCACATGGGTCTAAATTCATCTGCGTCCGGTCGCTGGCAAACAAATAAAATCCTAGACTTCATTCCTTTATCAATCAATTTTGATAATAAATTAACATGTTTTCTACCTCTGTCGGTCACTGCATCTGGGAATTTTGCGATTCTGTTTTCAACAAATGTAACAGATTTTATTTCAGTGTATACTTCATCTCCTTGAGAGTTATTAAATATAAAATCAATTCGATGGTTCCCAACTTTACATTCATTTCCTTGAATTGTCCAATGTTTGAATAACGGTATTGAAGCATAATCCTGTTTGATAAAATAGTTGGGTAATGTACTGTCTAATGAAACCAATACACCTTTGTTTTCAACCATCACTGTAGAAAATTTTGTTTTCCTAACTGAATTTTCAGGGGCAGGCCTTACGTAAACAATCGCTCCGGGAAAAAGTAATTCTTGCAACCTGCCCGGATCGGGTAAATGGCTCTCGACAATTTTATCACCCAAAGAGATGATCGTCAAAAAACGATTCGGTCTTTCGATAAATTCACCTTTTATAAGTGGTTCTGCTATTTTCATAGCTCGGAGTTTAGAACTCATTGTTCGTAAATTCAAATCATGCCTCTCCTTTCTTCTTATATAAAAAATCTTGTGAATTATGTCACCGGTAAACCGATTGAAGATTCGGAATATCCAAAGTCATAGCTGGAAGAAAAATGATCATTGATCCTAAACAACAGTCCATTAAGGACAATTATAAATTAATGATCGGGGCTATCGTTCCACGCCCCATCGCATTCGTTTCTACAAAATCAAAGGAAGGGATTGATAATCTGGCGCCATTCTCATTTTTTAATGGAGTCTGTTCTAATCCGCCCACCATTGTATTTTGCCCGGCTCGCCGTGGGAAGGACGGGGAAATGAAAGATACCCTGATTAATATTAGAGATACAGGTGTTTTTGCTCTCAATATTGTCAGTGAATCTTTTGCTCCGGAGATGGTTACCACTGCCAGTGAATTCCAACCTGAAATCAGTGAATTTCATGAATCCGGCCTCACACCGATTCACTGTGACAAGATAGATGTCATGCGGGTGAAGGAATCGAAGATAACCTTTGAGTGTGAATTGAACCAAATTATCGAAGTAGGCGATGGCAACCCTGGAAGTGGAGCACTTGTCCTTGGAACAATTGTACTTTTTCACATCGCTGATGAAGTATATAATAACGGCAGGATTGATTTAGAGCAACTCCAACCAATCGGACGACTCGCTGGTTCAGGTGGGTATTGTAGGATTACTGACCGCTTCGAAATCGAGCGGAAGATCAAACCTTAATAACATTGAAGAAATCCCTGTCTGAACGTATTTATCAGGCCCAATGCCTGGGGAATGTGGAACCCATTGAATACATGACGCCCTACCCAAATCTGGGTGCATTGGTGGAAGGACAAATTATAAAGCACCACGGGAAAATGCTTTATGCTAATTTGGGGATTACCAATTTGGATTTCTATATACGTGTCAAGAAAATCGCAAACTGGTTGACTAAAAAAGGTGTTCAACCAAAACAGCGTATCCAAATTTTTCCACAAGATTTTCCGGTGACTGAAATGTTGGTGTTTGGTATTTGGTCCGTTGGCGCTTCAGTTATATTATCAGAAAACAATAAAAATGATATTGTTAATATTGTTCAACCAGATCATATTTTGGACGAACACATTTCTTTGGAACAATTCAATAACATTAAAGAAGAATTCGATCCCAAATACAAACCTCTGTTGGAAGATGAAGCAATGGTGTTCGTAAAAGAGGGAAAAGGAATTCGACTATCTCATTATAATCTTCTGGTTAATGCCAATGATGTACAGCGGAAATTGAATTTATACGATGATGGAACATTCTATATCAAGTTGGAACCCAATAGTACAGCTTGGGCTGTTCTACAAGCTATCTTACCGTTATATACAGGAGCACCGCTAACAAAAAATAATCCTGATTTGTCCATCGGAGTTAATGATGCAGATTACATCGTTGATTTCAATTGGACGGAAATTAAAGATTCAAATCATCTATATATTTTGCCGGAAAATACAGCCGTTCTTTCTGTTGGAGAAAAGGGATTACACTTAACATCTTTTGAACAAAATGACGATAAAATAACTGTGAATGGTCATTCGGTCATGATGGGTTACACGGATGATGAATTGAATGAAAAAGTATTTACAGGAGAGTCTCTAGTTCTGCAGTTGAATCGATGATCTCGTTGGGTTTTTCTAGTATTTCTGTTATTTCGTGTCTCTGTGTCTTTGTGATATATTTCAATCAAAACTTGTAATAAAAGGCGATATATAGTCTTTGAAAATGGATACCGATTCTAAATTTTTCATTGTAAGCATAAATAAATCCGAAGTCAAAATCAATATCTGAAATTTTTTCATCTTCTATTAATTCCAGTGTGGATGCCCAATAGGGATCCCAGAAAACTTCAAAAATAAGTTTCAGGTTTCGTCGAGCATCGGCATTGATAGCATAATAAGCTCGGGGCATGAGATCATAACCGGGATAGGATGTTAATGAAACACCGATAGTATGATTGATTCGTCCCTGTCCTGATTCTTTCAAGTTGGAAATGGTGTAAGCTCCAAAAAACTCCCACCACATTTCTTCACCACTAAATGGTCTATTGTCATAATAGCCTTCTTCCTGTTTTGCGCCTACGAGTACCCACTCAATATTAGGATCGTACCACGTTGTATCACCTTTATCAATATCATATTCTCTAATTTCTTTCAATTCATGTTTATCAGGCAAACTCCTCATATGAAAATGCGCCCCGACTGAAAGGGCCTGTTCTGATTTGAGATCCCCTTTTTTAAAGATCATAAATTTGGGGCGAAAATTCAGATCACCCAAAAAATACCCACCCCATTTTGATGTGATTTGAAATCGATCCGTCAGGCCGTACCCCCAAGAAAGCCCACTTAAATACAAAATATTGTCTTCTAGTGTATAGCCTGTGGGATCAAAATAAATATCGATGAGACGTTCTCTACCGTAATACCAACGCCCTTCTTCTGTTTGTCCGGGGCGGGTAAATTCACCACGAGCACGACCCATGCTTATGAAGTCAATACGCTCGATCTTATCTCGGCTGATAAACACTTCGCCAAACTGTGCTTTTACGGTGATACCTTCATCACTTTCTGAAAGAATGATACCCCGGAGTTTGTCACCGGACTTCAGAAAAATAAATGCTTCTTCTGGTTTGACATTATTTTTATTAATTGTAACAACGCCAAAAGATGTCTCAATAGTATAAGTAGAATCTGTTTCTGATTTAATAGAACCGGTTACTCTATCGCCGGACTTGAGGTAGAACGTTCTCTCTTGGGCAAGTATGCATCCAATAAATAGGATACACAATAATAGTATTTTATAAATTTTCATTTCCTTCTCCCAAAATAAAACTTCAGTATAGAGAAAGGTTAACCATTTAGACTGTTTAGTACAATCAAATAAATTTTTTCCTTGAATTATATTTCAGAATGAATACTTGTATAAAAATATAACTAAATGGTGTCTTTAAGCAATATAAATTGCAAATTAATATGAGGTGAAAAAATGAAAAATATTATTTTACTACTAATTTTCTGCTTTTCTTTGATCCTTGCTGCACAAAACGTGTCTGATCCCCAAACTGGTGATCAGAATATGCCACAACAAGTTGAAATAATTACTTATGACGGTAATGAATTTATCGGAGAAATAGTTTCGGAAAATGAACAAGAAATCGTTATCAAAACATTATCGGGTATAACACTGACTATACCAAAATTTAGTATTCTTAAAAGAAACGAATTTCAGGGGAAAGTAGTCGAAGGCAAAATTTGGAGGGCTGATCCAAATAAAAGTATGTACATGTTTGCACCATCAGCTTTTCCGATAGAGGACAAAAAATCATACTGCAGAGATTTTTGTTTGTTCTTTCCCTCCTACAACAGAGGATTTGGCAACACTGTTTCAGTGCAAATTGGCGCTTTTTGGTTTCCAGGTATAGGATTAGGAAATACTCCACTTGTTGGATCAATTAAGATGTCATTGCCCAGCTTTTCTATATTTCAATTTGCCGGCGGAATGATGTATGTCCGACTTCCAAGCTTTGATGATGGGAGCAGCAGTACCGGGATGGGATTTACTTTTGTAACTGGAACCATCGGAGATAACTTCACCCATGCTTCAGCAAGTTTAGGTTGGGGCTATATCCAGCATGAAGGAGATTGGGAGTTTATGAATGATCCAATCCTGGTGCTGGCAGGTAATTATCGAAATAGCGACAGTTTTGCTTTCATATATGAAGGATGGTTCTTTCCAAAAGGTGAAATAAAAAATCAACCCATGATGGGATCATTAAGATTTTTAGGTAAACGATTCAGTTTTGATTTTGGAGGATTATTCTTTTTAGACATGGAAGGTCTTCCATTTCCAATAATTAATTTTGCCTATTATCTTAATTAATTCCGATTGTGATATAACATATACTTGGCGGTTTCGTAGATCCCCTCAGACATTTTTCTGAAATATTCAGTTTCCTGCGGATAATTATTCTTAACATTTTTTACAGGATCATTACTTTTCAAATCATGAAACTCGATTCCCGCATTATTTCGAAAAATTCGTAGATAATTTTCCTTGTTTAGTACACCATAACTGCTGGGGGATATTTTTTTATTTACAATAAAGGCAAAATCGTTTTTGCTATTTAATATATCACGCCCTAAAGTTTTGTTGCTGTAATCAATACCACTCAAACCCGCTATGATAGGAATGAGGTCTGCTAAACCACTTACTGTTTCTATTTGTCGAGGTTGAAGTTCTAAACCAGGAGCATAAATAATCAACGGCACATTATATGACCGCAGTCTTAAAGCATAATCATCTGCCGACATATGTTCTGCTTTTGGATCTGCATTTCCATGATCTCCAAATAGGACAAAAATAGTATTTTCATAATATTTTGATTTTTCCATCATTTCAAAAAATTGTCCTATCGAATGATCTAGAAAACGCATGGCATTGAACTGTGCAACAGAACTGAATCCTGCTTTCCTCAATATTTTTTCATCTATATCTATTTTTACAAATCCGGCATTGTCTTCTGGGATTGAATAGGGCTTATGGTTCCCGGCTGTTTGTACTACAGCAAAAAACGGCTTTTCAGTGTCGTGTACGGAAAACAAATCATGGGCCTCTCGAAATAAGTCTAAGTCGGAAATCCCCCACACATCCACCCGGGGCCGGTCAAAATCACCCAGTTCAATGATTTTCATATCTTTTAGATTATAGGTAATAAGACTACGAATATTGGCCCAGCTAGCGCTGCCGCCGATCATGTAATATTTATCATGATCTTCAAATTGTGAAATAATGCTGTATTGATCCCGAATGAGCGGATTACGAGAGGATGTTTTAGTGTGTGCCACATCCGGAATTCCCGTCACCATTGTAAAGACTGAGCGGGATGTACTTACCCAGGGTACATAGAATTTTGTGAAAAATAATCCGTTGCGGGCCAATCCGTCCAATGTGGGTGTAGGATTGTAGGGATTCCCTATGACCCCCAAGCGGTTCAGTCCGACAGATTCCATGAAAATAATAACCACATTTGGTGGTGTGTTATAGGTTTTACTCGATTTGACATGTCGGGTAAAATTCAAGTTTTCAATATCCGGTTCATCCACTCCCAGCCAATCAGCAATCACTGGATAATATTTCCGAACTTTTTTTTCATCATAATCCGATTCACTGAATGTGGCAGTATCATAAAAGTATAAAATAGGATTTAATGCCAATGCAGAAACAAAGGGATCGGGATTGAAAAAGGCATCACTCCAAAAAAGTGCATATTGGGCGAAGGTTCCCCAAATAGAAAATAAGTAGATCAGTCCACCAAAAATAACCCCCGTAATTTTATGAGTTGAATTAAAATATTTGGGCTGTTTGGCGATTGTATTCGCCATTACTCTATTGTGAAGTTTTATCCAACTCCAGCTAATTAATACTAAAATGATCAGAGCCCAAATGACAGGATAACTTTCCCATACCATATATAGTGATATGGCAGGATTTTCAAGCAGGCTTACAGCAGTAATATCCACTCGCTGTTGGAGGTAAGCATAGTGACCCACGTCCGCAGCATAGAAAATGATAGCTCCTATAATCAATATCCCATAGATCCATTTTCCAACCATTCTAGTTCGTGATGAGCGACCTATGTTTACTACCGGAAGAATTGACAATATCAATAAAGGCAATGAAATCAATATAGATAAGCGGAGGTCAAAACGAACACCCATCCAAAAAGCATGTGTAATGTCAACGAAGCTAACATCGGAAGTTGTATTTGAGAACGTATAATAGAATACGATCCGAAATAAGGTAAACAGGATCCACGACAACCCAACCACTCCTAACAAATAGCGCAACCGTCGGGAGCGGAGAAAGGAAAGATTCATTTTAGTGTTAATTCGACAGACAGGAATGTCTGTCGTACGTAAATACAGCGCGAAGAAATTTATATGCGTCAGTTAAGCTCTTGAAGCACATCTTGGGCATGTGTCTTAACAGATACTTTTTCATAAGTATGGGAAATATTCCCATCTTCATCAATAATGTAAGTGCAGCGCATAATGCCTTCATATTCCCGGCCGTATAGTTTCTTTTTCCCCCAAGCTCCATACGCCTGAATAATTTCCTTATTCTCATCAGAAAGTAACGGAAATGGAAAATTGTATTTATCACTGAATTTTTTCTGTCTTTGAACAGAATCTGCGCTCATACCAATAATAGCAATATTTTTGTTTTGAAATGTTTGGAATTCTTCCCGGAACCCCTGTCCTTCCTTGATTCAACCCGGTGTGCTTGCTTTTGGAAAAAACCATAATACAAGTTTCTTTCCCTTAAAATCAGATAGGGAAACATCATTCCCCTCCTGATCCGGCAATGTGAAATCCGGCGCTTTGGTGCCTACTTTTAGCATATTTACTCCAATTAAAAATCGGTTACGGTAAACTATCTCAAAACTCGTTAAGCATCATTATCACTAACTGTCTAACGATATTTCTGACCATCGCATACGGTCATCATTACTTAAAATCATATCATTTACTACTTGAATACCCTGTTTTTGTCCCCGCCAGACTAAATGTTTTTGAGCGTCTTCCAACGTGACCCATTTATATTTGCTATGTTCCTCTGATAATATAACAACCTCCGAATCTACTTCAATTCCAAAAACGGGCACAAGGTTGATTCGATCACCATACGCTTCATAAAACCGGCTGACGTGATCAGCAATAAACATATGTTTTGGTTTTAATCCTGTCTCTTCATTCAATTCACGGATGGCTGCCTGCAAAGCTGTTTCTCCTGCTTCAATCTTCCCGGCGACCCCTTGCCATAAATGCTCATATAGTTTTGTTTTAGCACGTTTTAAAATCAAAAATCTTAATCCATTTTCAATTCTGCGAAAAACATATGCATCAACCACTCTGACCAAAATATCTGTCATTACATCCCTTTATTTTCCAGCATTATTTTTAGATAATCGTGTGACCATCCATCAAATGATCCAGCTTTAATTTCACAACGAATAGTTTTCATCAAATCCATATAATAAGTCAGGTTATGTAAAGATGCCAAACGATGTCCAAAGATTTCGTTTACGTTCATTAAGTGTCTTAGATATGCTCTAGTATAATTTTGGCAAAGGTCACAACTACAATTTTCATCTACCGGGATGAATTCTTCTCGATGCTTATGATTGGTAATGTTCACGATTCCATTTGATGTAAAAAGTTGACCATTTCGAGCATTTCTTGTAGGTAATACGCAATCGAACATATCTATTCCACGCTTCACTGCCCGCACCAAATCCGTAGGACGACCCACACCCATAAGATAGCGGAGTTGATCTTTCGGTATTAGCTCATCCATTTGTTCGATTGTCTCGAACATTTCACCTTTTTCTTCTCCTACAGCCAGACCGCCGATGGCCATACCACATTCAGCATAGGGTAATAATTCTTCTACATTTCGTTTACGTAATTCAGGATATACATTCCCCTGGACGATTGGGAATAAGGTTTGTTGCCAATCATGGATCCCATTGTTTTTTATTAAATAATCCTTACAGCGTTTGATCCACTTTGTAGTTCTTTCCACTGCTGTTTCAACCGTTTGGTAATCTGCCTTGCCCGGAGGACATTCATCAAAAGCCATAATGATATCAGCGCCAAGATGCTGTTGAATTTCCATGGATGATTCCGGTGTAAACATGTGTCGGCTTCCGTCAATATGGGACTGAAATTCCACACCATCATCACTGACTTTATTCAGCTTTGCCAGAGAAAACACTTGAAATCCTCCGCTATCTGTGAGCAACGCACCACTCCAATTCATAAATGTGTGGAGTCCACCAGCTCTACCAATTAATTCATGTCCGGGTTTTAAATAAAGGTGGTAAGTATTCCCTAAAATAATTCGCGTTTCCAGGGAATTGAGTTCATCCGGTGAAATAGCTTTCACACTAGCTCGTGTTCCGACAGGCATAAAGGCGGGTGTTGGGATCGTTCCGTGATCGGTTTTGATCTCACCTGTTCGTGCCGATGATTTTTCGTCTTGATGGTGTATTACAAACTTCAATTTATCTTATAAAACCTTTCAGTCATTGGGTCGATCGCAATTGGATTGCTCATTGTACTTCTAAATATTAGTTTCATAAATCCTCTAAAAAATATATTTAAATGCATCTTTAACCGTACTCACACCATGAATTTTTATTCCCTTGGGTGCTTTACAATTTTTCATATTTCCTTCCGGAACAACAGCGTTAGTAAATCCAAGTGCAGCAGCTTCCTGCAAACGTTGATCTATTTTAGCCACAGAGCGCACCTCGCCGGCCAGTCCAACTTCACCAATAATAACGGTTTCATC
>CAZIFK010000060.1:0-14121 GCA_964538995.1 uncultured bacterium
TCATCCCATTTATAAATATGGAGATCTGTTCCGCAAATGGCCGTTTTATGAATTTTGATTAAAACATCATTTGTCTCAACTTCAGGTTTGGGAACATTTTCCAACCAAAGGCCGGGTTCAGGTTTGGATTTGCAAATGGCTTTCATAGATTTTATTTATGATAGTTAAGTTAGAATTTAACAGAGAAAATTTATAAAGCGTAATTATGTAAAACGTAAAACGTAATTAATTGTACTTTGCACAAGTTTCAGACTTCTGCAAAGTTAGAGTCAAAAATGAAAACAGAGGAAGGTCTTTTCAATGAAGTATAAAACGAATACCATTTTTCAAATGAATGTTAGGATGAATGGAGTTAAAATTCAGTATTGATTATTGAAATATATAAGAGGATTATGAGCACAGATTTAACATTCTTCACAAACGAACCCGGAAAAGCATTAGTTGACAGGTTCAAAAGCACCCTTCGAGCTGTTCAGTTTTTCGATGTATTGGTCGGGTATTTCAGAACCAGTGGTTTTTATCAATTAGCCGATAGTCTTGAAAGTGTTGAAAAAATCAGAATACTTGTAGGACTCAATGCTGACCAAAAAACATTTGAACTGATTGACACCGTTCGTTCTCAAACCAATTTGGATTTCAATTCCCATAAAGATACCCGCACTGCAGCGATGGAAGCTATCGTTACTGAAATTGATGCATCCAGAGATGAATTCAATACAGAATTTGGAATTAAGAAATTCATTGAATTTTTAACTACTAATTGTCCAAATCCAGAGGAAGACATCACAAATGGCGGTAATGGGAAAAAACTTGAATTTCGTGCCTACCCAAGCGGGAATATCCATGCAAAGATTTACATTTCAAGATACAGTAAAGAGCAAGTTTCTTACGGTTCGGTTATCACCGGTTCAAGCAATTTTTCTCACAGTGGATTAATCGCCAATCGTGAGTTCAATGTTGAACTAAAAAACAAAGGCGATGTTGATTTTGCCTTAAAACAATTTGAAGATTTATGGAAAGATGGTGTAGATATTTCTGAAAATTTTGTTGATACCGTTAGGACAAAAACATGGCTGAACGAAGATATTTCCCCCTATCAGTTATACTTGAAAATGCTTTATGAATATCTTAAAGAAGATATCAACATGGATCAGGAAATTGAAATTGATATGCCAGAAGGATTTATGGATCTTCAATATCAGAAACACGCAATTGTGTCAGCGAAAAAAATACTCGATAGCTACCATGGTGTTTTCCTGGCTGATGTTGTAGGTTTAGGAAAAACCTATATGTCTGCCATGCTTGCGCAACAGTTGAGTGGTGGAAAACTGGTTATCTGCCCACCTGTTCTTGTGGATTATTGGAAAGATACATTTTTTGAATTTGGCGTAAAAAAATATGAAATCGAATCTGTTGGGAAACTAGATAGAATTCTTGAAACTGACATCGATAAATATGAAACTATATTTATTGACGAAGCCCACCGATTCAGAAATGAATACACTCAAGGGTTTGAAAAACTGACCGAAATTTGTTACGGAAAAAAAGTAGTATTGGTTACTGCTACCCCACTCAACAACACTTTTCTTGATATTTTTAACCAGATTAAATTGTTTCAATCGCCTAAACGGTCAACCATTCCCGGGGTAATAAATCTGGAGAAATTCTTCAATAAATGGATGACCAAGTTAAAGAAGCATAAAAAAACTGAACCCGAGTATATGGAAATTATCAAAGAGGGTTCTGAAGAAATTCGAGAAAAAGTTCTGAAATACATTATGGTTCGCAGAACGAGAAGCGAGATTAAAAAGTATTTCAGCGAAGATATGGATGAACGTGGTTTGTTCTTTCCTGTAGTGGGCGACCCAAGACGAATGGTCTACCAGTTTGATGAAACTATTGGAAGGGTATTCAGCCAAACTATTGAACTGTTAAAACAGTTTTCATATTCACGGTATATGCCTTTGGTATTCTTAAACAGACAATTGACGGAATTTGAATTGCAAGCCAATCGGAATATCGGTGGGTTCATGAAAGGTATTTTAGTGAAACGGTTGGAAAGTTCATTTTATGCTTTCAAAAAATCTGTCGGACGATTTGTTAATTCTTATGAAAATTTTATCCAGATGTTTGGTGAAGGCAGAGTGTTCATCAGTAAAAACATTAATGTTTATGATTTGATTGATGATGATGATGAAGAAAGAATCCAAAAACTGATTGAAGAAGAAAAAGTTCAGGAATTCCAATCCAACGAATTCACACTGGAATTTGAACAAGCATTGGAAAATGATCTGAAAATATTAAAAGAAATTCGGAAACTTTGGAGACCCATTGATGCCGACCCTAAATTGGACAAATTTGTCAGTGAACTCGAAAAAGGTGGAAATCTGTTTGGTAAGAAAATTCTGGTCTTCACGGAATCTCTTGAAACAGGCGAATATCTTTTTAAAAAACTGAAAGAAAAATTTAGTAACAAAGTTTTATTCTTTTCCAGTCAGGGTGGATTGTTAGAAGATGAACGATTGGTAAAATCGGAAGCACGGAGGAAAATCACAAATAACTACGACCCAAGAGCCCGAGAACCGGAAGATGACATCAAAATTTTGATCAGTACCGATGTGTTAGCAGAAGGTGTAAATCTGCACCGTTCATTCAGTGTTGTCAATTATGACTTGCCGTGGAATCCCACCAAAGTTTTACAACGGGTGGGGCGTGTGAATCGTGTGGGAACGGAAAATAAAGAAATCCATATTTACAACTTCTTCCCCACAGATGAGTCTGATGCACATCTTGGTTTAGAAGATAATATTAAAGCAAAAATTCAAGCGTTTCACGATACGCTGGGCGAAGATGCCCGTTATCTCACCGATGAAGAAGTGGTGTCTTCCCACGAGTTATTTGGCGACACATTGTATAAAAAATTGACTTCCAAAAAAACCTATGAACAGGAAGATGATGTTTTCAAGAATGAATTAGAATATTTAGCATTCATTCGGGATATACGTGACAACGATCCGAAACTATTTGATAGAATAAAACGACTGCCGAAAAAAGCCCGTTCCGCTAAAAAAGAAAATCTTGAAAATAATGGGCTAATCACTTTCTTCCGTAAAGGAAAATTAAAAAAGTTTATGTTTAGCGATGGTGAACATTCGGAAGAAATTCCATTTTTTGATGCTGTGAATATTTTCAAATGTGAACCAAATGCAATTCGTCAATCAATCCCTAAAGAATACTATAATTTTTTGAAAAAAAATAAAGAGCAGTTTGAACACATCACTTCAGACGAAATTGAAGAAGGTGGAAAAAGCCGTGGTGGACGATCGAATGAACAATATGTCATCGGCACTTTAAAATCAGACTTAATTAAAAGATGCACATCATTCACCGATGATGACGAAGAATATGTTCAAATTGTGTTAGAAAAATATAACGAAGGTGTTATTCCAAAAAACATTACCAAACGAATCAAACAGAAAATTGAAAAAGAAGGCGAAGCATTAAAAATTCTTGCTGTGCTTAAACGAGAAATCCCTGGGCGGCTTTTGGGAATAAGGCATTCAGACAGGTCAGGTGATTTTATTTCAAAACGGGAAGTGATTTTGTCTGAATGGCTGGCTGGGAAAAATGAATGATAATGCAACTGTCAAGGAATACTTTACAGTTCAACTTGTGCAAATTTTGCACAGGTTGTATTTGAAAGATGCAGTTGTCGCAAAATACGCAACAACTGAAATGGTGAGAATATTATATGTCTAATGAAAAATCAATAATCATTTACAAACAGAAAGGTTTAAAACCTGAAATAGAAGTTTGGTTAGAAGAAGATACAGTTTGGTTAAATCAAAAATTATTGTCTGAACTTTTTGGTAAAGACATAGATACTATTGGTTTGCATATTCGCAATATTATCAAGGAAGGTGAACTTGATGAAAAAGCAACTACCGAGTATTTCTCGGTAGTTCAACAAGAAGGTCAGAGACAGGTTAAGCGGACGATAAAATTTTACAACCTTGATATGATCATTTCTGTTGGATATCGTGTTAAATCCAAAACAGCAACCCAATTTAGAATCTGGGCAACCAATACGCTTCGAGACCATTTGGTGAAAGGGTACACCATCAATGAAAAACGACTCCAACAACAAGCACAAAAATATCAGGAATTACAAAATTCAGTCAAATTATTAGAAAATATTTTAGAGTTAGATGAAATCACCCAAGACCAAGCCCGGGGAATTATTGAAGTGGTAACCGATTATGCTTATGCTTTAGATATTTTAGATCAATACGATTTTAAAACACTAAACCTAAAAAAAGTTACTAAAAAAGAACATTTCAAATTAGATTATGAAATAGCATTGCAACTCATAAATAATTTGAAAACACAATTTGGCGGAAGTGATATTTTTGGCGTTCCCAAAGATGAAAGTTTTAATTCATCCATTTCTGTGATTTATCAAACTGTTGATGGAAAAGATGCCTATCCCAGTGTAGAAGAAAAAGCGGCACATTTGCTCTATTTTGTAACAAAAAATCATTCCTTTGTTGATGGCAATAAACGCATTGCTGCAACGCTTTTTGTGTATTTTCTAAACCAAAATAAAATTCTATACAGAAAAGATGGTAGCAAACGATTGCCGGACACGACTTTGGTAGCGCTTACGGTTCTTATTGCTCAAAGCAAACCAGAAGAAAAGGACACAATTATTAAAGTCATCGTCAATTTAATCAATAAAAATATTATATAAGGTTACTTATGGATAAACAAACAGCCACACAACTTATCGGTAACACCTTCAATTTTCCATTTGATGAAGGACGATTTAGAAATTTTGCTATCAATCTGCTGAATGATGTAGATGAAGCTAAAAGATTTGATTATATCTCCGGCACTTATATCCGCCATTCTTTCAAAAACCATATTTCCAAATATAAACGGCTTGGCACTTACACCGATCCAAACGGTGACAAAATTGATGTATTAGTGGTTCAACTCAAAAATGAATGGGCATTGGAACGCTCCAGAACCATGCTTCGAAATTTTACGTCGGACTATCTAAAAAACAGGGATGAAAAAGATGCAGCACTGGTTGCTTATTACACCACCAACCCCGATGACTGGCGATTTTCCTACATCCGGATGGAATACAAACGGGAAAAAACCGAATCAGGTAAATTCAAGATTACGCAGGACATTACCCCCGCCAAACGCTATTCATTTCTGGTGGGGAAAAACGAACCCAACCATACAGCGCAGGCGCAACTGGTAAGTATTCTGGAAAATGACCGAAAGAATCCAACACTTAACGATATTGAAAGTGCTTTCAGTGTGGATGCCGTTACTAAGCAGTTTTACAAAGATTACCGCAGTCAGTTTGAAAAACTCTGGAATGAACTCAATGATATTATTGACAAAGACCCAAAGATAGCAGCAGAATTTGAAACCAAATCCATTGATACAGCCAATTTTGCCAAAAAACTCATGGGTCAAATCGTCTTTTTGTATTTCCTGCAGAAAAAGGGTTGGCTGGGTGTCGGCAAAGATGATAAAGGGAATTTTAAAAAATGGGGAACGGGTCCGAAAAACTTCCTCCATCGATTATTCAAAAAAGAATTCACCGATTACGGCAATTTCTTCAATGAGGTATTGGAACCGTTGTTTTATGAAGCCCTTGCCACAGAACATACAGACGATTATTATTCACATTTAGATTGTAAAATACCCTTTTTGAATGGTGGTCTGTTTGAACCGCTGAATGATTACAATTGGAGAGAAACGGACATTCGTATTGATAATGATTTGATTGGTGATGTATTCAAAACTTTTGACCAATACAATTTTACCGTGCGGGAAGATGAACCGCTGGAAAAAGAAGTTGCCGTCGACCCGGAAATGCTGGGTAAAGTCTTTGAGAATCTGTTGCCGGAAAACTTGCGTAAAGGCAAAGGCGCTTATTACACTCCCAGAACCATTGTCCATTATATGTGCCAGGAATCGCTGATAAATTATCTTTTAACCGAAGTAACTATGGAACCTGATTCTTATGAGGAAATGGGAGGAAAACAACTTGATGCATTGGGAAATAAACCAATAAAACATCAATTAATGTTCCAATCAGAACACGGGGGAAAGGTTTTAATTCCAAAGGAAGATATTGAAACATTGATCCGTGAGGGCGACATCATTTTGGAACTGGAGACTGCAATTGTAGAGGAAGGCAAAAAATACAAAACGGCGTTGATGGATTCCATAAAAGAGAATGCGCAAGTATTAGACGATGCATTGGCAAATATAAAAGTGTGCGATCCTGCGATTGGATCGGGGGCGTTTCCCGTTGGAATGTTGACAGAAATTGTGAAAGCCCGAACTGTTTTATCGCTTTATTTAGATAAGGAATTAAACAAAAATAGAACAATTTATAATTTCAAACGCCATTGTATCCAGAATTCCCTTTATGGTGTGGATATTGACCCCGGAGCGATTGAAATTGCCAAACTGCGATTATGGCTATCTCTAGTGGTGGATGAAGACGATTATACATCCATCCAACCATTACCGAACTTGGATTATAAAATTATGCAGGGCAATTCACTCATAGAAGAATTTCACGACATTTCGCTTGATATTGAGAAAAAGAGCGAACAGAAAGACCTGTTTGCCGGTGGCGGCGATTTGGACAAACTTATTGACGACCTGCACCAGAAACAGGCAGACTTTTTTAACGCCGAACACCCCAGAGAGAAAAAGAAAAAACGGCAGGAGGTAGAAACCGCCATATACAATATTTTTCATAGCGAACTTGCAAAGAAAATAAATATTTCTCCATTAGATGCCAAAGTAATCGAATCCGACCTGCGGGAAATGACCCACGGCAATAAAGAACGCAATTTCTTCCCTTGGAAACTATATTTTGCCGATGTCTTTCGGGAAAAAGGCGGATTTGATGTGGTGATTGCCAATCCGCCTTGGGATAAAGTCAAACCATATGACCAGGAATTTTTTGAGAAATTTGATAAAAAATATAGAGAATATTCTAAAGCTGACCAAAAAATAATAATAGAAAAATTATTAATAGATTCTAGCATAAGAAAAAAATATAAAGAATATAAAATATTGATAATGAATAGTATAAAATATTTTAGAGAAAAATATAAACTTCAAGGCAAAGGAGGAGACTTAAACCTCTATAAGTTATTTTTAGAAAAGGGATTACTTATTTCAAATAACACATTAAACTATATAATTCCTGGTCAATTAACAATTGACAAGGGGAATCTCTCTTTTAGAAATAAATTTATTAAAGAAAGAATGCTGATAAATGTTATTGGGTTAACAAATAAGAAAGGATTATTTCACGATGTTGACAATAATCAAAAATTTGTTATTTTATCGTTAACTATTTCTACAACGACTTCCAAATTTAATTCTTATGGTTGGTCAGATGAGTTTAATGAATCAACAATAAATAAATTTGTGAAACAAGACTATACAACATTTGAAAATTTTGATACTAATCGTACATATTATTTAACAAAAAATATTTCTTCATATAAAATATATAATTCATTTATTACAAATGACTCCTTGACATTATTGGGAGATTTTGGTTTCCATTTTTGGACGGAATATCATGGAACAAATGATGCGAAATACTTTTCAGATGTTAAAGGAAAATATAAAATATTTTCAGGGAAGGCAATTGGCCAGTATGATTATATGTCTAAATATTGGCTTGAAAAGCATGGAAGAAGCTCAAGGTGGAAAAATGTAAATTTCCCGAAAGATTCAAATGCGCATAGAACCGAATATTTCGTAGATAAAGTACCAGAACGAATTTGGAAAAATCATAAAAAAAACAACAGCCATTACAGATTAGTTGTTCAGGATGTAACGGGTACAGTAAACAATAAAAGGACAACATATACAACAATATTACCAAAAACCAACCTCACCAATAACACATTAAACAATTTGTATATTGGAGAATCAGATAAAGAATTAGTTTTTTATTGTTGTGTGCTAAATAGTTTCATATTTGATTGGATTGCAAGAATGAAGGTTGCAACTCATTTGAATAAATTTGTTCTTAATTCATTAATTATTCCAAGATTTGATAAAATAAAAAAAGATATTTTAAATCAAATACTCTTTAAGGGGATTTCGTTAATAGCAGTAAACAGTGAGTTTGATGAACTAACAAGAATTATAACTAATCAGTCTTCATATAAATCAGTTTTAGTTGACAATGAATTTGACAGACAAAAATTAAAGAATGAAATAGATGTATTGATAGGATACTGCTATAACATATCAGAAAAAGATTTTGATAAAATATTGAACGAATTTCCTCAAGTTGATGATAGAATTAAAAGTGATATTTTGAGTCAATATCTCACGAGGAAAAATGAATAAACAAATTATCACCACCAAAAAAGCCAACCAGCAGGCAGACACCATCACCCTTGAAGCTGAAATAGACCAATTGGTGTATGAGTTGTATGGGTTTACGAGGGAAGAAATTGCTATTGTGGAGGAGAGTGTACAAAAATAAATTTTATGGAAAAAATAGAAATGATGGCTACATACAATTTATAAACATGCTAATGTTAGTAGGCTTAACTTACATTTTATTTTATGTCCTAATAATTTCCAAGAAATATCATAAAAATAAAATGACTTACTGTATTAATTTATTTGAACCAATATTAATCAAATACTAATGAAGATAAAAAAGATAACAATAGATAACATTAGGTGTTTTAAGCATCTTGAAATTGATTTGAACTCAGAACAAAATTCTAAAAATTGGATAATCATTTTAGGAGACAATGGAGTTGGAAAAACAACTATTCTTAGGTCTTTGGCGCTAGGATTAACTGAAGAATCCGGAGCTTCAGGACTCCTGCCTGAACTTGAAGGTAGTTGGATACGATATGGATGTGAAGAAGGTAGTATTAGAATAGATATAGAACCATATCCCGAGTGCAAAGAAAAAGCGTCCATTACTACAAAAATTAAAATAAACACATATAAAGAAGTTGAAGTAAGGCAAATAGTTTCTCCAAAAGAACCTGAAACGTTTTTATGGGATGATCTATTTATATGTGCCTACGGCCCCACAAGAAGTCAGGATGCATCCGTATCTTATGAAGATTATGTAATTACTGACTCAATTTATACGTTATTTAAATATTCATCAATGCTCCAAAATCCAGAATTAAACATAAGACGGATTAAATCTTTAAATATAGATGAACGATTAATTTTTGATCTATTAGAGCCAATATTAATGCTCCCAAAAGGAGCTATCACTTTAGATTTCTCTGGAATTAAAGTTAGTGGACCGTGGGGTAAAAAAATACCTTTGGGAGCATTGGGTGATGGATACTATTCTACAATTAATTGGATTATTGATATGATTGGCTGGAAAGCCCTCTACGAAGGAAGCAAACCAGGAAAATTATCTATTGATAATATTTTGAACATTTCAGGAATAATTTTATTAGATGAAATTGAGCAACATTTACACCCGAAATGGCAAAAAAGTATCATTAAATTATTGAAGGATAAGTTTCCTAATTTACAATTTATTGTAACTACTCATTCTCCTTTAGCGGTCATAGGAACAACCGAATTAGATGATGATGATTGTTCAATAGTTGTTTTAGAACAAAAAGATAACTTTGTTGAAAATCGAATTGCATCACCGCCACGAAGAAAGAGAGTCGATCAAGTTTTAACGTCTTATATGTTTGACTTATATACTGCAAGCGATGATGCAATAAAACATGATATTGAAAAATACCAACATTTATATCAAATCGAGCGAACTAAAGAAGAAGAAAAAGAAATGCAGTTGATCATACAGAAATTAGATGAACAATTAGATTCTGCAGAAACAGAATTAGAAAAACTAGTTGAAGTAGCTGTTCAACAAACATTGGATAATTTATCCGAAGATTATAATAAAACAGAGAAATCTGATCTAAAGCCATCCCACCTTGAATTGAGGAGACAATTAAAACAACTATTTAATTAGGTTAGCATGATACATGTAAATTTTATAGAACCTAACGATTCAAAGTGGCGTAAATGGAAAGATGATTGTGATTCAGCGACAACAGAATTAATAAGTAAAGTAAATCGTGGTGAAGCTATTGTTATTACTAATTTATACAAAAAATATAAAATAGTATTTTTTAAAAGAGATGAAAATTTTTATGGTAAATGTGCTTACTGTGAGAGTTTGATTACTGCTACCCATCCGGGAGATATCGAACATTTCCGACCAAAAGGAAGTGTAACAGATTTAGATAACAAACCTATAAAAATCGTCAAGAATGGGATTGAAGTAGATCATCCCGGCTACTATTGGCTCGCTTACACTTTATCTAATCTTTTACCAGCATGTGAAGATTGTAATAGACCTTCAAGTGGAAACAGCGAAGGAAAAACGGTAGGAAAATGGGGAAAATTTCCAGTAAAAGGAAAAAACACATTTAAACCAGAAGAAGAAGATAACGAAGAACCATTATTAATCAATCCAGTTCTTGAGGATCCTGAGGAATATATTGAAATTGATAAATTTGGATATTTGTATCCGAAAGATCCAATCGAACGAGGCCAAACTTGTATTAATGTTTTTGGTTTAAATGACAGACAATCGTTAGTTGGTGAAAGAATCAGAGTTTATAAAAAAATTAGAAAATATATAAAATTAGCAAAAATAAGTTTTCAATCGGGTTCAGAAGAAGAAATCCAAGACCATATTGACACTATTGATGAGCATAGAAACGGAAAAAGACCCTATACAATTGCGGCAAGAAAAGCATTAAAAGATGCAAAAGATCATGAAGATTCTTTAAATCTAAAGTATAATTTGTAAATAATGTCTTACGGAAAAGAACTTATTTTAGACTTACATAATTGTGATCCATCAACATTCAACAGAGCAAGTATTGTAAAATATTTTATTGAACTTTGCAAATTGATCGATATGGAGCGTTGTAAACTAAGCTGGTGGGATGATCACGATGTACCACCCGAGGAACAACAAACCGAACCACATTTAAAAGGTACAACTGCAGTGCAATTTATTTTAACCAGCAATATCGTCATACATACTTTGGATCTGCTTGGTGCAGTATATATCAATATTTTTTCCTGCAAAGATTTTGATGCTGAAATTGCACAGAACTTTTCGGCAGAATGGTTTAAAGGAAAAATTGTCAGTTCGCATTTAATTGAGCGAAAATAACAATAGAAAATGATTATCTTATTGAGCATTAGATATGGATATGTGGAGTAAACGTACATGAGACTTTATGAAAAAGAGTTTGAGATACCGATAATACGCGGCCATAAAAACCTGCTAGGCCATTTTAGCAAGGTTGTTGATGATTTCATTCCGAAAAATGAAATTCCAGTCCGGTTTGTAATTACAGAAACGAAAGGTGATAAATATCATTGTGAATTGGGTTTATTGTCCGGTAAAGATCATGAAATAAATGATTCGATTTTTCATTTTTCAAAGAGATCAACAGAAAATATCAACAAGTTCAACACTGTCTTATTGGTTCCGACTGGAATAGGTGCAGAGATCGGTGGACATTCCGGTGACGCGGGTCCAGTTGCGAAATTATTATCGGAAACCTGTGATACATTGATCACCCACCCTAATGTCGTCAATGCATCTGATATCAATGAAATACCTGAAAATGGTTTATATGTAGAAGGTAGTATTATTAGTCGATTACTCATGGGTACTCTCGGATTACAGCCAATCCGCTCTAATCGAGTTTTGGTTGTCATAGATAATCACCCACACCAAATTTTTGTCCACGCTGCAATTAATAGCGTAAACGGTGCCAGAGCTGCTTACGGTTTTCAATGCCCAAGGATACTGCAAATTGACCCACCAATTCATATGAGTTCGGAATATTCATCTTCCGGTCGGGCAGTGGGGAAAATTGATCGGTTAAAAGCTCTATTAAATGTTATGGATGAATATAGAGATGAATACGATGCAGTTGCTCTATCATCAGTGATTAATGTTCCAAAAAGCTATCACACGGATTATTATAAAAGTGAAGGATCAATGATCAATCCTTGGGGTGGTGTTGAAGCAATACTTACCCATGGAATTTCACTACTTTACAATGTACCATCCGCTCATTCACCAATGTTTGAGTCCCCTGAAATTGCAAACATGGATCCTGGAGTAGTAGACCCACGAATGGCAGCGGAAGTTGTTTCTGTGACTTTTTTACAATCAGTGTTGAAAGGACTTCATCGAAGTCCAAGAATAATAACTGACCCTAATAATATGCTTCATCCAAATATTATTACAGCAGAAGATATCTCCTGTCTTATTATTCCTGACGGTTGTGTTGGCTTACCTACTTTAGCCGCTTTAGAACAGGGCATTAAAGTTATCGCTGTTCGGGAAAATTACAATCTAATGAAAAATGATCTGGGGGTTTTGCCTTGGAAACCAGGTCAATTATACATGGTTGATAACTATTGGGAGGTAGCTGGTGTGCTGAACGCAATCAAAGCCGGTATCGCTCCGGAATCTGTACGTAGACCGCTTGCACTAACAGTGGTTAATAGAAAAACTGTGAGTGAAAAAATAGTAATTCCTACCAAAGAGGAAAAAGCATATGTATCAGAAGAAAAAATCATTGGGAAATTATAGTAAAAAGAAAAGAGAGTACTCACACCTGGATACCAATGTATAATTTGACCGCATGCATTGTTTGTCGTTAACCGTTTCGCATAGGATCGTAAAAATCCTCCAGATAAATGTTTTAAGATAATATTATTAATAAACTGGTTATTCCGCACACATAAATAATTGAAATTTCTATCATGAAAACCCAGGGATATAAATTTATAAATAAATCATATTTATTTTTGATTATCACTATTTTTCTTAGTTGTGCTTCCCATATATCAAAGTTTGATTATATTGCATATGAAAACACTATTTCTCTTAAAGTAGACGCTCTTTATTTAATGAACAAAGCAACGAATCCGTACCAGCAATACGAAACAAAAGTGGAACAGCTTAAATTGGATTTGGAAAAAGCATATGAGTATTCCAAACAAATACCACTCAATGAGATCACAACTCAACAGTGGAAATTGATGAAAAATCCTGAAAGTAACCTTTTGGGAGGTTTTCTAAAAATGTGGGAAGAAAAAGAAATGATATCACCCTTTATGGTTAATGAAACAAAAAAACTTGTGTCGGAATCATTTGATGAAATCATTGAGTTAGAGACAAACAAAATAAAATAGATGTAAGGAGGGATAGATTGGATAAAATATTTCAAGATTTACTTGATAACGAAATAGCTGATCTCGCAAAAGAAAAATTTACAAACTTTGCTAAAGATGCTGTAAATGATGCCACCACTTTCCTTCAGGAAATAGAAAATGATTTAAAAAAATGGACGGTTGCTTTAGCCGAAGGTAATTTGTCAAAGGATGATTTTGATTGGCTTATAAAGAGTAAAAAAGATAAGGTAAAAATGGGTTTGTTAACGGATAAAGGAATTGCTCAAATAGAGATTGATAAATTCCGTGATGCTGTAATCGATATTATTATGGAAAAATTGCTTTAACATACAAATTTCCATTCGATTGTATGTTTGAAATAACCAAGGATGAGTTTGAAAACTTGAGATGCCATCTTGGCGCCTCAAGTTGGGGTGGCTTAAGAAAGAGGCCGCATGCATTTACAGAACAGGGTATTGCAATGCTGTCGTCGGTTTTGAGAAGTAAAAGAGCTGTCGAAGTGAATATTTTGATTATGCAGGCATTTGTTCGAATGCGTGAATTGTTGTATTCAGATAAAAACCTGGCCTTGAAAGTGGAAAAACTGGAAAAGCAAATGGATAAACAGGGAAAATCACTGCAGCAGGTGATTCAAATTGTAAATCAATTATTGGAACAACCGGAACCGGTATCGAAAAAAATAGGATTTAGTGTCGAGGATAACTGATCCAAAACACGGTGCCTCTATCCTGATATTCCAGCTGAAATATTGTATTTTTTAGAAAAAACTATTTAAGTCACATTAATAAGCCTACTTGTTTCACCGAAAACTCTACT
>CAZIFK010000061.1:0-14099 GCA_964538995.1 uncultured bacterium
CCACAGAGCGCACCTCGCCGGCCAGTCCAACTTCACCAATAATAACGGTTTCATCTATAATAGCCATATCTTTATTGCTGGAGGCAACAGCTGCGACGATTGCCAAATCTGCTGCCGGATCTTGTATTTTCAATCCACCTACCAGGTTTACAAACACATCATTCATACCCATAATGTGACCTAATCGTTTTTCCAACACAGCCAAAAGCATCGCCAAACGGCGAATGTCTACTCCGTTTGCATTTCGTTGAGGCATTCCAAAATTCGCTTTAGAAACCAACGCCTGAACTTCCACCAAAATGGGCCTACTCCCTTCCATGGAGGGGAAAATGGATGTACCGGCTGTATGGGTTGTACGTTCTGCCAAAAACAATTCAGATGGATTGGTCACTTCATCTAAGCCATTGGACGTCATATGAAAAATGCCTACTTCATTTGTAGCCCCAAAACGATTTTTCGCCGAACGGAGGATTCGATGATCATAACGCTCATCGCCTTCCAGATATAATACAGTATCTACCATGTGCTCCAGCATTTTCGGGCCGGCAATGGAACCTTCTTTGGTTACATGTCCGATGACGATCACAGTAAAACCCTTTTGTTTACATGCATTCAGTAACTGCTGACCGCAGTCGCGGATTTGACTGATAGATCCGGGCAGTGAATCCAGATCTTCATTATAAACTGTCTGAATGGAATCAACCACCAAGAGCAAAGGTTGAAGGACAGAAACCTGTTCTAAAATATTAACTATTTCATTTTCCCCGGAAACATGCAAATGTTCTGACGTAACACTCAGTCTTTCTGCCCGGAGAGCCAATTGCTCTTCACTTTCTTCAGCGGAAACATATAAAGTCGCTTGATGACAGCCAGAAACGATTTGTAACGCTAATGTAGATTTACCAATTCCAGGTTGGCCACCTAATAAAATCATTGATCCGGGGAGCATTCCACCACCCATAACCCGATCTACTTCTTCCAACCCCGATAATATCCGTTTACGATTACTTTGATTAGATAATGATGTTAGCTGGACGGTTTCTCTTGGAGGTTTTCCACTTTTCTTACGACGGGATTTGGGTGGGTTGAACTCACTTAATGTCCCCCATTCATTGCAGGCTGGACATTGACCGTGCCATTTGGAGAATTCATTCCCGCAGCTGTTGCAAAGAAAGATTGTTTTGGATGAAGATTGTGCCATAATAAATGGTGAATAAGTTATCGGTAATGGGTTATGCGAGCAAAACTTATAGAAAAAATTATTTGTTACTTATGAACCGCTCCACCAGTTACCATTCACCAACTCACCAGTCTGTACCTAAAGAAAAATAGTATTGAGGTCTGGAATATCCAATATCGTTGATATCCCATGCAGCATCCACTCTAAGAAGCATAAAACCTAGATTAATTTTCATTCCCCAACCAAAGCCGGCGATGGTTTCTTCAAATTCTTTTCTACTATCCCAAGCAGTACCTATATCTAAAAAGATGTGCGAACCCAGATTACTAATCATAAATTTATTTGGTACTCCCATAGCCAACAAAAACGGAAAACGAAACTCAAAATTGGCTAAAGCAACGTTCGAGCCAACCTGTTCCATATATCTATATCCTCGAACCGGCATAATATATTCTGAAAAATAAATGTCTTCCAGATCATTATTGCCATCAAGTATATCGCTACGGGCTCTACTTTCATCTTGTACGCCATCGGTCTCACCCCTGCCGAAAATCCAATTTGGTAGTCCGCCCAGATAGAATTTTTGTTTATCAGCGCCCTGATTTGTTCCCAGCATCATCCTGCCGGCTAAGCTGGAATAACGGCCGATCTTGAAATATTTCCGAAAATCTAATTTCAATGTTTTAAAATCGAGTTTCTTGCTTCCCCAACCAGGGCTGATGACTATCGACGTATTTTGCCTAAACCCATCAATCGGGCCGGTATAACCATAGACCGTATTGTCAAAAACCCAGCTTGCCATGGGTAGAATGACAGAAAAAGATTCTTCACTCATTTTTTCAAAATCATAATAATTTACTTGTTCCCACTTGGTAAAGGAAAAAGAGTGATATGACAAACCACCTTCAATTCGAGTAAAACGAGTGAACGGGTGAGAAACAAAGCCCACGAATCCAAAATTTTGTACCAATCCTCTAACTTGTAACAATTGTTCTGTGTATCCAAGGAAGTATTCGTTCGCTGTATGATATAATGAAAAATAGTAATCCGTTGGATGCGTTAAATACGCATAACTGAAAAAGTAATCACTTCTTTGTAAATCAATGACCATCTCTGTACCGATATATATCTGGTGATTACCCAAAATATCACTAAAGGCAAACATGGCCATCCCCTGAGCCCCAAACACATTATTAAATGACGCATAGCTATTCACCATATCCAGAGTAAACCTAGTCTTATATTCTTTTGGAACGTAACCATTTTCAAACAAATCAGTTGTATCTGTAACGGCTGAATCTTCTTTTTCCCGAACCAGCGATTGATTATAATGATCATACTCTCGGGCAAAAATCCAATCAGAATAATCGACACTGGATGTTCTTCCTGAGCTGTATACGTTGCGTTTATGTCGACGAAGATCCGCTAAATCTTCCGTAGCTTCATCTTTTTTCATAATATATCGAGTCACTGGAACCACCACTGATTCTTTTTCCAGCGGCCGAGTTATACTGTACACATCCCAACCCAAATCGGCATAACCGGCAAAGACCAGTAAACCGTCATCTTTCGTTAAACTTAACTGAAATGCACCAGTGAGTATGTTGGTAATAGCCACCGGTTGATTATGGTTCGTAGCGCTAGAATCAAGATTAAATTCCTGAACTGAAATATCGTGACGATAGATATTCCAAACACCGCTTTTGTCAGTCACATAGAAAATCGTGTTCTTTTCTGTGTGTGCCCACACAGGGTGGTCTTCATTGTACTCTGTATCTGTAATTCGCGAAATATGGTTGGAAGGAATATCGATGAAATAAATATCTTTCTGTGAATAATCATGGGTGAAAATATCTTCAGGGGGATTTTGGCCTTCTACATCATCATCACGGTCAGATATGAAAGCTAGCCTTGACCCGTCATTGTTCCACTTCGGCTCTGAATCCGAATATATATCATCCGTTAACTGTGTCAATTCTTTGGTATTGAGGTTGTAAAGATAAATGTCACTGGCTCCGGCCTTAGTGCCCACAAAAGCCAATTGATCACCATTGGGACTCCAAGCCGCTGTGAAAATTCCGTCAAGATCAAACGTCAGTTTTTCCCTCTTTTTCGATTTTACATTAATGAGATACAATGCGTCGGATTTCCCTGCTTTTGCTGCAATAGCAATACGTTTACTATCCGGTGACCAGGAAATCCCCGGCTGTAATAGTTTTAATTCTTCAAAATCTACGGATCGATTCCCTTTAATTAACCGTTTGATCTCCTTACCATCGATAGCGTTCAAAATGAAAACATCAAAATACCCTGATCGATCTGACAATACAGCGATTTTACTTCCGTCAGGAGACACAGCTGGGGAAACATTGTAATAATTTTTTCGCTCTTTATGATCTGTTAAGCGTTTAGCAATATCTTCAACTTCATCCATTCCAGCTACGTCCGGCCAATATTCTTTTTTTAAATATTTATGCCACTGTTCTGTTAAATCTTCAAAATCCATTCCAAGAGCACGTTCAAATCCTTTTTCAGCATTTTGGGTTAGTTTCATGGCGTTGATGATTTCACCGATTTTTTCACGTCCGTATTTTTCAGCAATAAATCGCCAAACGGATTGACCCCCTTTATATGCCATATAATATTCGAGCTGTTCTATGGTAGGCATGTCTTCATTAATGGAAAGATCACGCATGGTCATATCGGCTTTGGTATCCCAATTCATAGAAAGATATTCAGACAGACCTTCATTCACCCAGAGGGGAATTCGCAGTTTAACTCTGCCGGTAATGATACTCTGAATGCTGCCGCCATAAATCATATCATTTAATATTGCATGAACAAGTTCATGATGGATCACATGACGAAATTGCTCGTAATCCCCTTCGAATGGGAGGACAACCCTATTCTTGAATAATTCTGTTACGCCACCTATTCCTTCTTGCATATATTGCCAGATCACATTGGTTTGCTGGAAATCATTATGAGAATGATAGACGATTATGGACACTCGTTTTTTCAATGTCCATCGCAAATGTTTGGAAACCTGCTCATGGGCTTCTTCAGCTACATCAGCTGTAAATTCTGCAAGATGTGGATCTTCTCCATAAAAGTACACATCAAAATTAGGAGACGAGATTATTGACCAATCAAAATCCTTGTATTGAACCTTGTTTTGGCCGAATGATTGAGCCAGAAGTCCCTGTGAAAGCAGGGCAAGTATGATTAAAATTCTTCGCATGTATGAAAGTTACGTCTTTAAATCTAATGAGTTCCGCATCCGTATTCTAATTAAAACTAGGTTTGTTTCTTTGGGAAGTCAACCATTTGACTCAATTAAAGAATAAATGGTTAAAGATCGACATTTCCTTGGCTGGAACATCTCCGAAAAAGTAAGTTAGCCACTATGCAATTGCCTGTCTATTTTATTTCCGATATTCATTTAATGCTTGATTATTCTGAGCAGGAAAAAGAGCGACAACAAAAGTTGTTCCATTTTTTTGATCACATTGTTCAAACGAATGGAACTTTAGTCATTGTTGGCGATTTATTCGATTTTTATTTTGAATACAAGCATGTGATCCCAAAAGTATATTTTCCTTTTTACCAGAAGTTATATTCTCTGAAACAATCCGGTATTGAAGTTCACTTTATTACTGGTAATCATGATCACTGGGTCCTGGACTTTATGGAAGAAACATTAACCCATCGCGTATATAAAGAAGATGCAACTTGGGAGATCAATGGGAAAAAATTTTACATTACGCACGGTGATGGCATTTTATCCTGGGACAGAGGATATAGGCTTTTAAAAACCATTCTGCGAAGTAGACTCTTTATCTGGCTATATAGATGGGTTCATCCAACCATCGGTTATGGAATTGCCCACGCGATTTCTAAAAGAGGGTATCATTATGAACATTCAACCGAATATAATAAAAAGGTACTCAGTGAGTTAAAGGTCTTTGCCGAAACTATTTCTACAGACGGTTTTGATTACGTTATAACCGGACATTATCATCAGTCAACCATAGAAAATGTAAACGGAGGAAAGCTGGTTGTTCTAGGTGACTGGATTCGGTATTTTTCTTATGGAATTTTTGATGGGAATGATCTTGAACTTAAATATTGGGAATCAAATGCGTAAGCTGGCCATTATCCTTTTAGTCGCTTCTCTTTCGTTTCAAGGCTGTTCGATGATTAAAGGCCTGTTTAAGAGGGATAGAGAGAAAGCAGACGTCAATATGGCTGAAGTAGAAAACCTGCGACGTGAATATCAGGAGGGACGTGTGCAAGCACTGCAAGAAATAATCAGTATGTATAACGATTCCAACCTGCCTTTTGATGTACGCATCGCTGCCGGTGATGTGTTGGCTCAAACACAGCATCCCACAGCGTTGAATGCCATTGCAAAGGTGGTTTCTGAAGCAGAAGCATTGGATTTGACTTTTATGATAGCATCCATTGAACTTCTGGCAGAGTTTAGGGAAAACCCCGCTGCTGGCGATGCCATGGTTCACGCTATGCATACCATCGATGAAAAATCCAACCAGCTCCATATGACGTTAGTTAAAAACTTGAATAGGGTTCGCTCTAAAGATCAGATTTTAGCACTTTTGGAATTGTATGAAACATCGAAAGCCAATGTCTCCCGGACGAACAAACTACTCACTGAAACACTTGGGGCCATTGGTTCGGCTGAAGTTATTCCTATTCTCGTAATCATTTCAAAAGATCCGGATATTAATATTGCCGTTAGAAATCGTGCACTGGAGATTTTAGGCAAAAAAGATCCCCATGAAGTTGCCCCGGCTTTTGCTGAACTACTTGGCGACCCGGATATGAATACAGAAATCAGGGAATTTGCCATCAATACTATGGCGGGAGTTAAAGAAGAAAATTTGATTTTAGCATTGATCGAAACCTATAATACAGGCAAAAAACAATATTTCAGTATGTTGAATACTCTATTGGATGCCTTGGGAGAATTTGATGATCCTCAAGTGTATAAAGCGACAATTAACATTGCCAGGAATAATGAATTTCCCATACATATTCGCGCCAAAGCAATACGCAGTTTAGGTCGTTTTGCTGATGATGCTACCGTTGCAAAAGTGCTCCCGGTTCTTGAAGATGCCAATAATTATCCCTTGCGTGGAGCGATGACAGATATGCTCCAGACCATGGATAAAACAGATCAGTATGCTGAAGAACTTCGCCGAATGGCTTTTAAAGCTCAACAGGAAGCCATGGGTCAATGAGAGTTTTAATACTATTACTTTTTATTTGCGTTTTCCTTTTTTCTCAAAAAAGCGATACAACAAATGTTGATTCTGTCAAAATAGAAAGCACGGGCTTTCCAGAAGTCAAACTTGAAAGAGAAAAACCGGAACAATTGCCAATGGGGGAGCCATTTTTTGATTATAAAGATGGATTACAAAATCTACAGACTCAAATCGATTCCTTAAAGCGGGTAATCCGGGTCATAGAACGTTCAAAGGCCATTCCGGCTATTAATGAGGAATTGCTGAAACTTATTCAGATCCCAGAGTTGCAACACCGAATTGAATTGGCCAATGGTACCGTCGTGGTTGGTGAAATTATTGAAGAAACCGATGCACGAGTAATTATTCAAACCGCCATTGGACAGCTATCCATTGATAAAGATAAAGTAGTGAAGATTGATGAGGAACGACCACCTGCTCCGAAAATTGAGCTTATGAGCGAACCATTTGTTAATGTTTATCCTGACCGAGAAGAAATAGGAGGTGTCGTAAAAAACACAGGTAAAACGCGGGCTGACTTCGTAAGAATCATTGCAAATCTCTGGACTCCGGAAACGGAACTTGCATATATTGACTCTGCATTTGCTAAAGGATCTACGCACGAATACAATACGGGTGTTATAACAGATACGGCTATTGAGCCAGGAGCCACGGCGGATTTTTATATTATCGCTCCTATTGAAGAAGGCGGTAAAACAGTAGAATACCGAACATATGATATCCGTTGGGTCGAAACGGAGTAATTTACTTTATTAGTATAATTTTTTCAGTTTAGCTATAATTTCCGCTTTATAACTGTATCAAATAACCTCCACTGGGATAATCTGATGCATTCAATTTTCCGATCCGGAATAATCAAAACTGATTGAATCGAAATAACCGGTTTGCCCCAAGCAATATGATATGAATAATAGGACTATTCCTTTTTTCATTATGAAGTCAGTGCCACCATAATTGCATTTTGGGCATGGAGGCGGTTTTCTGCCTGATCAAATACGACTGAATAATCGGCTTCCATCACTTCATCTGTAGTTTCCCGTCCCCGTTCTGCAGGGAGGCAGTGCATGAACAAAGTATCTTTTTCGGTTCTGGCTATCATCGCACTATTGACCTGAAAATCGACAAAAAGTTTTTCCCGCTTTGCAGCTTCTTCCTTCTGTCCCATGGATGCCCACACATCCGTATAAATAACATCCGCTCCCATTACTCCTTTTACTGGATCATGAGTGATGATTATTTCAGAGTTGCTATTGGCTTTTGCAAGATTCACAGTTTCTTCATCGGGAGTAAATCCTTCAGGGCACACGCAAGTAAATTTCATTGGCAAACGTGATGCCAACTGCAACCAGGAGTGGACAACATTATTCCCATCTCCAACGTAACATACGTGTAAATCCTCCAATGAACCCCTATGTTCGCTGATGGTCAGAATATCCGCCATGATCTGGCAGGGATGATTATAATCAGTCAAACCGTTTACAATCGGAGAATCTGAATATTCCGCCAATTCTAGAATATGAGCATGATCAAAAAGTCTGGCCATAATCACATCATTGTATCGGCTAACCACTCGGGCAATATCTTTGATGGCTTCCCGTTTGCCAATGCCAATATCATTGGGTCCCAAAAATAACGCATGACCGCCCATCCACGTAAAACCTGTTTCAAATGATATCCGGGTTCGCGCTGAAGGCTTGGCAAAAATCATCGCCAGAGATTTGTTGTGGAAATGCTTGAAATCTTCTTTATTGCGGAATTTGGATTTCAGATCCTTGGCCAGCTTGATTAAATCCAAGATTTCTTCTTTGGATAAATCTTTAATATGTAAAAAATGTTTATCCATTGGTTCTCCTTGTAAAAAAGGCTTCCCTCGGGAAGCCTTTTTGTTTATTAAACGCTTTTCATCAAAAGCAAATTTACAATCATATTGAACCTTGCGTCCCGATAAATCGGGTTAAACTATCGCAAGGTTTTTTATTTTCATTCGTTCATCATTTTAAACAATTTTGAATCTGCCGGAAGCACCAGCGTTGTTTTTTGATCAATTATTTTTTTATACGCTTCCAGTGTTCGCATGAATTCATAAAAGTCAACATCCTTATTATATGCGCTGGCATAGATTTCCAAGGCACGGGCTTCCCCCTCACCACGGATTTCTTCAGACTCTTTATAAGCATCAGCGAGAATAATTGTTTTATCTTTTTCCGTAGAAGCTCGAATTTTTTGGGCTTCTTCTGATCCTTCAGAGCGGAACTTGTTGGCCTGACGTTTACGTTCAGCATCCATGCGGGCATAAATTGACATTTCATTTTCCCGGGGTAAATCCACTCGTTTGATGCGTACATCCACTACTTCAATCCCATACGGAGTCGTGGACTTGTCGCTAGCGCGTGTGACGATTTCCATAATCTCTTCCCTGGTTTCAGTAATGATTTCAGACATGTTATGTTTTCCCAGTTCCTGACGGAGTTCAGAATATACGATATCATCCAAACGGGTCACCGCATTGGGAATGGCTTGTACAGTCTGCAGGAAAAGGAGTGCATCTTTGATCCGCCAACGGACATAATTATCCACAATGATTGTTTTTTTATCTTTACTCAATACTTCTTCCGGAGCTACATCGTATTCCAAAAGACGGTCATCAAACGTAATAGCATTTTGAAACGGCACCGGCCATTTGAAATGCAACCCAGGTTCAGTGATAGTACGGATGGGCTTACCAAATTTTAAAATGACCACCTGCTGACGCTCATCCACTATGAATACTGTTGTGAAAAAGATTATGAGACCCAGAACAATAATAACTAATAATGATTTTTTCATCTTTTACCTCCTTTTTCATTCAGATTCAGGAGGTTGAGGAGATTTCCTCCATCTCCACCTGGCACGATATATTTATCAATACCGGGAAGAATTTCCTCCATGGTTTCCAAATACATTCGTTTTCGTGTTACATCCTTGGCTTTTTTGTATTCAGCCAACATGGATTTGAATTTTGCCACATCCCCTTCTGCGCGTTTGACTCTTGCTTCCCTGAATCCTTCTGCTCCACGAATCATAGCCTGGGCTTCACCACGAGCCTTCGGGATCACATCATTGCGGTAACCTTCCGCTTGATTGATCATACGGTTTTTATCCTCTTTCGCAGAAGCCACATCTTTAAAAGCAGCTACAACTTGCTTTGGTGGGGACACATCCTGCAGCTGAACTGCTACGACAAGAATACCGGTTTCATACTTATCCAAAATACTTTGCAGTAATTCCTTCGTTTCTTCCTGGATCATGAATTTCCCCGTGGTTAGAGCTTCATCAATATTATGCCTGCCAACCACTGTCCGTAGTGATGCCTCAGCAGATTCCCTTACGGTAAGTTCCGGTCTTACAAAATTGAAAAGATAGTGCACAGGTTCCTTGATTTTGTATTGCACAATCAGCTCAGCATCAACGATATTTTCATCTCCTGTTAGCATAAGACTTTCTTTTTCAATCGCACGGTACTGATTTTTCCCCAAGGTTCGGAATCCAATCTCCACACGCTTAACCTCCGTTACTTTCGGCGTTTTAACTGTTTCGATGGGAAAAGGAAGGTGATAATTCAACCCCGATTGGGCTGTACGGGTATATTTCCCAAATGTCTGTACGATGCCCACTTCATCGGGACCAACCGAAAAGACACCTGTCAGTAACCAAAGCGCCAAACCGATACCCAAAATGGGTAATATTCCGATAGCCGGCAGACTTATCTCCTGGTCGCCGATGATGATTCTTTTACGTTCCATGATAGTTCTCCATTGTTGTTAAATTAAATTTTTTTGCGCAAACGAGCAACGGGAACATGCAACTGCTCTCTATATTTTGCAACGGTTCTCCTCGCCACAGGAAACCCTTTTGCATTTAATAATTCTTTCAATTGTTCGTCTGTTAAAGGATGATGTTTATCTTCATTATTCAATATATCTTTCAGCAGCTGCTTGATTTGCATGGTGCTGATTTCCTCTCCGCTGGAAGTCACCATCCCCTCAGTAAAAAATGATTTTAATTCAAAAATACCATATGGTGTATCTACATATTTTCCTCGTGTGGAACGACTGATTGTAGATATATCCAACTCCAATTCATCAGCGATATCCTGGAGTTTCATGGGCTTGAGCTTGTTTAAATTACCTTGAAAAAATTCAGGCTGTCTTTCAATGATCATTATCATGACGTCGGTTAATGTCTTTCTCCGGTCAGAAATGGCATCCACAAACCATTTAGCATTATCCATCTTATTTTTAATAAATGATTTCGCTTTTTTATCAAGCTCACCTGCTAACATATCCACATATTCCTGGCTCACTTGTACTTCCGGGAGCCAATTATCATTCACTACCACGACCCAGTTATTTTCTCTTTTGTATACAATCAATTCTGGAATGACGGTTATCATTTCAAGATTCTCATGACCCGCCCCTGGCTTGGGATTCAAATGTTCGATACTGATTAGCGCTTGTCTTAATTCCTCTTCACTATATCCTGTTTTTTCAATCAGTTGATCATATCGGTGATTTGCCACATCATCAAAATATTCGTTCAACAATGTATAAGCAAAAGGTTCTACGACTTTATCAATTTGCAATAATAAACATTCCTGCAAATTCCTTGCAGCGATACCCTTTGGGTCCAAGGATTGAATTTTTTTTAAAACAGATAACACCTCATCCGGTTCCAATTCGAATCGGTCATTGATCAATTCAAGGTCGATAGCCAAATATCCATTTTCATCTAAATTGTATATTATCTCTTCAGCCACAATCCGTTCTTGAATATTAAAATCATATAAGTTCAATTGATCGATCAAGTGTTCCACAAAATCCTTCTTTTGTGGAATTGGCATATCCTTCAGCTCTTTTCGCTCAAATACATTTGGCGGCTCATATTCGTCGACTTCCCAATCCATATCATTATCATCGGCAGGGGTCTCATCCAATTCATTGGTGCCTTCCAATTCTTCCAAAACAGGATTTGTTTCCAATTCTTCCAGGATACGTTCTTCAAGGTTCACTGTGTTTAATTGCAGTATGGTGGCTTGCAGAATTTGTTGAGGCTTGAGGGTCTGCTTTTGTTCTAATCGCTGTTGAAGTTTTATCATTAGTATAACTTAAATTTTGAACCGAGATACAATCGCCGGGCTTCATCATCATTCGCTAGAAATTCAGATGTACCCGAATTCAAAATGCGTCCATCAAACAATAAATAAGATCGATCGGTTATTGATAACGTCTCCCGCACGTTGTGATCTGTAATTAACACGCCGATGTTACGATCTTTCAATGATTTGACAATCTGCTGAATATCTTCCACGGCAATGGGATCTACCCCGGCAAAGGGTTCATCTAATAAAATAAAATTTGGATCAAGAGCCAGTGCTCGGCAGATCTCCACCCGACGACGTTCTCCTCCAGAAAGAGTATTTCCTTTATTTTTCCGTAAATGGCTCACGGATAATTCATCTAAAAGTCGATCAATTTTTTCCTGTTGTTCTTTTTTAGAAAACTTGGTCATTTCTAAGACTAGTTTCAAATTATC
Organism: uncultured bacterium; assembly: GCA_964538995.1. GTDB lineage: Bacteria > Fidelibacterota > Marinisomatia > Marinisomatales > TCS55 > JADFRD01. The sequence continues at coordinate 12,037 of CAZIFK010000061.1, forward strand.
CTCTACGGAAAGTTTACCAAAAATGGACGGTTCCTGGGCCAAGTAACCAATGCCTTTTCTGGAACGCATATACATGGCATCGTTCGTTATTTCTTGGCCATCCAGAAAAATATGTCCTTTAGAGGGCTTTATCATGCCTGTAATCATATAAAATGATGTCGTTTTCCCAGCGCCGTTTGGACCCAACAAACCAACGATTTCTCCCTGGCTCACTTCCAAGTCCACTCCGGACACCACCCAGCGAGAGCCGTATTGTTTGGATAGGTTTTGGCCTTTGAGGGTGTGTTTATTGCTCATCATCTTTCATAGAGGTCACACCTGATGGTTTGATAATTCGCCAGTTTTCCATAGCAATGTCTGATTCAAATCCGATACCGTAAAGTGTATCACCCTTTTCTGTCGTAAGGATAACATTATCATCCGTATAAATTACCTCTTCTTTGGAATCCCAAACCAATGTATCCGTATAAAGGGTTACACCGCTGTCAGAGACGACCACAACATTTCCCATAGCGCGCATAAAGTCATTGCCTTCTTCCACCTCTGCCATGACTGATTTCAGGTTGGTAGTGTGGTTTTCCTCCTCATCAAAGAAATCAGCATCTACTTGTTGATCTAGCAGGATAAACTGCTTTTCATCAAATTTTTCCAGATGACCAGATCGTACAATGGATCGTGTGATACCTTTATCCGTCAAGATAATGGTAACGTTCCAGCTTTCCTGGTCCGGCAGACCATCACGTGATTGTATTGTTTTGTTTTCATCCCTGCTTGTGCAACTCAATAAAAACAGTAGAAAAATTGAAAATATATATTTCATTATTTATATATACTAACACTAATGAAACGGATCTGTTTCGGGCGGATTTTGTACTTCATCCTGTAGCGCTGTCAACACTTCTTGTAATCTTCCTTGTTGAATAAGGATCCATTCAATCGCTTCACGGAATGCCCCTTGGCCACCGGATTTTTTAGTCACGTAAACTGAAATATCCTTTACAATTTTATAGGCATTCGCCACGGCAATTGGAACACCCACCTGTTCCATGATTGCAATATCAATTATATCATCTCCGACATAAGCGATTTCATCATCCTTCAAATTGTATTTCTCTTTAATCTCTATATAAGGACCCCGTTTATCTAATGTACCGTTATGTACCTCATTTATTTTCATTTCTGCCGCCCGAATGGCGGTCGCTTCTGAATGACGACCGGATATAAGAGCAATTTTGAGTCCGGCAGTGCGGGCGATGGCTGCCCCGGCACCGTCGATTACATTAAAGCGTTTGAATTCTTCACCAGTTGATCCTTTATATACAGAACCATCCGTTAACACACCATCCACGTCAGAAATGAGCATTTTTATTTTAGCACAAAGTAATTTTGTATTAGCCACTGACAGCCTCATGAATCCGTTTTAATGAAATCAGCAAATCATTCAATTGATCAAGGGGCCATTGGGTAGCAGCATCAGATTTGGCCTCATCTACATTATCATGTACTTCCATGAACAGGCCATTTGTTCCGGCAGCAACAGCTGCTTTAGCTAATGTGGGAATGTATTCCCTGGCACCGCCAGTATTGCTTCCTCCTGATCCCGGAATCTGGGTACTGTGGCTTGCGTCAAAAATCACTGGATAGCCGGTTTCCTGCATAATAGGAATCGAACGCATATCTGAAACCAGGCTTTCATAGCCAAATGTGGTCCCTCGGTCAGTGAGCAAAATTTTGTTTCCTCCTACTCCTTCAATTTTTTCAACAATACTGCCTACTTTCCACGGTGATAAAAATTGCCCTTTTTTAACATTTACTATTTTTCCTGTTTTTGCAGCGGCTTCTATCAGATCCGTCTGACGGCATAAAAAAGCGGGTATTTGAAGAATATCCACGACTTCAGCAACTGGAACAGCCTGATCAGGGTAATGCACGTCTGTGAGGACCGGAACTCCCGTTGCATCTTTTACGTCTGATAAAATCCGTAAACCTTCTTGCATTCCCGGGCCGCGGTAGGAATCGGCGGACGTGCGGTTGGCCTTGTCAAATGAACTTTTGAAAACAAA
>CAZIFK010000062.1:0-13941 GCA_964538995.1 uncultured bacterium
GAAATTGGGTAAATATTGAATTTGTATACAATATCACTCCTTCGATTCGATTATCACTATTATATGGTTCATTGAAGGGAGGTTTAATATGTGCAAATGGAATATGCAGGATCATTGAACCATTTAATGACGGTTTTAAAATGAGTCTTACATCTATGTTTTAATGTTGGTTCGTCATTAAATTAAATAATCATTATTTTTAATTATCAAAAATGATAAAGGGATTATTATGATAAGATTCGTACTGGCTATCATAATTATGGTCAGTGGGCTTACTCCACAACAGTTGACATTTAACTCAAACCAGTTTTTCAATTCCGGCGAACTTCGAGATATCGTTGAGAGTGCAAGTCTTTCTTCTCAAAAAGTATTTGTGGAAGATTTTACCGGGTTAATGTGACCATACTGCCCAAGCGCAAGTTTTGCGATAGACTCATTATTGAATCAATTTCCTGAAACACTATTCAGTATAGAATTTCATAGTTCTGGGTACACTCCAGCAACTTCTGATTTTGATATTCCCGTATTATACAGTCAGAGAGCTAATATGTATGGTGTGGGAGGCATTCCTCATACACAGTGGAATGGTGTAGAAAAAACAGTTGGTGGTTATCCAAACGGAAATTGGCAACCAATGTATAATACGTTTTTACCTATTTATAACGGTGTGTTAGGGGAAGAAACTCCCTATTCAATTGAAATTAATGGCATGGTTAATACTAGTAGTGTTGATTATGATATCACTGTTTCAATGGATGCAGACCAAAGTTCAACGAATCAGCAGGTTTACATATTTCTCGTAGAAGATAACATTTATTCTTTTTGGGGTGCGGTCGGGCAATATCATGATGCTCGAAATGTAAATCGCGATTGGAAATCAGCAGAAAATCTGACAATAAATACAAGTGGTGAATCTCAAACTCTTTCAGGGACATTTGATTTATCTAAAACATGGGTAATGGAGAACGTCAAAATCATCGCAATTGTTCAAAATTCTTCTTCAAAGAAGATTTTCCAAGTTGGCGCTGTGTTGATTAATGATGATACTTTCATGGAAATATCATCTGCTGATGTGGTTGGAATACCCGGAAATGTTAGCATTGGTCAGCTATATCCGAATCCATTTAATCCAGTATGTTCAATTCCAATAACTCTTCCAAATAAAATGGATGTCAGAATACAAGTGTTTGATATTCAAGGAAGACATGTTGCTACCTTGATTAATGAACATCAAATGACCACCGGAAATCATGTCATCAAGTGGAATGCAAGTAATTTCTCTTCAGGCGTTTATTTTATACAAATACAGACATCAGCCGGTATTGATGTTCGCAAAGCGTATTTAGTAAAATAAAAATAATAAAACATTTTTAGTGAAATAGGCGGGGGGCATAAATTTGCCCCCTGTTTTTTATCATTAAGATGACATTGGGGCGTCGTCTAATGGCAGGACACCAGATTCTGGTTCTGGTTGTTGGGGTTCGAGTCCCTGCGCCCCAGCTTACGGTGGAGTAGTAACTGGTAAGCGGTAGCTGGTAGATTGTGGCTAATTACAAATTACTACTCACCAATTACAAATAACCAATCACTAGAATATGCGCCCGTGGCTTAATTGGATAGAGCACCTGGCTACGGACCAGGGGATTGGGGGTTCGAATCCTCCCGGGCGTACGATTGATTTATGATGTACGATTTTAGATTGTAACGGTTTTTTTTCAATCATCAGTCATAAATTGAAAATCCGCATGGCTCGTTCGTCTAGGGGTTAGGACGCCGCCCTCTCAAGGCAGTAACACGGGTTCGATTCCCGTACGGGCTACCACCAATCATATGTTTTATTTTGTTTTAAGGGTTCCCTGCCCGCCGTATCCGCCAGCCGGCGGAGTAGGAGGGGATTCCCGTACGGGCTACAAAATATTCATGTCATACTGAATCCGGCATTAACCGGTGAAGTATCTCAAGTATAAAATGATCAACAGACATTTGAGATTCTTCTCCCGACACTTCGTGTACCTGCCAGTCCGGCAGGCGGGCGGGATTAGAATGAAATGTACATTTAAACCGCAAAACTTGTCATTGCCTGCAGGCAGAAATTCCCTTAGGAGCTGCGCCCCGATGTGACTCTCTTCACTCCCCAAAGTGTATATTTTATATTATATTTATATAATTCAGATACTTATTAATGAGATTGATTTACATCAACAGTCAATTATATATTACAGACAGTAATACATCCCCAGAGGTAAGGGGTTAACTAAAAGTGCGTCTAATATTAAATACGTATTGAGGTAAACATGCGGAAAAGTTCTATTACAGAATTTTATTTATTAACCAATCATTCATGGTTGGTCATCGCCTTATTGGTGCTCATTCTACCCATTTCTAATTTATATGGCCAAGATGAAGAAGATTATGAGGACCCAACTGAAGTCTTTTGGGGGGACGATGAAGAGGAGTATTCGGAGGATGATGAGTACTACGAAGATGATGATGAATTTTACGAAGATGATGCGTCGGAATATGATGAAGAAGAGTATTATGACGACGAAGAATATTATGAAGACGAAGAATCCGATTATTACGACGATGAAGAATTCTATGATGATGAAGGTGAGTATGAAGAAGATGAGGATATATCTGACACCGAATTAGCCGATGTAGCCAAAAGCTTGGGGTATTCCTTGAATATATCAGGTGCCTCATCAGGATTCGTGAATCATGATTTGAATTCATACAATAATTCTCCTCAAGTTAATTTTCGATTAAGTGTCGAATTTCCGCTCCTAATGCAAATTTTAGGTGTTCGTTTTCGTTTTGGAGCTGAAGTTGGCAACTTCGGTTTTGAGAATTATAAACCCATTGGCGGCAAATTTTCCGGTATGACGGCCATGGGGCTGTTAGCATTTCCTGCCGGGCCTGGGAAACTCAAGATTGGCGTTGGTCTTATTGGAAACACATTTGGCATAAGTGGAGAAACCTCCTATGGATTTGCTATCGGTAATACACTCGAAATCCGTGGAGGTGTACGCTCAACCACAGCATTGAATGTTACGGACGATAAAGGCAATAACATCGGAATAGGCAGTTGGGTGGATGGCCTTATCATGTTAGGGTTTAACCTGTAAAAATAGCAATTAGATAGAATGTGATTCAAATTTATCCAAATATATAAAAGATGTATAAAAAACCGGAATGTCAATATTTAGAACAGTTAACTTCCCAATCGATCCTAGTCAAGTGAAAATCGTACACCATCTGATCGATTCGATATCAATGCAGGTCAATAAAAATATCATAAAGTCGATACTATATTTTGTAAAAGTAGGCCTTTATCTATCTACTGTATCCGGCCTGTATGCAAATACACAGAAGACGCTCCAGGAAGCGCTTACAGGGTTGACAGATCACGCCGGATATTATAATAATACTGACAGTGAGTATAGCTCAGGAGGAAGAACCGGTGGAATACGGCTAACCTTTACGGGATTGACAACCGATACCTGGTACAGCTTATTTTATACAAAAGATGGTGGGGACAGCGGCTGGAATACCGCCTATAATTATGAAACGGGTGGTTCCACGATTTCTAGTGGCCTGCCGGCTTTTAATTCGGGGTCGAGTACTTCGGCTACCATAGATATTTCTCAGGCTCAACTGATCGGTTCTCCTTATGCGATGTCTGATCAGCATAAGATACGATTTGGACTTAACACACAGGGGCAATCAGCTCCCGGCGCCAGTTGGAAATTTTCTTCAGACTTTACTTATGATGTTACACCCCCTACTGTTTCCAGTGTTGGATCAACCACCGATAACAGGACCTATATTGTTGACGGGACAATTAATGTTGAAGTCACTTTTACTGAGACGGTTGTTAAAACGGGGACACCCCAAATTACCCTTGAAACAGGTGATAGTGATGCTATTGTCGATTATTCTTCAGGGGATAACGGCACTGTGCTTACTTTTACGTACACAGTGGTTGCACCCCATACCTCTGATGATTTAGACTATTTAAACTCCTCCGCCTTGTCAGGAACCATCAAGGATGCCGCAGGTAACCAGGCCACATTGACACTGGCAACACCCGGACAGTCCGGTTCCTTTGGGTTTGCAAAAGCAATTGTTGTGGATGGGGTTGTTCCGACCATTGATTCTGTTACTCCCCCGGCGGATGGTACCTACAAGAATTCCGATGCCAACCTCACCTTTGTTGTGAATTTCAGCGAAGCAGTTACTAAAGGAGGGGCAGACGACGTGACTTTTGCCATTACCGAAGGCGCCGGGGCAATCCAGGCTACCTATTCCTCCGGAAGCGGATCAAAATATTTATCCTTTACCTACAATATCGGTTCCGGAGATGATTCAGATGGTATCACCGTTAATAGTCCCCTGGTATTAAATGGAGATGCTTCATTACAGGATGTTAATTTAAATAACGCCACCTTAACCTTTACTCCCCCCACCACTACGGGAATCAAAGTCGATAACACCGACCCTACCGTCAGTTCCACAACCTTGCCTTCCGATGGTTCCTATAAAGCCGATGAGAATATTGATTTTACCCTAAATATAACTGAAAGTGTAACTGTAACAGGAACACCGCGCCTCAAACTGGCTATAAGATCAAGTACAAAGTATGCGAATTATTTATCCGGCAGTGGAGGTACTGCCCTGGTATTTCGGTATACGGTTGCAAGCGGTGAAGATGATTCTGATGGAATAGCTGTTACATCATCAGGGGAATTAAACGGCGGGACCATTCTGGACGCGGCAGGAAATGCGCTGGATTTTACCGTCGGCGCACTGAACACTTCCGGGATAATTGTGGATACCACCCCTCCCAGCGTCACTGAAGTGAACGCGAACAAGTCCGATGGCACGTACGGAAAGGATACGGTCATTCCCATCCGGGTGGTATTTCCCGAAAACGTTACTGTAGCCGGAGGAACCCCTCAAATCCGGCTTGAAACTGGGGATACCGACACGGATGTAGACTATACCAGTGGTAGCGGCACCACAACCTTGGTTTTTAATTACACCGTGGTTACAGGAAATACCATCAATGATCTGGAGTATACAGCTACCACAGCTCTCTCGACCAATGGAGCCACTATCCGTGACGCTGCTGGAAATGATGCCATATTGACTCTAGCCGCCAAAGGGGCCGGTAATTCCATTTCAGATAACCAAGAGATTGTCATTGATGGAATCGGTCCTGTGGTCAGTGATGTCAACTCAACGAAAGCCGATGAATCATACAAAGCAGGAGTGGCCATTGATGTCACAGTGGATTTTACGAATGGAGTCGACGCTACGGCGGATAACGTGACCGCATCTGGTGTTTCGTTAACTCTAAATGTTGGAAGTAATTATAATGTTACCAATTTCAGTGGGAGTGGAACTTCTACCCTTACATTTTCCTACACAGTTCAGGCAGGTCATACCAGTAATGACTTGGATTATGCGTCCACATCCGCAATATCAGGAACAATTACCGATGCCTACGGAAATCCCGCTACGTTAACTTTACCACAACCAGGCGCGACTAATTCATTAGGAGCAAATAAAGCTCTAATAATTGATACAGAAGCTCCAACCGTCACGATAATTACATCTTCCACCGATGACGGGTCTTACAACGATATCAATGATGCCGGAAACGATAACATTATTCCCATCACCGTCACATTCAGTGAAGATGTAACCGCATCCGGAGCCCCATCCCTCAAGTTGGGCACTGGAGGGACCGGTTATACCGTGACCGGTACCGCCGGCGGTCCACAGGATGTATTTACTTTTAATTATACTGTTCAGGATGGACATACGTCCAGTGACTTGGACGTATATGATATTAATTCCTTAATCGTTGGTACGACAATCCGAGATGTTGCACTGAATGATGCCAACGTATCCCTGTCCGGTCTTTCGGGAGCAAATACGTTGTCCGGAAGTAAAAACCTGGTTATTGATACCAACCATCCTACTGTGACCTCCGTTACGGTGCCATCAGATGGTAACTATAGTGAAAATGATGAATTGGATTTTATAGTAACTCTTACGGATAATGAAACGGTAACCGTGACCGGGACCCCACGACTCACGTTAACGGTGGGTACGGATACAAAATATGCCACCTATTTATCAGCCAACAGTTCGCCTTCTAATGGCATACTTAGATTCCGATATACCGTGGGGACCGGGGAAAATGATACCGATGGACTGTCTGTTACCACTACTATTGATCTGAATGGCGGTACCATCAAAGATGCTGCTAAAAATGAACTGACATTGACATTTTCAGCCCTTAGTACCAGCGGCCTCATTATCGATACAACTTCGCCCACAGTATCCCTAGTCACATCGACAAAGGCGGATGGTACCTACCGAACCAGTGAAGTGATTGACATCCAGGTGGTGTTTAATGAAGCTGTTTCCGTTACTAATATTCCCCAATTGATTCTGAATACAGGTGCTAGTAATACAGGAATTGGTTATTTAAACGGATCATCCACCGATACCCTCGTCTTTAGATATACAGTAGCTTCCGGAGATTCCAGCCTGAACTTGGATTATTTTGCTACAACTTCCTTAGGTTTGAATGGTGGCAGCATTGTGGATTTGGCAGGCAATGCGGCCATCCTAACATTATCTACTCCTAGCAATGAAGGTTCTTTAGGATATAATAAAGCTATCATCGTCGATGCCATCGCCCCTACGGTCAGTTCGGTTAGTTCAACTAAAAACGATGATAGTTATAAATCTGGAATACTTATTCCCATAACGGTGACTTTTAATGAAGCAGTAATTGTAAGCGATACTCCTCAATTGACACTCGAAGTTGGAACTCCCAACGCAGTAGTCAACTACAGCAGCGGCAGTGGAACAACGATTTTAACATTTAACTATACAGTTTCAGACAATGAAAATTCTTCTGATTTGGACTATGAAGGAACGTCCGCTCTTGCCTTGAATGGGGCAACAATAAAAGATGTAGCAGGGAATACGGCTACTTTAACACTTCCAACCCCGGGAAATCCTGGTTCACTGAGTTCCAATAAAAATATAATTGTTGATACAACGGTTCCTACTATTAGTTTTGTTTCTTCAACGAAAACGGATGGTTCTTATAAAGCCGCCACCACCATTGATATTGCAATTGCTTTTAGTGAAAATGTAACAGTTAGCGGAACCCCTCAGATTATATTAGATACTGACACTTCAGGGACAACCAATGATGAAACGGTAAATTATACCATTGGATCAGAAAATGACACATTAATTTTTACATATACTATAGGTGCAAATCACAATAGCGGAGATTTAAACTATACAGCTACTACTTCTTTAGCATTAAATAGTGGTTCTATCCAAGATGCTGCCGGTAATAACGCAACCCTGACCTTGCCGTCAACGAATGATGCTTCGAATTCGTTGGCAGCCCGCAAGGCATTGGTTATCGATACAACTATTCCAACAGTTGATTTTGTATCATCTTCCTCAACAGATGGCTATTATAAATTGGCAGATATTATTCCAATCATTGTAGATTTTAGTGAAAATGTATATGTAACGGGTACACCTAATCTTACCTTAGAAACGGGATCATCAAACGCAGTAGTGGATTATAATAGTGGGACAGGTAATGATTCGCTCATATTTAATTTTACAGTCATCTCAGGTCATTTAAGCAGTGATTTGAATTATGCAAATGAAATCAATTCACTCAATGTTGGTACAGCAATCACTGATTTGGCAGGAAATAATTTAGTAACAACACTGCCTGATATTTCCGGAGCAAATTCGTTAGCTGGCAGCAAAGCATTGATTGTGGATGGCGTTATCCCAACTATAACGACTGTCACCGCCAGTAATAATGATGGTTCATATAACGAAAATGACGCGATTAATGTTCAGATAATAAGCACTGAAGATTTAACAGTAACCGGTACTCCAAAATTACTGTTGGATACCGGGGGCGCCGGAACATTCATTTCTTATACAAGTGGGTCAGGAAGTGATACGTTGATTTTTACTTATACTGTGAGTGATGGTGAAAGCAGCAGCGATTTGAATTATACTGGATCAGATGCATTGTCTATAAACGGTGGCTCCATAAAAGATTTAGCGGGAAATAATTTAACATTAACGTTACCGTTCCCGCCATCCGGTAGCCCATCTTTGGGTGATAATAAAGATATTGTTATTGATACACAGGTTCCAACAGCTGTAATAACATATAGTGATTCATTGGTAAAAGAAAATGATGTGGTTACCGTAACTACAACCTTTAGCGAAATAATGACAAGCAGTCCTCAAATTGCAGTGGATTATACAGGAACTGGAAGCGACACTGATACGACGAACATGTCACAAGTCAACGATACTGTGTGGACAAAATCAATTACGATACCGGATGATAACGATGGAGCTGCAACAGTGTCAATAATTGCAATGGATGTTGGTACAAATAGTTTGACCAATGCAAATACCACAAACCGTTCCTTAATGAGGCTTGATAATACGCATCCCACCTTTTCACTTTTATCTCCGGATAGCGGAGAATATGTGAATCATGCCTTGGTTGGATATAAATTGAGTGAAACATCTTCTTCAGGAACAGTGGTTTGGACGAGAACAGGTGGAAGCGCTGATTCAAATTCCCCCCATTCTGCAACGCTCGCTGCAACGGAGTTGGATGCAGCAACTATCTTTTCTGATTATACATTAACAAATGTACCAACTACCTTGGTATCTGGTTCAAACTACAGGATTACCTGGTCAGCCACGGACTCGGCAGGAAATGTATCTGAAGATTTTATTTCAGAGCCCGTATATTATGATACAACAGCTCCCACAGTATCTTTGACTTATAGTAAATACATCGCCAGCGTTGATACTGTTGTAACGATAACAGCAACGTTTGATGAACGGTCATTACCCACACCGCAAATTGCTATAGATTATATTGGTGGTACGGATGATATATCCGCTACCAATATGACCATAGGAGCAGATTCGACTATTTGGACCTATAATGCAACAATTCCATCTGGAACAGGAAATAATGGTATAGCATCTATAACAATTACTGCCATTGATTTGGCGGGAAATTCGTTACGGAATGCAGATCTGGCGAATAGTGATACATTGTTAATCGATAATACTCTACCCACAGCCATTATCACATATAGCGATTCTTTAGTGAAGGAAAATGATGAGGTTACGGTGACAATAACGTTTAGCGAAGAAATGACGATCAGTCCACAAATTGTTATTGATTATGCCGGAACTGGATCTGATGTTGATACAACCAATATGACTAATGTGAATGACACTGTTTGGACAAAAACAATCATAATTCCAGATGAAAATGATGGCGCTGCGATTGTTTCTATAATTTCTGAAGATTTAGCAGGGAATTCGCTCACCAATTTGAATCTAACTAATCGTGCTTTGATGAGGGTGGATAATACTCATCCAACGTTTACACTGTTATCTCCGGATAGTAGTGAATATGTGAATCATGCTTTGGTTGGATATAAATTGAGTGAGACCTCTTTTTCTGGAACAGTAACGTGGACAAAAGTGGGTGGAAATACCGATTCGAATTCCCCTCATATTGTGTCTTTATCGTCCTCGGAATTAGATTCAACAACCACCTTTTCTGATTATACATTAACAAATGTACCAACTACCTTGGTGTCTGGTTCAAACTACAGGATTACCTGGTCAGCCACGGACTCGGCTGGAAATGTTTCTACTGATTTTATTTCAGAGCCCGTATATTATGATACAACAGCTCCAACAGTTGCTTTGACTTACAGTAAATATATTGCTAGAGCAGATACAGTCGTAACGATTACTGCTCAATTCGACGAATATGTAGTTTCAACTCCGCAAATAGCGATTGATTATGCTGGAGTGGGGGATGATGTACCAGACACAAATATGACCATAGGAGCAGATTCGACGATTTGGACCTATAATGCATTGATTCCACCTGGTGAAGGAAATAATGATACTGCATCCGTATCTATCACTGCCAGTGATTTGGCAGATAATGCGTTACGAACTGCAAATATGGCCAATAGCGATACCTTGGTGGTTGATAATACTGTCCCTACCATTACATTTAGTTATGAAAATTTGTCACAACCGAATTTGACAGATGAAGGTAAATACCAGGACATTATTGAAATAACAGCACAGTTTACTGAAAAAGCCAACATAGTTACACCGCCGGTATTAAATATTGAATATGCTGATTCAACGAATGACTCTTTCATTAATTTGTCCGCTTTTAATTCGTCAAATAATGATTCTGTTTGGATATTTCGGGTGGCTTTAGAGGATAGTTCAAAAAATGACGGTACATTGACAGCGAGTTTGACAGCAAAAGATATAGCCGGTAATCTGGTATCTGCACATTACAACAATGCAGTATTTGTCGTTGACAACACACCACCGGATAGTTTCTCCACTAAAGCTGTATATCCAAAAGGGCAGAACCAGGTAACAGGATGGTACAATAGCACTACAGATAGTATTGAAATTTCAGCTCCTGTACCCGCGCCAGGATTAGCACCAGGATCAGATAATACAATTTTGGAGGGAGGGTCAGTAGATATCCAGGTTTATAATATTGTCCGAGGAGCTGACTGGGTGACTATTTCGCCTTCAGATAGTTTAACAGGTTCGGGAGATAGTCTCTTATTTTATCGATCTAAAAGTGAAATTGAAACCGTTCTCAACCCAAGTTCCGGTTTATTAGTTCAAGGAGATACACTCATTTTCAGGGCAGTAATTACCGACCGTGTTGGAAATATTACTTATGGAGACACCAGTTTAAGCCGTATCACCTATGATCCTTTTCCTCCAAACCTCGGGCAAACAACCGACGGTATATTTTTTACAAATGATACTAATATTGTATCATCCGATTTAATATCGGCATCATGGACGGCTTTCAATGATTCGGTTTATCAGACAATTAATGGTTCCGGGCTTTCAAACTATGAATATATCATTCAACATTTTGATTCATCTGGGGTGTATCTGGATTCTTTGGCCGACTGGTCAACTGTTATTCCTGCTATTCCATCTCAATTCAGTAGTGATACGTTAGCATTACAGCATCAACACCAATATGCTGCATTAATCAGAGCATACGATGTTGCAGGAAATATTTCCGAAATTGTCTCCACAGATACAATCAGGCGATTAAACTCTGCACCGGAGATTACTGCTGTAACAGATACTCTACAGGCATATGAAGATATATTGTTTGAACAAACAATTGTCTTTACAGATATTGATACTGCGACACTTTTCGGTGATAACTTCACGTATGAGTTGATATCAGGTAGTAATCAATACGATTATTTTCCGAAGGACTCGGCAAGGTTTCTTTTAGATACAAATATTGTTAATTGGACACCTACCGAATTAGACACTGGCTTATATACATTCCGGGTGATTATACAGGATAATTGGAATTTTGCTGATACGATTTCCTATTTCTTTTTTGTAAATGCAGTAAATGATACACCAAGTATAGCTATCCTTGCACCTGACAGTGTTCAAAGCATGCAGGAAGATCAAGTCGCTATATCAAAATTCTTACTATCAACCTATGGAAATGATGTCGATAACGATAGTACGCAATTGACCTGGCAGGCAGCTATACTTGATACAACCAAAAAACCGGGGTTTCCCTTAGCTTCATTGTTTTTTGGTAATAGAACTCCAGAAATCGTTAAGCAGCGACTGATGGATCAATACCAATCTCAACAATGGAATAAATCGACTAAACTTTTAAAAGAAAGTAAAATGAGTTCACAGGAAATTAGATCTGTTAATTTTCCGAATTTGCAATCCAGAAGTTCAATCGCAAATTATATTCAAGTCGCTTTCACTGATACCAATGGCGTATGGTGGGCGACATTTAATGTGGACAGCAATTATTATGGCGCAGATCATCGCATTATCTTTTATTTAAGCGATCCTGACGGGGCGACATCTCAAGATACTATGCTGCTTACAATCACTCCGGAAAATGATCCCCCGGTCATCGACTCGATTCCGCGATTCGATGTTACTGAAAATCAATTCCTTAAGTTGGATTTTGCAGATTATGTTTCAGATGTAGATGACACAACTCTCACTATTAAGGTAACAGCATTGACTTATAATAATATGATGGTATTAACGTCCACAGATGTTGGCGCAACAATTGTAGCCGATTCATTGGAATATAGTATTAGTGATTTCGGGGATACCGTCATATTTACTCCAGAAATTGAATGGTCAGATACATCACTAATTCAGTTAACAGCTATTGATGGAGAAAATGCAAGGACTTCTAAAACATTTGTGATTGATATCATTCGTGTTCCACGACCAAACTTGTCGCTGGAAGTTATTCAAAATAATGCATTTACAAACTTTTTTGAAGTTGTTATAACGGATACTGTCTCAAAAACGGATAGTTTATTTTTAACCGTTCAAGGTCAACCTATTACATTGGATACGGTAGCTGCTTATACCTATGTTGGTCATTACTCCTTTGACAATTCGGGTACGTATGCATTTTACGCTAAAGCGTGGGGTGTGGTTGGAGATACAACTATCAGCAGATCTGTATTTATGGCTCAGGCGAAAACATCTTACGATTGGACAGGATATAGTCCGGATGGCAATTTTCGGGTTTTTGGAACCAGCGGCGCTGTTCCGTTTGATCAAGGTTTGCTCATTGTTGATTCCACTATGTTTAATGAACATTTCAATGATCGTGCATCGTATCGACTGGGTAAGGAATCGAAATATTTTGATCTTCCGGTTGAAGTTTCTTTCTCATCAATGAGTGACGCATTTGCCATTTATCAAAGGGTCAATGGGGTTCAATGGGTCGAACTACCTTCAATGACAAAAGAGGGACAAATTATTGCTTACACCGATGGTATGGGTTATTTCAGATTAGGTCAAAAAACGATTTTTGTTCCAGGGGAAACAAGTTTGCATCAAAATTATCCGAACCCGTTTAATCCAGTAACAAATATCATTTATGATGTTGGTTTTAATGAAGGTCCAAGACAGAAAGTAAATGTTATAGTATATAACTTGCTTGGACAACATGTGGCGACTTTAGTTGATGAATATAAAGAGATTGGAAGACATACAGCCAGATGGGACGGAAAGAACCAGTATGGTATTCCGGTTTCAAGCGGAATATATTTTGTTAGAATGATGACGAATCAAGGTCGAATTTATTCAAAGAAAATGATGTTGGTCCGATGAGTTATTTTTCAAGAAGAAGTGTTATTATTCTCCTGACAGGAGTTATTTTGTTGATGGTTTCATGCCGAAAACAATATCGAGCAACTGAAGTAGATATGGCTAATTACGGTTGGTTATTGTTCGAGAATTCTGTTGAAAGATCAGATTATGATGATAGTAAAGCGTGGTTTTTATCATCTGTTAACGACGATACAATGTATATGGATGGGTACAACGGATTAGGCTGGACAAATGGAAAATTGACGGAGATAGATAGTAGTCTATATTATTTTGAACGCGGATTATATTTTTCTCAAGATATTTATGACACAACAAATGTTAAACATGAGATCTGGGCAGGCCTGTGTTTCGCAAATAATGCAAAAGGACTCGACTCAATAGCAATCGTTTGGGGTGATAGTTTAATTTCTGACTTAACAAACGGACTAACATTTTTACAATGGACGTTTTCTCATAATAATGTCAATAGTACCAATATCATCAATCATCTGGATATACGGATTACATTAGCCGCGTCAAATTTTGCTGTAGGAGAATTCGACAATAGTTTAACACATATGCAAACAATCCTGTCTGAATTAGAAAGTAATACAACGCTTAATTCAGACGTAAATACAGTTACCGGACGGGCTGAATTAGCAG